>NZ_DF978426.1:225381-311096 GCF_002897135.1 Nostoc cycadae WK-1 | reverse complement strand
CTTCGTCTTGTGGAATGAAACAGCCCTGCGGCTAGGGGTGGGTTGAAAGGTTAATGAAGATGCTTTTTGGATAAACTACGACTGGGTTTCAACAACCATCCCGGCTAGGGGTAGGTTAAAAGTATTCGCATCTATTTCAATTAGCAATTACTGTTGATGCTCAACAACTATCCCGTCTAAAATTTGGTTAAGAGGGTTGAAAGGAATGTCACCTTCCCAATACTCAAGTGTTAAAAGTCATGCTGACTAATGGAACGTTGAGATATTTTATAAAAAGGTAGAGTTACATTAAAGCGGCTTCAATTATAAAATCATCTGTAGAAATGTTATAGCAAATGATTTGTCATTTTACGGTTATTAATAACTAATTTGCCGCTCTACATATATTTAATTAATCAGGCAGTACAGATTAAGAAGTATGCACATTAAAACTTAGTTTAGCAAAATACTAATGGGTTTAATATAGAAGTTAATGTGTCTATTCAACTGCAATCTAGTACGACATTAATTTGCGAAAAATCGGTATAATTGAATTGACTCTAAAAAATACTGTAAGCGACATTAATTTGCAAAAAACGACACTAATTTGCGAAAAACGACATATAATGTGCGAATGTACAACAACAAAAGCGGGCGATGGGACTCGAACCCACGACGTTCACCTTGGGAAGGTGACATTCTACCACTGAATTACACCCGCAAAAGTTACTGTTAGCTTTAAATAAGCTAACAGATATTATACCACATTGATTAGTTCTGGATTTCGGATACAGATGTGCTGTTTTGCGATCGCCCCCCCCTAACTTCTCTTTCTTCCACAGGTGGTTTTTTGCCAAAACCATAACGCAGTGTGTTCAAAATCCAGTTCTGGAAGTTGTCAATGTAGCTAAATATGACTGGCACTACTACCAAAGTCAGCAATGTAGAGGTTGTAAAGCCGCCCATAATCGCAATTCCCATTGGCTGACGCACTTCCGAACCTGCACCAATACCCAATGCTAACGGAAGCGTCCCAGCAATTGTGGCTAAGGAAGTCATCATAATAGGACGCAAGCGAGAAACTCCAGCTTCTATCAAGGCTTGGCGTTGCTTCTTGCCTTCCTGCATATTGATGATTGTGTAATCTACTAAAAGAATCGAGTTTTTGGTAACAATTCCTAAAAGTAAAACGATACCAATCAAGGCGTAAATTCCCAAGGGTTTTTGAGCAACCATTAATGCTACTAATGCACCGCCTAAACAAAACGGTAATGCAGCCATAATTGATAAAGGATGCAGGAAGTTGTTATATAGCAGCACCAAAATTGCATAGATGCACATCACGGCGAGGGCTAATGCACCGCCGAAGCGACCAAAAATTTCTTGCATAATTTTGGCACTACCAGAAGGTTGCTGGACAACTCCTGGTGGTAGGTTTTGCATCGCAGGTAATTGACTAACTGCTTTGACGGCTTCTCCTAAAGAAATACCTTGTAAGTTAGCTTCTACAGCCACTTGACGGGCGCGGTCGTAGCGGTTGATGGTGGCGGGGCCACTACCAAAGCGGATATCTGCCACAGCGACGAGAGGAATTAAACTACCGTTTTGGCTGGGAATTTGGAGATTTTTAATAGTATTGATGTCTGCGCGGGCTGTGGGGTCGATTTGCACACGGATGGGGATTTGCCGATCGCTCAAGTTAAACTTAGCCAAGTTAGCATCATTATCACCAATAGTAGCTAAAGATGCAGTTCTGGCGATCGCTTGTACAGTAACACCCAAATCGGCGGCGCGTTGGGGATTAGGCATAACTAAAATCTCTGGTTTAACTAAACTGGCAGTCGAAGAGACTTCCACTAATCCAGGTAAGTTACGCATTTGTTTTTCTAAGTCATCCGCAGCTTGATTTAACGCTTGGGGATTTTCACTCCGCAACACAATAGATAAACCTTTGCGACTATCTCCCGGCCCTTGACTTTGAAAACTAATTCTCGCCCCTGGTATTTCTTGAAATAATGGGCGGATTTGTTCTTCAAACTGTTTTTGCGAAATATGGCGTTCTTCCTTGGGCTTTAGCTGAATTGACAAGGTAGCTGAATTGATTTCTTCTGTGGCTAAAACCTTTTCTACAATTGGATTTTGTTTAATAATATCTGTTGTTTGGGTGACTACTTTATTCACATCAGCCAAAGTAGAACCAGGGGGAACTTCAATCGTCACGTTAGAAATCCCCACATCACTATCATCGACAAAACCCTTGGGAATCAAGGGAACTAACATCAGACTAGCGATGAAAAACGCAATAGCGATCGCAATTGTAGTTAATCTATGGCGTAATGCCGTTTGTAATAAAGATTTATAAGGCTGAAACTGATTTTTTGTTGGTTGATTTGTTGTTTGACGATAAAAGATTTGACTTAATCTGTGTTTGGCGTGGGTGGCACTAGGTTGGGTATGTGCCTTCTCTTTTAATAGATACGCCCCCATCATCGGCGTAATCATCCGCGCTACCATTGTGGAAAAAATTGTCGACACGGCAACAGTTAGACCAAAGGGTTGGAAAAACTGTCCAGGAACACCACCCATAAACGCCACAGGCAAAAACACTGCAATAATCGTTGCCGAACTTGCCATCACAGCTAATCCCACTTCATCAGAAGAGTCAAAAGCTGCTTCCCAAGGCGATTTCCCCATCGCTATATGCCGTTCCATATTTTCAATTTCGACCACGGCATCATCTACTAAATTGCCTACAGCCAAAGCTAAAGCCAACAAAGTCATATTATTGAGGGTATATCCCAACGCTTGCTGCACTGCAAAAGTCGGAATCATTGATAAAGGTAGGGCAACGGCAGTGATTAAAGTCGCTCGCCAGTCTCGCAAAAAGATTAAAATCACAATCACTGCCAACACCGAGGCTTGAATCAACTCATCAATGGTGCTTTGATAAGACTGGCGAATAATATCGGCTCTGGTAAAAATTAAATCTACTTTGACATCTGGGGGCAAAGTTTTTTGTAGTTCGGCAATTGCGGCTTTCACCCCTTGTTCTACACTCACAACCACACTGCCAGTACTCCGCAATACTTGAAAAGCTACCACAGGTTGGTTATCTAAACGGGCAGTTTGTCGCACATCCGCATATTTATCTTCTACACTCCCCAAACTAGATAAAGGCACGGAACCCCCACTAGGCAGGAGAATTTCATAAGTTTGCAGCAAATTCACACTAGCTGCACTACCAAGGGTACGAATTGTTTGTTCACTACCGCCAACTTCGGCGCGTCCACCGGGTAAATTGATATTTAAAGCCCGAATTTGGTCGTTGACCTGGGTGGCGGTGATACCTAAAGATTGTAAGCGGCCAGGGTCGAGGTTAATGCGGATTTCGCGGTCAACGCCACCGATGCGTTTAACTTGTGCCACACCTTTAACAGCTAATAAAGCGCGGCTAATAGTTTGGTCTACGATGTTGCTGAGTTCTTCTACAGAACGCTGATCTGATTTGACGGCATAAAAAATAATTGGCCCACCAGCGAATTCTAAGCGTTGGACAATCGGGTCGTTAACATCTTGGGGAAGATTTTGGCGGATTTGAGCGATCGCATTTCTCACATCATTGGTGGCGCGATCGCTATTTGTGCCTAAAATAAAATTTATCGTGGTGGCAGATTTGCCATCACTTACCGTAGAAATCATATTATCGATGTTGCCCAACCCAGCGACAGCATCTTCAATTTTTTTCGTCACTTGCGATTCCAGTTCTGCCGGCCCTGCACCCGGTTGGGTAACAGTCACAGAAACCGCCGGCACATCAATGTTAGGGTTGGTGTCAATTCCCAAAGATATGAAAGATAACCAACCAACCACTGTCAAAATTAAAAATAAAACTATTGTGGGAACTGGTTTTTTGATTGACCAAGCCGAGATATTAAAAGACATCTGAAGTATGAAGTGTGAACTATGAAGTGTGAACTATGAAGTATGAACTATGAAATTTCATCCTCCTGCCTCCTGCCTCCTGGACAAATGACTATTGACTAACTCTCACCCGATCGCCATCTTTGAGATAACCTGCACCATCAATGATGACGCGATCGCCTAATTGCAAACCATTTTTAATTTCTACGAGTTCGCTATTGATTGGTTCTCCGACCTCAATTTTCTGACTACGAACTAGATCATCACCGGAGAGGGTGAATATCATTGCACTACCATCAGCTTGGGGTTGCACTGCTTTTTGGGGGACTACCATTGCGATCGCGCTATTTGTCGTAATCGCCGCGCGGGCAAACATCCCTGGTCTGAGTAAATTGGTTAATGGTAAGTCAATTTTGACAGTTGCTTCTCGTCGTTTATCGTTCACTAGCGGTTGTATTTCTCTCACTCTGCCTTGCAACTGCACGCGACTATCAATATCTGAGGAAATTTGCACAGCCGCACCAATTTCTACTTGTGGTAATTGAATTTCTGGAACATCTGCCTGAAGTTCTAATCTGCCATCCCGAATAATCGAAAATAGTTTTTGTGTTCCCCCAATCACAGTGCCAACTTGGGTTTGTGGTGGTATACCTGTCACATCACCAATTCTGGCTAATTTCTCCGCCACAATTCCCGAAATTGGGGCGCGAACTACAGTTTGTTTTAACTGTGTTTGTAATTGTATTGCTTTAGCTACGCTGCTACGCACATCTGCCTTAGCTTTATAAATATTTGCTTCGGCACTGCCTGTATTAGCTTGGGCGCTGAGAACATTAGCTTGAGCGCCACGAATGTTTTCTTCGGCAACTCGTACAACTTCGACGGCTGTTTTAACTGTGTAGGCGCGAGTATCAAGTTCTTGCAGACTAATTGCCCCAGCAATTGCCAATTTGCGATAACGCAGATAATTCTTTTGGGCTTCTTCTAACTTAGCCTTGGCTTGTGCTAAATCTGCTTTTTTTTGCCGCACTATTGCCTGATAAGATTCTACAGTGGCTTCCTGGGAAACCATACTTGCCTGTCTGGAACCGACATCAGCTTGTTTAGATTCTATCTCGGCTCTGGCTCCACTCATTTGAGCTTGCAGCATAGAATCATCTAAAATTGCCAGAACTTGACCTTTTTTGACATAAGTACCTTCTTTAATATCTTCAGGAATGATTTTGACTTGCAAACCATTGGCTTGGGGTAGCACCGGAATTAAATCGCGGGCGGCAATTGTGCCTGTAGTATTGAATGTGCGAGAAACACGCGTAGCTTCTACTGGGGCGACAGTCACCGTCATTACTGGATTAGCTGGAGGCGGGACTTTATCTGCCACAGCTTTTTGTTGACGTGGTGGCAATTGAGTTAACACCCCTAGACCGCCTAGGGCGATCGCTAGACCCAAGCCAATACCAACAAACATCGGTGTTAGCCACGGGCGGGTTTGCTGCTTTGCCTTCTGTTCATCCGCTACATTTTCTTCTCGCCTTAGTTCTGGCATACTTTCGTCACTCACGAGACGCACCTCCACTCTGGAAACACACAACTGCTGGTTATTTTTAAGAAAGTTTGAGACTAATTACCATATATTAAATCTGACTTACATCTCAAAATTTGACTGTAATAATCCCCAATATGATAACCATGACACAAGTCATGTTTTTTATTAGAAATAAAAATAAAAATAAGTGATTATACGTAAATATTGTTCATCAATATGACAGGAGATTTTTCTCACTCAATAACTCTTGTTAGTGTCACACATCCTTTGTATGCAGATCACTTCATTGTGAGTATAAATATGGAAAACTGATGAACGTAGGATACGCCAAATTACATCTGTTGGCAGTGAACTAAGAAACCATAGCCTATCATGTGATCAAGATTTCAAGGCGAGTAGCATTCACACCCTTATTTAAGTTAAAAAGGATAAAAATACCTGCAAACACTTACTCAAGCCTTGATGTTGGCATTCTTAATAACAAACAAGAGATATTTTTATCTGAACTGAGCAACCAAATATGTTCAACGCCACTGAAATTTTAATTGATGCTTTTGTCAAGCAAATTCGAGAAGGCTACAGTCGCACATACGGCTGCCTAAAAAATGATTATCAAGACATCATAGCCTGGGCTGGAAGTATGGCGTTGGAAAATATTGCCAATAGCGATGCCTTGTACCATAATGTCGAACACTCTATTTTAGTTACCTTAGTAGGGCAAGAAATTCTCCGTGGCAAACACATCCGTGAAGGTGGTGTTTCTAGTGAAGATTGGTTGCACTTTATTATCTCCTTGGTCTGTCATGATATTGGTTATGTCAAAGGAGTTTGCCGCCAAGACCAAGAAGCATCAGGCTTATATGCTACAGGTAAAAATGGCAGAATGATTTCCCTGCATCCTGGTGCTTCTGATGCCAGTCTGACACCTTATCATGTTGATCGAGCCAAGCTGTTTATTGATGAGCGTTTCGGTGGTCACAAGCTCATAGATGGTGAAGTCATTAAAAGTAATATTGAATGGACTCGCTTTCCCGTACCCAAAGCAGAAGATCATCAAGATACTGTTAACTTTGCTGGCTTAGTACGGGCGGCTGATTTAATTGGACAATTAAGTGACCCCCGTTATTTGAAAAAAATTACCTCTTTATTCTACGAATTTGAAGAAACTGGGATGAATAAAGTCTTAGGCTATGAAACCCCAGCCGATTTACGCAAAAATTACGCCAAATTTTACTGGAATGGTGTTCATCCTTATATTAAGGATAGTCTGCGCTACTTATCGCTCACCCAACAAGGCAAACAAGTGATGGCGAATCTCTACTCGAATGTATTTGTTGTGGAACACGAAAAAAGTCAAGAAGAACATCTGTACATGATTGAGCAGTTACATGCTTAGATTGTAGTCATTGGTCATTAGTCATTAGTCATTAGTACACTTAAACAACAAATGACCAATGACAAAGAACAAAGGACAAATAAACTATGAATTGGTGGCAAAGACTTAAGAAAAATCCTTTGGCGCGATTTGGAGCAATTTTGCTGTTAATTTTCTATGTAGCGGTGATTGCAGCAGATTTCGTTGCTCCTTACGACCCATATATTTCACAGCCAAATGGTTCACTGCTACCACCAACAAAAATTTATTGGGTTTCCCAGTCTTCCAAGAAATTTATCGGCCCGCATATTTACCCCACAACTCAAGGTAATACTGATATAAATACAGGCGATCGCCAATTAATTGTAGATTTTACTAAGCCCTCTCCTTTACGTTTATTTGTATCTGGGCCGGAATACCATCTATTACAGCTGAGTTTACCACTACCACCGAAATGGGATGAAGTCACCATTTTTCCGGGAATTCCCTTAAATTGGCATTTATTTGGTGCAGATAATGGCGTAAGATTAAACATTTTTGGCACTGATGATCAAGGACGTGATCAATTCAGTCGATTGCTACATGGCGGCCGCATTAGTTTGTTTATTGGGATTATCGGTGTAGTTTTTACTTTCCCTCTTGGTCTACTGCTGGGTGGGATTTCGGGTTATTTTGGTGGTTGGCTCGATAGTGTCATCATGCGTTTTGCAGAAGTTCTGATGACTTTCCCCAGTATTTATCTGTTGGTGACATTAGGTGCAGTTTTACCACCTGGCTTAAGTAGTACCCAGCGCTTTTTATTAATTGTTATTATTACTTCTGTGATTAGTTGGGCTGGTTTAGCTAGGGTAATTCGAGGACAAGTACTTTCTATTAAAGAACGGGAATTTGTTCAAGCTGCACGCGCAATGGGTGGAAATCCGCTTTACATTATTGTTCGTCATGTTCTGCCGCAAACTGCTACTTATGTAATTATTTCTGCAACCTTATCAGTTCCTAGTTTTATTAGTGCTGAAGCCGTTTTAAGTTTGATTGGGTTAGGAATTCAACAGCCAGATCCTTCTTGGGGTAATATGCTTACCCTAGCCAGTAATGCTTCAATTTTGGTATTACAACCTTGGTTAATCTGGCCGCCAGCAGTACTAATTATTTTGACAGTATTAGCATTTAATTTACTAGGTGATGGCTTAAGAGATGCTCTCGATCCCCGCAGTTTACAAAGATAAAGGGAAGTGTGAAGTCTGAAGTATAAAGTGTCAAGTCTGAAGTATGAAATTTCATGCTTCAGGCTTTTGACTATTGACCGTTGACAAATGACAGAAACTTTGTCGTGTCATAATAATTCAAGCAATCCCCTTTAAAGAGATTGAAACCTAGAACAGAAAAGAACTACAGTGCGATAAAATCATGCAGCCTGAACCGCAAGTCAACATCCTTTTGGTAGATGACAAACTAGAAAATTTGTTGGCATTAGAAGCAATTTTAGAAAGACTGGGAGAAAAGTTAGTAAAAGCCACTTCTGGAGCCGAAGCTTTGCGGTGTCTGCTGCATCAAGATTTTGCGGTAATTTTGCTGGATGTGCAAATGCCAGGAATGGATGGCTTTGAAACTGCCAACCTGATTCGTAGTCGAGAGCGATCGCTACAAACTCCAATTATTTTTCTGACAGCCTTTAGCACTAGTGATCAAATGCTATTTAAAGGCTATGCTCTGGGCGCTGTTGATTATTTGCTTAAACCCATAGATACGAACATATTAATATCGAAAGTTACAGTCTTTGTTGAGCTATTTAAAAAAACTCAAGCCATTAAAGAACAAGCAACTCAACTAGCAGCTGTTAATGCAGAACTACGGCAAAGTGAAGAGCGATTTCGCTCCCTTAGCACTTGTTCTCCTGTAGGGATTTTTGAAATGGATACAGAGGGCAAATGTAGATATACTAATCCTCACTATCAGGCAATTTGTGGTTTAAATACAGTAGAAAGTTTAGAAAAACAATGGCTAGAATTTGTCCATCCAGATGACCAAGAACGCGCGATCGCTAGTTGGAATAAATATCTTGATATAGGTAGCCAAAACTATTCGGAAGATTTTCAATTTCTCACAGCTAATGGTGGACACCGCTGGGTACAGGTGCGTTCATCACGTATGGTTTCGGCTCAAGGGAAATTACTTGGCTATGTCGGAACTCTTGAAGATATCACCGAACGCAAGCAAGCTGAAGAAGTTCGCACTCAAATCATTCGAGAACAAACAGCCAGACAAGAAGCAGAAGCCGCAAATCGGATGAAGGATGAGTTTCTGGCGGTGCTGTCTCATGAACTCCGCACACCTTTGACTTCGATGCTAGGCTGGTCAAAAATTCTGCGTTCTAAAAAACTGGATGACAAAGCGACAGCTAAGGCTTTAGAAGCAATTGAACGCAATGCTACATCTCAGGTGCAATTAATTGAAGATATTTTAGATGTATCGCGGATTATTCGCGGTCAGCTAAAACTGAATTTATGTGCGGTGAACTTAAGTGCTGTGATGGAAGCAGCCCTAGAAGCGGTGCGTCCCTTAGCAGAAGCTAAACATATTCAAATCAACACAATTCTCGATTCTTCTATTGGTTCAGTTTGCGGTGATCCAGTACGGTTGCAGCAAGTAGTCTGGAATCTTTTAACTAATGCAATTAAGTTTACACCTAAAGATGGTAATGTTACAGTCCATCTAGAATTGATGCAGCACAGACATCAGGAGCCTGGTGGAGAATTCCCATCAGAGGAAATTGTCATTTCCTCTGGCTTGTCTCCCATACGATTTTTTACCTCTTCCTATGCTCAAATTCAAGTAATTGATACAGGTATTGGTATCGAACCAGATTTTTTACCCAAAGTATTTGAAAGATTTCGCCAGGCAGACAGTACCACCACGCGATCGCACAATGGGTTAGGCTTAGGACTAGCAATTGTCCGACATTTGGTAGAACTGCACAACGGGATAATTCTCGCAGACAGCCCAGGTAAAGGTCAGGGCGCAACTTTTACCTTGAGACTCCCATTAATGCCAAGCAACAGTCTTGATGGTAAAGCCGAAAATTCTCCTTCTTGTACAGCTGCTACTACACCTTTAGCTGGATTGAAAGTATTGGTTGTAGATGATGAAACCGATAGCCGAAATTTTTTAGCATTTATGTTTGAAGAGTATGGTGCAAATGCTACAGCCGTGGCATCAGTTGATACAGCATTGGCAATCATCGAGCAAACAAAACCTGATATTCTGGTTAGCGACATCAGTATATCAGGTCAAGATAGTTATAATTTAATCCAAACAATCCGCGCTTTAGCACCGGAAAATGGTGGTAGCATTCCCGCGATCGCTTTAACTGCATTTTCCCGCGAAGAAGACCGCTTAAAAATTCTCGCAGCCGGATTTCAACATTACTTAACTAAACCGATTGACCCTGAGAATTTAATTAACGTAGTTACCAGCGTTTTAAAACTACCACCGTCTGTAGCAATTACTTAGCCCTAAATGAACCCAGCTTGTATATTAAAAGTAAACATAAACGTTTATTTGACAGCAAACCTGCCATCGATCCACGTTAACGTTGCCTTAGTCTTGTCTAAGCGCTACCGCTGATGTAAAGAAAAATAAATTATGGGCGATCGCTATCACACCCAAAAATTAACCCCAAGCGACATAAGGCAGTTTACCAGCCGTAGCGCGAATTTTTTCTGCATTAGCGACTAACTGACCACAAGCATCCCAACTACCAGAAACAAACATATTTCTGGAACCTTCACCCATGAAAACTGGTGCTGTAAAGTCACCCAGTTGCACTTGTAAGGTTTCTAAATTTACCGTTACTGTTGCTTGGGGATTAGCTGTTACTAGTTCTTGGAGTTTTTTTACAGTCGCCGCCTCAGCAGTGACACAAGGTACACCAATAGCCACGCAGTTACCCAAGAAGATTTCCGCAAAGCTTTCACCAATTAAAGCTTTAATACCCCATTTTGCGATCGCTTGCGGTGCGTGTTCTCGTGATGAACCGCAGCCAAAGTTACGGTTAACAATTAACACACTGGCATCCTGATATTGGGATTGATCAAAAGGATGTTCACCTTTTAAAGCTGTGCGATCGTCAATAAAGGCATTTTCGCCCAAACCGTCGAAAGTAATAGCCTTTAAAAAACGAGCAGGAATAATCCTGTCTGTATCAATGTCATCACCAACTAAAGGTATAGCTTGCCCAGATACTTGTTTAACTTCACTTACCATAATTTTCTTTGCGCCTTCGCGCGAGATAAAAAAGATGTGGTTTACAAACGCAGAGGGGCGCGGAGGTAAACGCGAAGTTACGCGGAGTATAAGCTTTACCTCCTGCCTTTTCCTACAGCAAGTCACGGACATCAGAAACTTCGCCTTTAATGGCCGCAGTCGCTACCATAGCCGGACTCATCAGTAACGTGCGACCAGAGGATGAACCTTGTCTTCCTTTAAAGTTGCGGTTAGAGGAAGAAGCACTAATTTGTCTACCTTGGAGTTTGTCGGGGTTCATGGCTAAACACATAGAACATCCTGGTTCACGCCATTCAAAACCCGCTGCTTCAAAAATTTTGTCTAATCCTTCGGCTTCGGCGGCTTGTTTGACTCTTTCGGAACCTGGAACAACAAAGGCCTTGACTCCTTCAGCAACGCGGCGACCTTGGGCAATTTTCGCGGCTTCTCTGAGGTCGCTGATTCTACCATTGGTGCAGCTACCAATAAAGCAGACATCAATTTTTGTACCTTTAATAGGTTGACCAGGTAACAAATCCATGTAGCGATAAGCTTCTTCGGCAACAAAGCGGTCTTCTTCCGCCAGTTCTTCGGGCTTGGGGATGAACTGATGAATACCAATACCTTGACCGGGGGTAATTCCCCAGGTGACAGTAGGGGGAATCTCGGCTGCATTGAATACAATTACATCATCATATTCTGCATTAGCATCACTCTTAATCGATTCCCACCAAGTTACTGCTTGATCCCAATCTGCACCTTTGGGGGCAAAGTCTCTATCTTTGAGGTAATCGTAGGTAACTTGATCAGGATTGACGTAACCGCATCTGGCACCACCTTCGATCGCCATATTACAGACTGTCATGCGTTCTTCCATGTTCATCTGTTCAAAAGTAGTCCCAGCAAATTCGTAGGCGTAACCGACACCACCTTTCACGCCGAGGGTGCGAATAACATGCAGAATCACATCTTTGGCATAAACACCAGGGTTAAGAGTGCCGTTAACTTCAATTTTGCGGACTTTGAGTTTAGCGAGGGCGAGGGTTTGGGAGGCGAGAACGTCGCGGACTTGACTGGTACCAATCCCAAAGGCGATCGCACCGAATGCACCATGACTCGATGTGTGGCTATCACCACAAGCGATCGTCATTCCTGGCTGGGTTAATCCTATTTCTGGGGCGATGACATGGACTATACCTTGATTGCCAGAACCAATATTATAAAAAGTTAAGTTATTTTCTTGACAGTTCTGTTCCAGGGCTTGAATCATTGCTTCTGCCACACTATCGGCAAAAGGACGCGCCTGATTATCTGTGGGAACAATGTGATCTACTGTAGCTACGGTTCGATGGGGAAACAGTACCTTGAGACCTCGTTCGCGCAACATCGCAAAGGCTTGAGGACTGGTAACTTCATGAATTAGATGCAGGCCGATAAATAGCTGTGTCAGCCCTGAAGGAAGTGTACCAACGGTGTGTAAGTCCCAAACTTTATCAAACAGGGTGCCTTTGCTCATAGGTCAATCGTTATTTAACGAGTCAGGACTTTTATGGTATCAAAAAAAGCGCCCGACAATTTTGGATTTTAGATTTTGCGAAAAGTTGAGCCAGTGCGTTGGACGGGTTCCCCGGCTTGTACCCCTACGGGGAAGCAAGCTACGCGTAGCGTCTCCGATTAGGAGAAGCAACTGGCGTTGCGTGCGGTAGAGAACTTGCGTGCGCGGGGAACCCACGTTGAGCAAAGTTCGGGAGATTCCCCCCCATTGAGCAAACTTTTCAAGACAGATTTTGGATTTGGGAATGATCCTATAGATCAATTTAAGATTTTCGATTGATTTTACAGATAAGTCTAGGGCTGTTACCGTTAAAAAATCATTTTCTAGATTTTGGCGATTTCTCTGGCCTTTATAGAGAACTTTGTATATTTACAAATGGTAAGCAAGAGTTTGATTTTAACTGGAGAAATTCATGCAAAATCTTTTTGAGTGAATTTTGCTTAACCATTTGAATGGCAATATTTACATCTAACCATTCTCGTTGTCTTTGTCCGGCTTCGGGATAATCTTCAGTTAACACTTCAACTAATAATAAATACATCTGCACTTGGTAGATTTTGCCGCGTTTGCGATATCTATAACTACCTACTGGATTGACATCTACTTGCCCAATGATACCTGCTTCTTCCCATGCTTCTTTAGCAGCAGAAGCAGGTGGACTCATCCCTTTGGCAATTCCGCCTTTAGGAATTACCCAGTTATTGCAATCGCGGGTTGTAATCAGTAAGATTTCGATGTTGTCGTTCTGCACTCTATAAGGAATGACTCCCGACTGCTTGAAGATTTTGCTGATTTTCTGATTCATGAACTTTTTGGATGAGTGTCATCATAAAACAAAGCAAAAAGTTATTTTAGCTAAGTCTCAATTTTATAAAGCTATTAGGCATCTACTATAAGGCAGAAAGCTTTGAAAAGTAAAAAGTAAATTTTGATAAATATAGGTATTTAAAAGCCATTTTTATTCCTTTTGCCTTTTAAGTTTTTACTTTTGCCTTATTAAGTTAAGCTGGCTTATGATCTAAACGAATAGCAGCCTCTAGAGCAGATTTTTCTTTGGCGCGGCGAGCATAAGGCTGTAATTGAGCGCGATCGCCACCTGTCAAAATACTCAATTCTTCCAAACTCATACCTCGCATTAACATTTCTACACGCCAGGTTTGTTGTGCTTGAACAATTTCTGGTGGTTTACCTTGGGGTGTTAGCAGTCCCTGAGTCCAAACTTCCCAACGTTGCAGCAATTCTGAGTCCGAAATAGGATTACCTACATTGTCCACAAACATAGCAGGATGATGATCTTTACGACTTTTGAGCCATTTAACTAAAGGATTGTTGTTGTAAGATCCGTAGTGTTTGCCCAAAATCCACTGATTTGCCGGGACTTGGCGGGGTAATCCGGGGGTGGTGATTTGCAAAATTAACCCTTGGGGATCGGATATTTGGTGCGATCGCTGTAATCCAACTATTTCTGGAACGGATAAGCCGGCACCAAATAACAGGTATGCTAAAGCATAGTCTTGTATTCCTGACTTCCTAGAATTTTGCAAAATTTTATGCACTAAAATCGCAGGTAAATCATCTACTTCTTGGGTAATGATAGCTTCTCTTGCTAATTGGGGAGCAGCGGACATTGCTCCATGTAAAAACAACTCCACTAGGTTCTCTAAAAAGTCATCTCGATCTTCCCACAGTTCATGAAATTCGCTGGTAAATTCAATCACCGCATAGCCCAAAATCATGCCATTGAGTAAACTGGCTAATTTTTCTGCTGGTAGATAGGTGTTAATATCTCCCTGTTGGATGAGGGTTGCTAAATACTGCGCTACATAGCGGTTAGCTTCGGTTAATCCTCTTCCCAATGCTCGGCGATTTTCGGCGGGAAATTGGTCTGCTTCACCCACTACAGACCTCACAAACTCCGGGACTCGTTCTAATGTATGTAAGCTGTCACTTGCATAATCTTTCAGGGCTTGATAAACGTTGCCAGGAGGAGTAGCCCGCCTAACTAAGGATTCTCCCAAATCCTTAAAAGCTGCTGATTCTTCTAACACCGCTAAAAGTAACCCATGTTTATTTCCGAAATGGCGAAACAGCGTCACTTCATTGACTCCAGCTTTTTCGGCGATTTGACGGGTAGTAGTACTACTAACTCCCTGAGTAGTAAATAATTCTAGTGCCGCTTGAATAAGACGTTGACGGGCTGAAATTGATTGAGATGCCATAAGAAATAATGCAAGTGCCACTTGCATAAAA
The DNA here is from genome assembly GCF_002897135.1 of Nostoc cycadae WK-1. Taxonomy (NCBI): domain Bacteria; kingdom Bacillati; phylum Cyanobacteriota; class Cyanophyceae; order Nostocales; family Nostocaceae; genus Nostoc; species Nostoc cycadae. The sequence goes on along the minus strand of NZ_DF978426.1, from coordinate 296,207 downwards.
TACCAATAGTTGTTACGATGCCTAATGTAAGTGATACTTGCTTAAGTCCACTGTAACGAACTAGTCTACAGAATGGAAAAATTTATTGGGGAAGTTTACCCACATCCCAAGCAAATCACTTCATGATCCATCAACGGAAATGTTTATGACTGCAAAATATCTGGCGGTTGCTCCTGAGACAGGAAATTCACCTCGCCTCAGATGGGTGAATGTGGCATTTTTTGCTACTATTCATGCCTTAGCTCTGTTGGCTCCTTGGTTTTTTTCTTGGTCAGCGCTAGGATTGCTTGTGTTTCTCCATTGGCTGTTTGGGAGTATTGGCATTTGTTTAGGATATCATCGACTTTTAAGCCATCGGAGTTTCCAAGTACCCAAGTGGTTAGAATATGCGATCGCCTTGATCGGAGCCTTAGCACTTCAAGGTGGGCCGATTTTTTGGATTGGTGGACACCGCCAGCACCACGCCCATACAGAAGATATCAACTTAGATCCTTACTCTGCCAAGCGGGGATTTTGGTGGAGCCATCTACTGTGGATTATGTATCCCCGTTCTGAGTTTTTTGATTATGAAATCTATAAAAAATATGCGCCTGACCTGGAAAGACAACCTTATTACCGCTGGTTAGATCGCTACTTTTTATTATTGCAAATTCCTTTGGGAATATTGCTGTATGCTTTGGGCGGTTGGCCTTTTGTAGTTTACGGAATGTTTGTCCGTGCAGTCTTATTGTGGCACTCCACTTGGTTTGTCAATTCTGCATCACATATTTGGGGTTATCGTACCTTTGATGCCAATGATGAAGCACGTAACTTGTGGTGGGTATCACTGCTAACTCATGGCGAAGGTTGGCACAACAACCATCATACTTTTCCCCACGTAGCCAAAGCTGGTTTCCAGTGGTGGGAAATTGATATCACTTGGTGGAGTATTAAAGCTTTAAAAGCATTGGGTTTAGCGAAAAAAGTCATCTTACCACCATCACAAATTGCACGTCAAAGATGAATTAACTGATAGTAGTCAAGCAAACTTCTGGCAGAATAACAAGAATAGTGGCCAGACGAAAATCATTAATATTGCGGGTGACAATTGCTTTTGTACTTGCTGATTTGGCAGAGGCATGAGTCACCGCATCCTCAAAATTATTTAATTAGATTATGGCAACTTATAACTAGCAACCCGCATAGTTAATTTCCCTTGACGAGGATTTTGACTAAATATAAATGCTCCTTCTTCCTTTTCGCCATCAGATAAAAAATCAATTTGTTGCTCTCCTGCTTCAACTACTTGATCAGCAATTTGTAATTCAGCAATAATTTGCACTGATTCAGCCGTTTCACCACCAGTATTAACTATTTCAAAAGGAACATAAAATTTCCCATCAATTTCTCTAACTACTGGTTTTTGACTTAGCGATAAAATGGGAGGCTGATTTTTTTCATTCAGCCACATATATCCTACTAAGCTAATAACGACTGCAAGAATAGATGAAGCAATCCCGAATGTGATCCACTCAGCTAGAGAACGTTCTGGTTGTGGTTCTGTTTCCATCATATTGCTAACCTACCTGCCGCACCGCCAATAGTTGCAGGTAATCCCAATACTAAAGTATGTTCTAACCACATCGTCCAAGGGTCTGACAAAGTTAACTTTTGGAAAAAAAATAGCATTATTCCACTTGCCAGTAAAGATACTAAATACGATATGGTAGTTTCACTTAATGGACGCTGAAAAATTCCCTTTTGCTGTCTCCGTTTTTTCTGGTCGGAAAAACCTGCTTGAAAGACAATAGTATATGAAATTACTAAAGATGCAGCCATTAATGCCCACAGCCAGGGAGGCGAAATAGCTGCTGCTAACATAGGAACTTCATCAGTTGGGGCAATATTAAAAGCAATCACAATTGCACCAATCACCGTGGCACCTAAATCAGCTAATGTGGCGTGCAAATGATGTTGCTGAGGTTTGCTATTACCATTACCTTTATAACTATCTGATGTGGAATTATTTTGATTACCTGATTGGAGAAACTGGTTAGCTAATGCCACGCCTAGGGTAAATGGTACACCTTCATATACAACTTTTCCTAGTGATTCTTTTAATGATGTTTCTGGCGTGATTTCTTGCAATAACCACAACATAAACGCAGAACAAACAAATCCAATTGCCATTGCTTCTACAGTATCTATTGCGGCTTCATCAAGTCGCCAGGTATTTCTGCGTTTACGAAAACCATCTGTATAATTGAGTAAAAAAACTACAATAAACATGAAGGCGATCGCTATAGCAATTAATTTTGGTTTTACTAGTGAGCCAATCCACCATACTTCCATAGTATAGATTAGGGGAATCCCAAATAGAAAACCTCCACAAATACCACGTACAATATCATTTATTTCTTGTTTCCAACTATTTTTATCTTGTTTTTTAGCCACTACTAATATGTACCTGATTATTTTATTGTCAGATTTTTATATGTTGTAATATTTCTCATGAATCAATATTTTTTCGCATCTATCGTTGGTTATTTTATAAATATATTATTTAACTACTTATTTAGATAGATAGACAAAAAATTTTTTTTATTTATGTACAATCTATTCCTAAAGTAAATTTAGGAATAAAGACTGAATATACAGCCTATTCTTCAGAATTCTGGCTTCTAAATTTTCAATTCTGTGGTAAGTAGGTAGGCACAAATAAACCTAACTATGTAACAAAATATAAAAAGCTCAAAACCCATGCGATTGCTTCACTTCGCTTCGCTCCGTTCGCAATGACATAGTTATAAATTTTCCTGCCTACCTACTTAGTTCGCCATCTTCATGATTGAGCAACCAACGCTTACGCTCTAACCCTCCTGCATAACCAGTCAGTGCAGCATTCGCGCCAACAACTCGATGACAAGGAAGTACAAGTGCGATGGGATTAAGTGAATTTGCCATCCCAACAGCGCGATAAGCCTTTGGCTTACCAATTCGCACGGCTAACTCAGTATAGGAAATAGTTTTTCCCCAAGGAATGGTTCGCAGTGCAAGCCACACTTGCTGTTGAAACACAGTCCCACCAGTACTGATGGGAATATTGTTTAAACTTGTGTGATCGCCATCAAAATAAGCTTGAATTTGATTACTAAAACCTTGGGGATTTTTGAGATACTGAAAATCAAAACTGACATAACGCTTCTTCAGCAGCTTCAGCATTCTTGGCTCATAATCAGCAAAGTCCAGAGCGCAAAGTTTTTCCCCATCCGTGACAATTAAAATTGTGCCAATCGCGGAATTGATTTTGTCAATTACTAATTTCATATTTTATTGAGTATTCAAATCGAAGAAATATTTATACCTGGCAAAATTTGAACACCAGAAATCAGCGCTCAAACTTTGCGCTTTGTTGTTAGTCATTTGTCTTGAGAAAAAACCAATGACTTATGACCATCTTCAATAGAGAATGTGCAACTTGAACCCACACCAGCTTACTTATCTGCGATTGCGGCATTGTAGTGGGTAGCGATTCCCTCGCCATGTTGTCCAACCATCAGCAATCCTGGTACGACTGTTATATCTCAGATACCAATTATCTTGCTCTGCACCTAAATAACGAATACCCAAATCCTGTTTTCGGCTGTTGGAAAAACGCTTTGCTAAAGGAACCCACGCAGTGCCGTTGTCACTAAATCGCCCAACCAGACGTACGCCTGAAGTAGTAGAGCAGACATCTCCACTACAACTAGTTTGTGGGTCATCTACTACCTTCCATTGCATTCGGGCTGGTCTACCGTCAATATTACAATCCCACAACCCAAAGAACCACTCGCCAGCAATTTGGCTGGCTTTAGCATGACTCGATATCAATACCAAACTTGCGGGAACAATCGCCAAGCCCAAAAGCCACTTTGTGATGTTTTTCATTTTGCTGTACCTGTATTTAAGGCTAGTCTGTACTTTCTATTCACTTATATGTATTGGTATTCCTAATTTATGCAGCTAATTACAAAATCAAACATAAATATCAATACCTTAGCCAATTGACGAGTATGAAGATTGATGAACTACCTTGCCTCTCCGCCTTAGCAAAGGTATTAGTCTGCTGAATTTATTTTATGACTTAAGATAATTTTCAGTTAAACCAACTTGTATTTAAGATTACAACTACTGAAATACTAAATTTGCAGGTAATTAACCTTCCCTGCTAACAAGGAGACATCATGATTTTAAACCGAAATCAACGTGCTGTAGGCGTATTTACTGATCGTCGAAACATAGAACAGGCACTTTATGAATTGAGAAATATTGGTTTAGCGATGGATCAAGTATCTGTAGTTGTACAGAATGCAGATGACCCTGAAATTAAAGAATATACGCATGATAAGGCTGATGAAGGTGCAACAGTAGGAGGACTTTCAGGGGGCGCTGTTGGTGGTTTGACTGGCTTATTAGTAGGTCTTGGGACTTTAGCAATACCTGGAGTTGGGCCAATCATGCTGGCGGGAGCGGCCGCTACAGCTTTTGTTACAACCCTTGCCGGAGTGAGTCTCGGTGCTGCTACTGGGACTTTTGCTGGTGCATTAGTTGGTTGGGGAATGTCTGAGGAGCAAGCTAGAGCATATAACGATCGCGTAGCAAATGGAAACTATTTAATCATTGTCGATTGTACATTTCTAGAAATTGCTCAAGTCGAAGCCATTCTCAAGCGTTGGGGTGTTGAAGAGTTTGGTATTTATGAACATCTCAGCAGTGAGATGGAAAATACACATTATTTGGCTCCAACAACTTCTCATACTACTCTTCCTCATAAAAGTGGGATTATGACCAAGTATGGAATTAGTTACTTTAATGACATAGAGAATGCTGAAGCGGCGATTAATGAGATATGTATGGCAGGTTTTCCAGCCAGCCAGATTTCCTTAATTTGCAAAGACTTTTCTCAATTGTTTGGTTCAACAGACATCACTTTAAGCGATCGCTTTGACGCAATGAGGCTAGGAATAGCAGATGAGTGGACACGTTTTTACGATGAGCAAATTGAACAAGGCAATTACATTCTGATTGTGAGTGGTACAGATAATGAGCTTGATATATCTAGCTTAATTTTGAGCAAATATGGTGTTCAAGAATGCCAAATTTATGATCCAATGTTAATTCGTTCTTAAAAACAATTACTAAGGTTAACGCCGTAAATACAGCAGTCCTAAATAATTTATGAAATCCTCCTTTTTTTCTTGGCACTCTTGGCGGTTTGATAGTTTTTATAACTTAAATAGGATTGCTATATGATGATATTAATTAATGAAAAAGCTGTTATTTATCTGTAGCAAAAATAAGTTGAGGAGTCCTACTGCTGAGGCGGTATTTGCTGAATATGAAGGACTGGAAACCGACTCAGCAGGGTTAGACCACTACGCTGAAGTTCCAGTTTCCACAGAAGCTATTGAATGGGCTGATATCATTTTTGTGATGGAACAATCTCATAAACGCAAATTGACAAAAAATTATCAAGCTTTTCTCAAAGATAAAAAAATTATTTGTTTAGATATACCAGATGAATTTTCATATATGGAACCAGCTTTAATTGATATCTTAAAGAAAAAAGTGCTGCCTTTATTAGGAAATTATTAAATAAGAACAGCCCAATATAGCAGGTTAAATTACAGTGTGCGATACAAAATATATTCAACTATTTATCTGAACACTCTAAAATAACCACTATATGCTGCTCATTTTTCTGACAAAAAATGTTATTTACCAGAGCAATAGGTGTTAATTTCACTAACTATTGCACTTTCATCACTACTACTCTTTTTTAAAGATGCTAAAGAAGCGTTGGCTGCTTTGAGATTTTTTTTATCAAAAGCAGTAGCGGTATCACGAAAACCCTTACTCGTATCCTGATATAGCTTAAGAAAGCGTCCCTGAAAGCCTTGCAGTTTTTCATCTTTAATTTCTAATGCTTTCATTTCATTAGCCAAAGTGTCTATTTTGCCTGCAACTTCAGTTAAGGCTTTAGAACCTTTTTCTTTTGGCGGATTTTTGCTCAATTCTTGACTTAATGTTACTGCTTGATTGGCAACTTTGATGATTTTATTACATTGAGCTACTTTGCTTTCACCGCAACCTGCAAATATAACGGCGATCGCTGCTGTGGTGGAAAGTATAATAGTTCTTTTAACAATACTTTGCATTTTTTTGGGTCTCCTACATATATTTTAATCTCAGACAATAGGCAGATAAAGCAAATCAGTCACAGCAAAAATACTTCTGAAAGCTATGAGTTTTAAATAATGATTTAACTTTTGCGTCTAACTTGCTTTTCGCCCTGCTAAGTTATACTGCATGTTTCTGAAGATGCGTATTTAAGGTAACGAATTTAACAAAACTTAAAGTTATACCTTGCGTTGAGCAAAATCATAGGCGATCGCTTGATTATCTGAAGCCTATAATTTGTTATTTGTCAACACTAATGACTAAATTTTTAGATAATTATGGAATTTGAATATGTTTTGGCTTAGTTGATCAAACTTGATGTAAATCTTAATTAATTAAGATGATTTGTTATAAAAAGAAATATTTTTTATAAGAACACAAACGGGTGTATTGAAGAGTATAAATTTTTTGTGTTCTTTTTATAGACTTTTTGTGAAAATTAAATACTTTAATCAGAAGAAAAACGCTGAATTTTATAATCCAAACATTTGCAAAACTTCGCGCAAAATTCTTGTTTGATATAACCTTTGGGAAAAATGACGCAACGCGACTACCAAAAGATAGATTTATAAACTTGTGATTAAAAATTGATATTTCAGAAGGAGTAAATTATATGTGGAAAATTCAAAAATTAACAACGAATATCAAAAATCTAGCGATTGTCAGTGGTAGCGCAGTGTTGATGATACTGGGAATAAGTACCTCTGCAATGGCAGCAATTTTGTATGACTTAATAGATATTAATCCAGAAAACAATTATCTACCTTACAGTGACTGGCCTACTGATATTAATGATGCTGGTCAAATAGTAGGGTACATAAACACTTTTGTTAATAATCGTTATCGGCCTGGCTGGCTGTGGAGTCGTGAGAACGGCAGAGTTTGGATTAATGATAGTTCTGGGCAGGTAGATACCATTGCAATTGTCCCATCTGGTATCAATAATTTAGGACAGGTATCAGTATATAGAATGAGTGCTGATTATGGTAGCTGGAGTGGTGTATGGAGCGAAAGCGGTAGTGTTACTCCTTTAGAAAGAAGCTTTTACTTTCAGAGTAATGCAGCCTATGGCATTAATAATCTTGGGCAAGTGGTAGGTTACTCAAATTTTTCTTCTGAGCCTATATACAACGATTTCGGAGATTTAATAGACGTTGATGGCAAAGATCATGCTGTTCTGTGGAATAGTAGCAATGAACGAATTGATCTTGGAACTCTTCCTGGTAGAGAAAGAAGTTATGCAACTGCCATCAATGATTCTGGTCAAGTAGTAGGAGATTCAAACAATAGTTTTAATGATAATCGTGCTTTTTTTTGGAGTCCAGAGACTGGGATACAAGAAATTGGCACTTTGCCAGGAGAAGATTACAGTACGGCCTCTGCTATTAATAATCAAGGTCAGGTGTTGGGCTTTTCTCGTAGTAGCAATGGAGGGAGTAGCTTTTTGTGGACTCAAGAGGCTGGTATAGTCCCACTCCCAATCAGGGCATCTGATATTAATGACTTGGGTCAAGTAGTAGGTTATTGTCCTGGAGTAGGGACGGAATTTTGTTTATGGAGTCCTGAGACTGGCGTAAGCAACCTCGATATTTCTTTCGATCCTACTGTAGATTGGAAATTAGATGTATTGGTCGGCATTAATAACAAAGGTGAAATTGTTGGCTATGGGCGCAAGCGCAATTCAATTGAACCTAATGCCATACGTCCTTTCTTACTAACTCCCAGAACTTCTGAACCTGTACCAGAACCAATCACAATGGGAGGTACGTTGTTAGCAGGAGTTGGTTTAGCTTATTTGCGTCGTCAACGTCGGTTGCGTTCTTCTCAAGTTACAGAATAAAAAGATTGATTCGGTAATAACGCTAATAATAAGTTTGGGGTATGAGAACAAGGTTTTACTTATATCCCTAAATTTTTTATGGGTGGGAATGCCGATTTATGTAAAATGCACAAAGTAAAAGATATGGAGAGATAAGAAATGGCATTAACTGGGGTCAGGATTGTGTTGGTAGAACCAGCTGGCCCAATTAATGTGGGTGCGATCGCTCGTGTGATGAAAAATTTCGGTTTGTATAACCTGATATTAGTTAACCCCCAATGTGACCCGCGATCGCCAGAAGCCATGAAAATGGCAGTCCATGCCAAGGATATTTTAGAATCTGCGGTAGTGGTGGCAACTTTACCAGAGGCGTTGCAAGGATGTGTTAGAGCGATCGCTACTACTGCGCGTGTACGTGACTGGGAAACACCTCTAGAAACCCCTCGCAACGCCTTACCGTGGTTACTAGAAGAACCAGAAAAACCCTCTGCCCTAATTTTTGGCAGAGAAGACCGCGGATTAAGTAATGAAGAATTAAATTATGCCCAGCGATTTATTCGTATTCCCACCAGTGACATATATCCATCTTTAAATTTAGCAACCGCCGTCGGGATTTGTTGTTACGAACTGGGACAACAAGTAGAAATCGCTCAACCTCAAACTAACCAAGAGATAGAATTAGCGCCTTTTGAACTTGTGGAAGCCTACTACCAACAATTAGAATCACTACTGTTAAATATTGGTTATATCTATCCCCATACAGCAGCTAGTCGGATGGAGAAATTTCGGCAGCTATATAATCGCGCCCGACTCACAACTAATGAAGTGGCGATGTTGCGTGGGGTGTTTCGCCAGGTAGAATGGGCGCTAAATAATCGTAATGATGATGAAAACTTATGATGTATCGATTAATATATACGCAATCTCCCCCAAAATAGATAATATGGCTTAGACTAAACACACTACTGAGTAGTAAAAGTTGATTTCAGCATCAAGCTGCATGAACAGTCAGTTTTAGGCCGGGAGTCTGCAAGAAAAAATTCGAGTGAGTCACAAGGAGTAGCAGTGACAGAATCAAGTGACAAACTAAGAGCTTTCTCGCGGCGACAACCCGTAAATGGCCGCCAGCGATCGCGCAAAGCTCCTAAAGTGGAACCAAAGAAAGCCAAAGTTCCGCAGCCACAGCAACGTCCTGTGGTGAGAGAAGCCATGCTTGCACCAAATGCGATCGCGGTTGGCTCAGGAGTTCCTCGGTCAAGACAAGGGCTAGTTATGCCAACCGCTGTTAAACCTATCCCCAGAAAACCAGTTAATGTTTCTCCCTCCCCATCCAGCACTGTCAAAGTAAAAACGGTGCGGGTACAGAAGCCGCCACAACCCAAAGTAACCAGAAGAGTGTCGAAAAAGACGCGGTTAAAGCCAATGGCCAGAACGATGTTATATATCCTGCGGTTGTTAATCGTAGGAGTTGGCATGGGAGCGATCGTTGGTACAGTATTATCAGTTTTAGACCCAGCTAATCGCATCAATTCAAATTCTTCCGTGTCATCTAACGCCAATAATTCTGCTCAAGTTCAGCCACAAAGCACTCCTAATCCCGCAGTTCCCACGTCAGGTTTGTATCTATCCCAAGAAATTACCTCTCTAAAAAATAATATTCAAAATTTAGCAGCAACTACCCCAGACCTCACTCCAGGTATTTTCTTAGTAGATTTAGATAATGGTGGTTATGTAGATATTAATGCCTCCGTTGGTTTCCCCGCCGCCAGCACCATTAAAGTCCCAATTTTAGTAGCGTTTTTCCAAGATGTTGATGCAGGTAAAATCCGTCTGGATGAAATGCTGACCATGCAGCAAGATGTGGTAGCTGGCGGTTCTGGAAATTTCCAATTCAAACCAGTCGGGACACAGTACAGCGCTTTAGAAGTTGCCACCAAAATGATTACCATCAGCGACAATACAGCGACAAATATGCTGATTGCGCGACTAGGAGGCATAGAAGCATTAAATCAGCGTTTTCGCAGTTGGGGATTAACCACAACAAGTATTAAAAATCAACTGCCAGATTTACAAGGAACAAACATCACCAGCCCCAGAGAATTGGGTAATTTGATGGCGATGGTGAATCAAGGTAACTTTGTCAGTCTGCGATCGCGCGATATTATGCTGGATATTATGCGTCGTACCGAAAGAGATAATTTATTACCATCGGGTTTAGGCTCAGGTGCCAGAATTTATCATAAAACAGGCGATATTGGCACAATGCTGGCAGATACGGGTTTAGTTGATATTCCCAACGGCAAGCGTTACATCATTTCTGTAATGGTAAAACGTCCCAATAATGACCCACGCGCCGAAAAATTCATCAGTTCCATTTCTCGTACTGCTTACGAAAGCTTGAGTCAAAGTCCTCCACCTACTATCATCAACAACAATATCCCCACGACTAGTTATCCGTCCCCAGCTATTAGTTCTCCAGTACCTAATACGACAACTAGTGTAATGCCTCCCAATATTTATCAACCACCTATAATTAATCCTGCTATACCTAACAACATACCCATAAGTGGTTATCAATCACCCATTGTTAATCCACAATCACAATATTACCTCCCAAGATAATTGCATTTATCATGACATCTACCACACCTTCAATTCAGTTTTTCGCAGGCATTTTTGAAGAACTCAGTAATGTTAGTTTGCGACGTGGCAAAGTTTCAGGTAAACGCATCGTCGCCATGACTTTTAATAAATTACAGGCTTTAGAAGGATTGAATAGTTTTACAAAACCGTCTTTAAATTCCTTGCTGTTGACTGATGAAGAAGGTGAAATTAGTGTTACTCCTTCTTCAACGCGGTTTATTTTTGGTGGTGATGAGGGTGATGAATTACAACGGGTAGAATGCCAGTTTGAAATCGAACAAGATGATTATTGGGAACGCTTTATGCGCTTTATGCAGCGTTATGCTGAAGCTAATGGGATGGAATATCAAGGGTGATTGTCTGCTCATTCACTCTCAAGAAACCAGGGTTTAGGGATGTCAGGGAATAAAAAGTGTTTCTTTGATAGTTTGCTAGTCAAACAAGGCAGAAATAAAAAGTAAAAAGCAAGATTTTAATTATGATGAATAATAGGAAATAACAAGACTATTAAGAATTTCTCCCCTACAGACAACAGTAACAATTCATCGCAATTAAAAGGTTAATAAAAATTTATGCGACGTAATCAAATCATCATAGCAAGTACCATAGGCACTTTAGCGGCCATATCCATAGGTTATTTCGGAGTTCAAATATTTGGACGAGACACAATGTACGGAGTGAGCGCCGGAATGGTTGGACTCGGTGCAGGAGAGTATCTTGGTCAGGTTGTTTCTAAGAAAAAGCAGCGGCGAATGGTACTCATCTAGGTAAATCGGTGGTGAAAATGCGAGTAAGGGTCAGGGTTTTTAGGGAGTACTCTGGTAGATATTGGGTTGGAATGGGAATAATACCTAAAACCATTACGGAGTAATACTGATGGAAGCATACCTAAGAGAAGCGATAGGTCTAGGTAGTACTCAAATCATACCGGAACCCTTAGCAAAGCCGGAAGTAAAGCTAGAACCACAAGTTACAATCTATGATTTTGCAGACTTACTGAGCAAAAACGAACCACCGACAATTGAACATCACCTTGATAATTATCTGCCCAGATAAAATTATGTAACTTCTAAGAATCTCATTTGATTCAGAAGTTGTGGTAATTATGTTTGTGATTTGTCATTAGATACTTCACATTAACTGCTTATTACGCTGCCTGTAACGTTTATTTACAATTACGTGTTTTGTCTTGTAGCGTTGTAATCTGCGATCGCCTCAATATAAAATTAATGATTGTCGCGGTGAAAATCTGGAGACTTTATGCCCAAGCTCAACGTTAAGCAGAAAAACTGGTTACTTTCAGTCCATGTTGCATCTGGGAGTATTTGGTTTGGTACAGCGTTGAGTATGATAGCGATCGCCTGGAAAAATACTCATACTACTAACGGTGATGAACTATATGCGATTAATGCAGCTTTAAAACTACTAGATGATTTCGTCATTATTCCCTCAGCCAATTTATCTTTACTAACTGGCGGACTGCTTTGTTGGCTAACGATTTGGGGATTTTTCAAACACTATTGGGTAATTGTCAAATGGATTGCGACAGTCACTTTGATTAGTACGGGAACTGTTTGGCTAGGGCCTTGGTTAAATGCAGCTACTAGTATTTCGGATATAGAGCGATCGCAAGCATTAAGTAATCCATTATATACATTTGATATCAAAGGAGTTCTGATCGGCGGTGCAATTCAAACTTCCTGTGTACTTGCTATCATCGGTATTTCCGTGCTGAAACCTTGGGGTAGAAGAATAGTAAAAGCTCCCGAAGAATCTACCTCATCAAGTAGTTAGAAAAATTTAATTTAACTTTTCTGATACCGCATTCCTGGGAGTTGGGAGACTAAACCCATCAGTTCTAGTTGTAATAAAAGACCAGAAACAGCACTAGCAGGAATACCTGTGGTTTGGACGATCGCATCAAAGGATAAAATATTGCAGGCGATCGCATCGATGATCTGTTGCATTGGCGGTGATAAGTTCGGCAAACTTAACTTTTCTGTAGTTGGAGAAGTAGCCACTGGATCTAGTTTTGGGACTGCACCCAACAAAGTTAATAGTTCATCTAATTCTCGAAAAATTATGGAAGCGCCTTGAGAGATTAACTTTAAACAACCTTGAGACGGGTAATCATCTAATCTTCCCGGTAGTGCATAGATATCTCTGCCAAAATCGTTAGCGTAGGTAGCAGTAATTAATGCACCAGATTTTAAAGGCGCTTCCATTACCAATATTGCCCGACTTAAACCTGCAATAATTCGATTGCGTCGAGGAAAATGAGCGCGGTCAGGTGGGGTTTTGGCGGGATATTCACTTAAAACTAAACCTGCATCTAAAATTTGCTTGTACAAATCTCGATTTTTGTGGGGATAAATCACATCTACACCTGTTCCCAAAACTGCGAGGGTACGTCCACCAGCTTTGATAGTAGCGCTGTGACTTTCTGTATCAATTCCCTCCGCCATCCCCGAAACAACTGTAAAGCCATTTTTAGCTAAAGCAATGCTAATTTGACGAGTCCAACGAATACCATACTCTGAAGGTTGACGGGTTCCGACAATTCCCACCATCGGTTTTTGTCCAAGATTTTCTTGTAAATCAACTTCGCCTCGATAGTATAAAACTGGTGGCGGACTGGGTGTTTCTAATAGCAAGCGAGGATAGTCTGCATCAGCTGGTGTCCAGAAATGGGGGTTTTCTTGCTGGTGTTGGATGAGTAATTGTTCTGGATGTAACTGCGATCGCATTTTGATTACTTTGTTCAAGGTTTGCAAGCCAAAACCTTCAACTTCTCCCAACTCGGCCTTACTAGCCTCCCAAGCTGTAGATAAACTGCCAAAATGCTGTTGTAACCGTTGTAATAAAACCGGGCCAATTCCCGAAATTTGCGCCCAAGCTAACCAATATGCGCGTTCTTCTACCACTTGCTGATCCTCACACCCACTATCGTTGAGTATTCCCAAATCATCCGCAGTAGCTACAGTTTTTTCAAAAATAGGGGATAGGTTACAGGTTACAGGGAACAGAGTTAACAAGCATGTCTCAAGTACTTGGCTATTGCTGTATTGATCTGTTTTGTTTGAGCCAATCAGTTAAATTAGACAGATTGGAAAAATCTAACAAGGCTTCTCCTAAAGCTTCCAGTTGATGTAGAGATAAAACATCAATTTGCGATCGCACTTCTTCTGGTAATTCTCCCACCTTGCGGCTCAATAATCGCAAAACTAGCGATCGGGCTTCTCGCTCGGCGTAAGATTGGGTTTCGATATGTACTAAAAAGCCAACTTCTTCTCCTGCTTGTCGCACTTCTACCAGCAAGTCAATTATTTTATCTTCGCCTGCGGTGAGGTCAGCAAAGTATTCTTGGGATAGAAAGCGGATAGAGTTACGATCAATTGTGCTGACAATTTACGGTAGAAATAATTCCAGAAATTCAATGAAGAAAGTCGAAAGTAATTTTTAAACAGGCGATCATGTTCTGGCATTTCAATCCCTTTTTATGCGGCAGCACCCTAATTTTGAACAACTTTTAAAGTTTGCAGACTTGAATCTGCACATCCACTAATTATCCCACCCATTGTTTGAATTTGTTGCAGATATGCTAAAGCTGCTGTAGTAATTACTTCTCCCGGCATTAAAACGGGAATTCCGGGAGGATAAGGACAAACAATTTCGGCACAAATGCGATCGCCTGTTTGTTCTATTGGTAACGTTTCACTAGCAGCAAAAAAAGCTTGTCGAGGAGATATCTGCACTGCATACTCCCAGTTATGCACAAAATTTTGCCCCTTTACAATTACTCTGTTACGGCGATATTTCTGAGCCAGAATTTTAAAACCCTGGACTAATTGCTCAATATCGCTGGCGGTGTTTCCCAAACTAATAATAAAAGTCAGATTCTGCAATGAGGCGAATTCTGCCGTCACACCTAGTTCCTCGTCTAAAATTTCCTCAGCCTCAAATCCAGTTAAACCTAAGTTAGTAACGTTAACTGTTAAGCGAGTTCTATCTAATTCCCGAAAACCAGGTGATAGTTTTGGCGACAAAATTGATAAACCAGGAATTTGGCTGATTTGGCTTCTGGCTATATCTGCAAGTTGCAAAGTCCGCGACATGAGTTGTTCACCATTCAGCGCCATTTGTTGACGTGCAGCATCTAACGAAGCTAAGAGTATGTAACTCGGACTGGTAGACTGAACTAGTTGCAAAGCTTTATTGATGCGATCGCGATCGATTCTCTCTCCTTGAATATGCAGCATCGATGCTTGGGTCATCGCACCAAGAACTTTATGAATTGACTGCACAGTTAAATCTGCACCTGCGGCTAAAGCTGGGGTAGGTAATTCAGTATGAAAAGCGAAGTGCGCGCCGTGGGCTTCATCTACGAGTAAAGGAATATTATATTGATGGGTAATGTTGGCGATCGCACCTAAATCTCCGCAGACACCGTAATATGTAGGGTAAACTGTCAACACCGCTTTGGCATCGGGGTGCTGTTGTAAGGCAGATTCTAGAGTATTGGGCGTGATGCTGTGAGCAATATCAAAAACTGGGTCATATTCAGGATTGATAAAAATTGGGATCGCCCCAGAAAGAATTAAACCCGCGATCGCTGAAGAATGTACATTACGCGGCAAAATGATTTTATCGCCCACACCACAGGTAGCGAGAATTGCCGCCTCAATGCCACAAGTAGAGCCATTGACAAGAAACCATGTTTGTGCAGCAACAAACGCCTCTGCTGCTAATACTTGGGCGGCTTGAATTACACCTTGGGGCGAAAACAAACTATCTAACTCAGCTAATTCGGTTAAATCTGCCCGAAATAACTTTTCACCCAGTAAATCAGCTAAGACTGGCGATATTCCTTGACCTCGCTTATGCCCAGGAGTGTAAAACGGCGCGTGAGGCTTGATTGTACAAGCTTTGAGCGCATCTAATAAAGGTGTTTGGTATTGATCAGGCATGAGTAAGTTTCAGACTTCACACTTCATACTTTTAATATTTTCTTAATCTCCGCTTGATTGTCGGTTGATAAGTTCATCGCATTTATACAGCAAATTCATTAAGGGTGGATATGGATTTTATCAATTGCGATCGCCTATTAGCAAATCGTTATAAACGGCGGAGTGTTTTACTTGGTGCGGGATTTTTTACAGGTTTAGCATTAACCAGCCAATGGGAACCAGCATTAGCAACATCGAGATTTTCTAGCTATCCCTTTACCTTGGGTGTAGCGTCTGGCGACCCATTACCCGATAGTGTGGTGTTATGGACAAGGTTAGCACCCGACCCCTTGAATGGCGGTGGAATGCCACCAAGAAACGTGGTGGTACACTGGGAAGTTGCCCTAGACGAGAATATGCGAAAAGTTGTCCGACGTGGTAAAACGTTAGCGATCGCAGATTTAGCGCATTCAGTACACGTTGATGTTCAAGGGTTAGAATCTAATCGTTGGTATTGGTATCAGTTCCGCGTCGGGAATGAACTTAGCCCCATCGGTCGAACACGGACAGCACCAGCATTTCATAGTTTTATCAAACAACTAAACTACGCCTTTGTTTCTTGCCAAGATTGGCAAAATGGCTTTTACACAGCTTACCGACATCTGGCTGAAGAAGATATTGAATTAGTTGTACATCTGGGTGATTACATTTACGAGTACGGGCCAGAAACTAATGGGCCGCGTCAGCATAATAGTCCAGAAATTATGACTTTGACTGATTACCGTAACCGTCACGCGCTGTATAAAACCGACCCAAATCTGCAAGCAGTTCATGCAGCCTTTCCTTGGATAGTCACCTGGGATGACCACGAAGTAGAAAACAACTACGCCAACTTAATTTCCGAAGATAACGTCAACCCACAAGTATTTGCCCAACGCCGCGCCAATGCGTATAAAGCATACTACGAACACATGCCATTGCGCCTATCTTCACTACCTATTGGTGCTAACGCCCAGCTTTATCGGCACTTGAGTTATGGGAATTTAGCCCAGTTCCACGTTTTAGATACCCGTCAATTCCGCACAGACCAACCTTGTAACGATGGACTCAAGCCGCGTTGTCTGCAAGCCTTTGATGAAAATGCAACCATGACAGGCTTAGAGCAAGAACGCTGGCTATTCCAAGGTTTAGATAAATCCCTCGCCCGTTGGAATATTATTGCCCAGCAGACAATGTTTGCTCAATTTGATTTTGATGCACGTCCAGAGATTGGGGTGTTTAACTTAGATCAATGGGATGGCTATGTAGCTGCACGTCAGCGAATTGTGAACTATCTCAACTATCGCCGTCCCTCTAACCCTGTGGTGATTACTGGTGATATCCATTCGAGTTGGGTACACGACGTAAAAGTTGATTTTAATAACCCGTCCTCCGCAACTGTAGCGACTGAGTTTGTCGGTACTTCCATTACTTCCGACTTTCCCACCTCATTCATCGCACCAGTCCAAGCCGCTTTGAGTGCTAATCCCCATACCAAGTTTTTCGACGGTGCATTCCGGGGTTACGTCCGTTGTCAAGTCACTCCTAAACAGTGGCAAAGTGATTATCGGGCTGTTTCTAGCATAGTTGACCCCAATGCTTCTATCAGCACCCTAGCTTCCTTCGTTGTCCAAGATGGGCAACCAGGAGCATATCGACAAGCTTAATTCTGGCGATCCTGTTAATAACTAGTAGTCTGCCAAGAGAACTTTGCGTGGTGGACAGCAGAGGGGCTTCGGGGCAGAGGAGTAATACCATTTCACGAAAAAAATGAGACAAATTTATGGGTTTTTCATTCTTTCCCCCTGCTCCCTGCTCCCTGCCCCCTGCCTCCTGCGGTCTATTTGTATCAAACTTAAAGTGAAACATAAGTACCTTCATTCCCCCCTGCTCCCATGCTCCCTTGCTGGGTCTAAACGGCAATATTGGGTTGTTGAACTACTAGATTGTTGTAGGTGGTATTTGCCCACCTACACTTTTTGCGTAATTTCATAGAGGAAAATCTGAAGTTTTGTTAAGCAATGCGTAATTCTTCGGAGTCACTTTGAATTTATAAATAGAGAGAAAAAGGTCACACCTTAAGCTTGTGACTAGTAACTCAGCAATGCTAAACAGCTAAATTCATTTGTCTACTACATTAAAAGGCCAAACAAAATCTATGCAATCCCAAGAAACAGAACCAACAGTTATTGATTCGCAAATATTACCAGAGTTACACGCTGAGTTGTCCAAAGAAATATACAGCAATCTAAATCATGATAAACTAGCTCAATTATTAGAAAAATATGGTCTGTCAGATCTAGAATCATTTCAATTACAGTTCTTAATCGACCTAAGTCAAGTTAAATCTAGCCAAGAAAATCAAGGAATTTTGCCTAGTATTACCCCACCAAAGGTTAAATTACAGGGTTATTACTACAATGGACAATGGTATAGCTGTGGTTTTCCTTAAAAATATACTGTGTCTTGCTCATACAAGGCAAAAAAGCAGATTGAGAAACATATTTCTGTAGTAAATATTAGAATGGAGTAATCTTTTTTTTAATATTACTAATAAGTTATGAGAACAAAATAAAAATTTTCTCAATCCAAAAAAGCGGTGTTGTCCCTATTAAAATATGGATAACACCGCTTTTTTTCATAAATTTAGTACTATTTGATAAAACTCTTTTCTCTACAAATAAAGTTGCAGAATAGCAGTAAAAATAAATATTGATAACTAAGCATAACAAACGAATTTTGTCAATTATTCAACAGATGATTGCATTTTAAAAGTACAATCACAATTGTTCAGTGAGTTATGCGGAGATATGAGCAATCTTCATTGGTGGTCAAGAATTTTAGGCAGTGCAATAGGTAGTGTTATAGCTTTTTCTGCTAACTCAACTTCTGCCCAAATCATGCAGGATAGGACATTGCCCACCAATTCTCAAGTCACAACCCAGAACAATACTACAATAATTACAGGGGGTACTCGCGTCGGTGATAACCTCTTCCATAGTTTTTTGAATTTTTCTGTCCCTGCTAACACTACAGCTAGTTTTCAAAATACTGCTGGTATTCAAAACATTATCAGCCGCGTAACAGGTAATTCTATTTCTGAAATTGATGGTACTCTCCAGGCTGGAGGTACAGCTAACCTGTTTTTGATTAACCCCAACGGAATTGTGTTTGGGTCTCAAGCTACATTAAATATTGGCGGTTCTTTTCTGGCAAGTACAGCTAGTAGCATTAACTTTGCTGATGGTAAGACATTTAGTGCCACAGATACACAAGTTTCATCTCTATTATCTGTCAGCATTCCCATTGGTTTACAATTCACAGCGATCGCAGCGCCTATCCGCAATTTATCTCAAGCAAGACCCAATGGTGCAACTAATGTGATTGATCAACCTGTTGGCTTACAGGTGCAGTCAGGTAAAACATTAGCACTAGTGGGTGGTGATTTATTCTTAGATGGAGGAAATATAACAGCGAAGTCGGGAAATATTGAATTAGGAAGTGTTGCCCCTAATAGTCTAGTTACTCTCAAGCCTATCAGCCAAGGTTGGGTCTTGGGATATGAAAGTGTCAATAATTTTCAAAATATTCGACTAGCTCAACGAATAGTTGGTAGCACGGCGGTAGGTTCTGTCCTCGATGCTAGTGGTGTAGATGGTGGCGGCAGAATTACAGTACAAGGTAACATTGTCGAACTAATTAGCCGCCATGCAATTGTTACAAGTCAAACTCTAGGTATGAGAGACGGCCAAGACTTAACAATTAACGCTAAGAACTTAATTCTTCGGGATGGCGCACAAATTCGTGTTTCTACTTTCAACAAGGGAGATGGGGGAAATTTGAATGTCAATGCTTCTGATTCAGTGGAGTTAATTGGTGGGATTGTTGAGCCAGATACAAATCGTTTTATAGCCACTGCATTGGTGAGTGATACTGCTGGTGAGGGTCATACGGGTAATATTACAGTTAACACTATTAGATTGCGCCTACAAAACGGCGCAGAAATTTCAGCTGGCTCTGGTGGTAATTTAGATCGTTCAACTTCGACCTTGATACCAGCTAGAGGTAACGGAGGAAATATAACAATAAATGCTTCTGATTCAGTGGAGATAACTGGTATCTTAGCAGTAGGTTTTCCTAGTAATTTATCTGCCACAACTATAGGCCCTGGAGCCGCAGGTACAGTGACAGTTAATACAGAAAAATTATTGATCAGAGATGGTGGTATAGCTGTTACTAGTCGAATTCCAAGACTTTCACCTGGTACTAAATATCAAGGAAATGTCAATGAACTAGGTATAGCAGGTGAAATAAATGTAAATGCTGGCTCTATTCTGCTGGATGAGAAAGGACAAATCACCTCTAATAGTCAAGGTGGTGGAGGTGGAGATATTACGTTGCAGGTGCAAGATGTATTATTATTACGCCGCAATAGTCAAATTTCCACAAATGCAGGTACAGCAAACGCTCCAGGGAATGGTGGCAATATTACTATCAATGCACCTAATGGTTTTATCGTCGCTACTTCCCAAGGGAATAATGACATTACAGCCAATGCCTTTTCTGGTGCTGGTGGTAGGATTTTCATCAACGCTAATAGTATATTTGGATTTGTGCAACGGAGTCGCGCTGACTTAGTACAACTGTTAGGTACTGAAGATTCCAGACAACTAAACCCCAACCGACTCCCCACCAGCGATATTACCGCCTTTTCCCAACAAAACCCTTCATTAAACGGTACTATTCAAATTAATACACCCGATGTTGACCCCAGTCGAGGTTTATTAGAACTCCCCGCAGAACCAGTTGATGCTTCGCGTCAAATTGCCGCAGATTGTAAACCTGGAAGTAAACTCAAAAAAGGTTCTCTTATCGCCACAGGTAGGGGGGGAATTGTACCCAGTCCCACAGAACCTTTTATGGATGATTCAATCTTAGTAAATTGGATTACTCTCAATGCTGAACGTGAGAATAGCGCAAGTTATTTGCCTCATCATGTAAGTACAAGTACACAAAAATTAGATTTTGCCCATCAAGAAACTCAAATTATCCCCGCCCAAGGATGGGTGAGAGATGGTAAAGGTAATGTGACTTTAGTTGCACAAGCACCAACTGTTACACCCCATAGTCCATTACTTAATCCGGCTTCTTGTGCTGCTAATTTATAATTTGTAGTTTGTAATTACTATGCAGAGAACTTTTTACAGTAGACGAGGAAACTCCACAGCCAAACTCTCAATTTTCCACAATAACTAACTATAGAAAAAATCAAAGTCTTTCAAAGAAATAATTCTGGCTTTGTTTAAACGGTAATGATAAGCCAATTTTCTTTGCAGAAGATCCCATTGTGTCCTTTGAGATTTACGATCAGAAGCATCTAGATGTTGTCGGACTGAATTAATCTTACCTAGCCAGGAGGGATTATATACTTTTAATCCGGCTTTAGCTGCTGCCATACCAATAGCGTTACCTTCCCCAGAATGAATTCCATGTATTTCTAAATAACGCGCTATGAAATCCCAATATTTGATAAATTCTTCAGATTTTTTGCTATCTGCGGTAACGGCAAATAAAGATTCTCCAACATAGCTAACATTCTCTAATGATAAATCTAGCTTGTCTGCTATTTTCTGAAGATATATCAACCTTTCTGGGTTATATTTCTGTGCGTGTTCTACAATATTTTCTATATGTCCTGCTGCCAAACCTTCTAAATAGCGGATTTCTGGTGATATATCAGCAATAATTTTTGTATCTGCATCAATTTGGATAACGGTGGGAAACTTTTTTAAAGCTGCTTGAATTACAAATCGCTTGTCATGATAACAATGCAAGATGCCTGTTTGTTGTAACTTAAAAGCAAAGACATTAGAATAGTTTTGGAATTCTTGAGGTTGGTCTGTGCCAATTACTAATGTAGTTCCTGGAGAGTGTTTGTCTAGAGTTTCGGCAAGTTCTTTTGCTAAGTTACGATATTTAGCTCTAAAAGCAAGGATGCAAAAGCAGAAATCTTGACTTAAGTAATTAGACATATACTAAAGTAGTAACAAAAGTTAGCTTGAGCAAGACACTTGGGTGTATTTGGTAGAGCTTCCTGCTGGATCAAGCTACTTTATTAAATGCTTTTAGGTTTACTACGAATTCGCTTATTCTAGTAGCCTTTTCAATGTACGCATATCAGTAATTATATTGAAATTTATCACAACTCTATCTAGATATTTCTGAAGTTTATGTAAAAAAACTGCCCTGTTAACTAAATAATTGTAGTTACAGTGAGCAGTTAATTGAATGATTTTACTAGTATGTAGCTTTCTTTTATCTAAGACAAAGAATCTAAATCAAGGGCTTGCATTCCTTTATTTTTGGCAAAACTCAACATACTACTCAACTGCAACCATAACAGCAAGCAAGTTAATAACCCAAGTGGTAAACCAACTCCCAAGGCGAGTAAGGTAGGAAAGCCAAAGATTGCTAAACCGGAATAAAGAAAGAGAATAATGCCAAAAGTTATGCCTAAAAATGGCACTAATAACTGTCTAGAATAAAAATTAGAGTCGGATTTTTCTGCACTATCTTTGCGCCATTTCTGTACAATTACTTTGAGTGTTCCTGTTAAACCAAAGCCAGAAGTTACAGCTATAAATAACCCAACAGCTAGGAGCAAATAAGGCGGTTGTTCGGGAAAATAATACATGTAAACTCCAAAGTATATTAAAAGTGAGAAAATTTTTTGTAATAATGTGCTAGTCAAAAAATAGGAGGTAAAAGTACCTCCTGATCTAAGACTGCAACTTTAACTTTCAACGCATTACACCTGATGCAGAATTGCCCGGATTAGCAAAGGCTGTAGCTTTTGGTAAAATGGCAGCTACACCTTCTCTCGAAAACTCTGTTAACAAGCCGATCGCCACATCTAATAAACGATTAGGCTTGATATCATCTTTGACTAAATCCCATAGACGTTGCACTTCTTCGGTATGCAGGCGATCATCTTCTGTCAGGGCTAATACTAATTGTCGCCGCAGAAATTTACCTTCTTCTGATAACAAGAATTGCAGTCCCATCTGGGCTGTAGGTAATACGTCAAAGTTACCATCAGTACGGGCGATCGCAATCAAATTTTCCAACCTCTGCCACTGAAATTTCCCATCTTTAAACAAGACGTTCAGCAACCGTCGCCGTAATTCAGGAGACTCACCAGTAAGTAAGCGTCTGGCAACATAAGGATAACCAACCTCTACAATTTTAAAATTCCGGTTGAGGCTGAGGGCAATTCCTTCTTGTGTGACCAACGAACGAATAATTAAGGCAAACTTTGCAGGAACTCGGAAGGGATATTCGTACATCAATTCCGAAAATTCATCGGTAATTGTTTTGAAGTTAAAATCCCCGACATTCTTACCAATAGCATCCCCTAATACTGCTTCTAATGCCGGCACAATGGGGCAAATATTCGTGTCGGAAGTGAGAAAACCCAAATTGACAAAATCGGCGGCTAAGTCGAGATAGTCTTTGTTAACCAGATGGACTAAGGCATCTACTAAAGTCTCTTTGGTGGTTTCTTCTAACTGATCCATCATGCCAAAGTCGATGTAAGCCATTCGACCATCGGGCATAGCAAATAAATTACCAGGGTGGGGGTCAGCGTGGAAAAAACCGAATTCTAGCAGTTGTCGTAAACCAGAGGTGACACCAATTTGAATAATCGCTTCTGGATCTAACCCAACGGCGCGAATACTTTTCGTATCTGTAAGTTTGAAGCCGTTAATCCATTCCAGGGTTAAAACATGATTGCTAGTATAACGCCAGTAAATCGCCGGGACTTTCACCTGGGGGTCGTTACGGAAATTATTGGCAAATTTTTCGGCGTTGCGACCTTCGTTGATGTAGTCAATTTCTTCAAATAACTTGGTGCCGAACTCGTCCACAATTAAGGTCAAGTCGTGGCCAAGATTCAAGGGTAGCCAAGGTGCCAGCCAAGCCGCAGCCCACCGCATTAAATAAAGGTCTAAGGTGAGAATTGGTCGTAGGTTAGGGCGCTGTACCTTCACCGCTACTTCTTCACCACTGAGCAAACGACCACGGTAAACTTGACCTAAACTAGCCGCAGCGACCGGTGATGGAGATAATTCGCTGTAAACAGCCGATATCGCACAGTCGAGTTCTTTTTCGATAATTGCGTAAGCGATCGCATTATCGAAGGGTGGTAGTTGGTCTTGTAGTTTGACCAACTCTTCTAAGAAATCTTTGCGGATTAGGTCAGGACGGGTAGAGAGGGCTTGACCAACTTTAATAAAGGTGGGGCCTAGGCTAGTGAGTAGTTGTCGCAACTGGGTAGCTCGTTTTCCCCGATTCTGCTCTACTTGATTTTGCCATTCATCCCACTTTAGACTCAAAATGAATCCAGCAAAAGACCAGATTATTCTCAGCAAGCGTCCCCATGCTAACCAGGGGCGGTAACGATAGTGACGAGCGATCGCTTCTGGATTGTAGCGCTTTAGCTGAGCAGGTTGATACTGACCCACGCTTTTGTTTGCCTCTTCAACTGGGAAATCTACACTGTTGTTTTTTGGCATCCCAAATTACAAGCTAATTGCTTGTTGAGGATAACCTTAGTTTTTTATAAAAAACTATTAAACTTTACCTTTTTCGGGTACACACTCGGCGATAAAAGCCTACCGTGCTTACCTAACTTTGTTATGTTTTTCTTAATTATACTTTATAAAAGTACAAAAAATCCCCGCGAATGGGGCGAAAACAAACTCTCAATAATTAAAGAATTGTTAAGATAAAGGTTTTCCTGGGTATATTGTTACTGAGCGTGGATGTGATTATGTTTATTTGCTACAAATTATCATCCACCACAGAAGTTAGAAGATGACTTGTAGTGATCGCACTCCCTCATATCACTAGCGGTGCTTGTCGATCTGCTGCATTTGAGTCTTAGGTCGCGCTTGGCTGACAATTTAACAACTGTTCTGTCACTTTCGGCTTGCTTCTTTTGCCAGTCTGCAAACATCGCGTTTAAGTCGCAGTTAAAAGACTCGACGTGTTCTTCACGAATTTTATGAATTTCTTCTAGAATCTCATCTGGCAACATGGCGAAATCTTCTAATAGTTAGTGCTGCTCAATAAACCTCGTCATGGCTACCGATATCTACAAATACAGCTTTTCCATCTTCTGTAAAGTAGAAAAGGACTCTTTCATCGTAATCTACACTAAAACTCCAGAATTCTTGAAGCTTGCCTGATAGTTTGTGCGTTTTCAAGCTCGGATCAAATGGATCTACAGTGAATTGTTCCAGTTTTTGCCAAAACTTTGCTTCTAAATCTATGTTGCCTTTGATGCGCTTTTTAAAAGCACGTTTGAATGCAGAACTGAAACTAACTTCCACAACTACTCCTCTATCAGTTGTCTCAGCTCATCGATGTTGGATGAAAACTTCAGTTCACCTTTTTGCTGTTCCATTTTTGCCGACTGAAAGTTGTCGTATATTTCTTCACGGCGCTCTTCACGGAGGTATTGCTGCAACAAAAGTTGAAGTTCAAGCTTCTCATCTACGGAGAGACTTTTGATTACTTCGACCACATCACTAAAAGTCATCGATTGCAAAACCTCATTGTACTCACTAATCATTCTAGCTGGCGAGAAACCAAGCTCTCAATATTCAAAAGGTGCATGAATGAAATATCACGCACCCTATATGTATAAATACCTCTAACCCCCAGCCTCTACTTAGACTTAGCCTCCAAATTTTCTAAACGACTTTTGAGTTCTTGGTTTTGTTGTTTGAGTTGGTCGAGTTCTTCGCGCAATTGACGCAGGGCAGTTTCTGAGCCGATATGCTTTTGGACATTGGCAATTTCTTCGTCAGCATAGCGGCGTACCCGGCCATCAGGGGTTTGTTCAGCAAGCGATCGCAAAACCCCAATCGCTTTTGGTGTTTCCATCTGTCCCAAGGCTGCAACTACCGCCATTTGAGTTAAAAAGAAAGTTTCTTTGGCGATTTCGGCTAATCTGTCTAAAATCCGTTCTAGATTCACTGGTGTTTGACCGACAGAAATTTTACCTAAAGCTCGAATTGCTGCTAAACGTAATGCTTGGGGAACTCCTTGTTTTGTATATTCCAGCAACAAATTTACAGCGGCTTCGGAGGTTTTGAGTTCTGCTAAACCGCCAACTGCACCACTACGCACTACTTCATTCCACCCAGCTTTCTCTTCTAAAACAGACTTTAGCAGCTTGATGACTTTTTCTTCTTTAGGCTTGTCATCTAGATTACCAGCTGCAATCGCACCAATTGCACGGGCGGCGGCGGCTTCTACATAATAACTGCGATCGCCTTCCTGCACTATTTCTTTCACAGCTTTATAACTGTCATGGGTTTTAATGGTCGCCAATGCAGTAACTACAGCACGGCGCACATAAGGATTTTTATCTTTTAATCCTGTCACTAACCCATCAAAAGCTTGATCTAATTTGACTTCTGCGAGTTGTTTCGCCACTTCTACCCGCACACCCCAAAAAGGATCGTTTTTCAATGAGGTTGATAAGGCTTTAGTCGCTTCCAAACCGCCTTTGTTCGCTAAAGCCGCAGCTGCATAAATGCGGGAAAGGGGGTCAGGATCAAATTCTAACTGTGCTTTTAACTCTGGAATGGGATATTCCAAGGTTACAGTTTTCAAGAAATGATTCCCGACATCAAAGCTAATAAAATCAGGCTTGGCTGACAGTGGGAAGTAGAAGCTTTGTTCGTGTTCGTGAACTCGGACTGTGAACGTGGTTAGGGGGGAGTCCTGATTGCTGTAGCCGAAACCAATGGGGATTTTCAGGTCAAATAAATTTTTACTGCTATTGTTATCAGCTTGGGTTTGGGTAATTGTGACCTTGGCTAAATTTGCATCCCCATCCCAAGAGTAAGCCACTTTAAAATCAGGATGGCCGCCACGATAAACATATTGGTCGAATAAAAAAGCTAAATTTCGCCCTGTTGCTTTGTCAATGGCGCGGAGTAAGTCTACTGTTTCCACAGTTTTATGGGCATTATCTTGGACAAATGTTTGAATAGCGTGCCAAAATAATTCTTCTCCCAATTCCGCCCGAATCATGTGATAAACACAAGACCCTTTTTCGTAGATGTGACGGTCATATAGTTCAATGGCTTCGCGGTAAACATGCGTTACCATTGGGCGGCGGTAGCGGCTGCTATCTTCGCTTAAATAACTCCGCGCCTCTAATAAACGATAATATGCTGCTTCTGCGGCACTATATTCCTGTTCCGTCCACATAACTTCGGAGTAAGAAGCCATACCTTCTTTGATCCAAGCATGAGACCAATGCTTAATTACTAGCAAATCACCAAACCACTGATGCGCTAGTTCGTGAACAACTAAACTTTCGGTGTTGCGGTTATCTAAAGCGGCGCGTTCATCTAAAAGACAACGGTCTGTTAATAAGGTGGTGGAAGTATTTTCCATCCCGCCAAAAATGAAGTCATCAACGCAAACTTGAGCATATTTGGGAAAAGCGTAAGCATAACCATACTTTTCACTTAAAAATTCAATCATACGGGGAGTTTTACCCATGCTGCGTTTAGCATCGGCTTCCCTGCCTTTTTCGACGTAGTAGGTGACAGGTTTACCTTTCCATTCATCTCGAATTTCGGCAAAGTCACCCACAGCCAGAGTCATTAAATATGTAGGATGAACTTGCTGCTGTGACCAATGATAAATTTTTTCTGCACCTTCCTCAGCGGTATCAATTAATTCACCGTTGGAAATGGCGACTAATGCTTTAGGAACCCGCACCCGAATTTCTGATGTTGAGAGTTGTCCGGGATAGTCAAAGCAGGGAAACCAAAAACGTGAGTCTTCGTCTTCTCCTTGAGTCCAGACTTGGGTGGGTTTGTGGGGATAATGCTTGTCTGGTTGGATAAAGTAGATACCACGTTGGGGTTTTTCGGCTGAATAGGCGATCGCAATCAAAATTCTTTTACCCAGTTGTGTGGGTTGGTCAAGTTTGATCGCCAGCTGTTCACCATCATAGTCAAACTTTTGCGCCACCTCATCTACTTGCACAGACTGGATATTTAAATTCACTGCATCCAGTATCAAACGGTCAATCCCAGAGCGAATCGGTAATAGGCGAATACTACAACTACCGTGATAACTTTGCTTAGGGATATCTAAGTGCAAGTCGAGAAAAATATGCTCTACCTGTCCAGGGCGATCTGGATTATAGTGTGGTCTGGCTCCTGGTAACTCAAAAGATTTGTGTCCGTTATTATCTGTATCAAAATAGGAATGTGTCATTGATGCTGACTGACCTTGTAATCCTAAAAAATCTAAGTAAGTTTACGAGAATAATGCTATCGGTGATGTTTGTTCATCTAAACAGCGGATAGAAAATATGCGATCGTTGCAATTGTTTGACAGATTCTCATGAATCTTCTGCGGGGATATTTGTGATGATTTTTCCTTGAGTACAAATACTCGGCAAATTTTCTTATTAGCTTAGGATAGCCTGCCTCTTTACCACAAGCTATCTCTCAAGATGAATAACCTAGCATTTACGGATTTGCCTCTCATTTCTTTGAAGTATTTTTTTGGAGTTTTTTCCCAGATCTATGTGTAAATTCACTAATTTTATCAGTATAAACCGAATACTTAGTGAAATTTATTCATAATTCCGCGAACTCAACAATGACGTTTTTACTAACCTCAGTAAAAATCTGAGGAAAAGAGGACAGTAACAATGCCTGAACGTAAATCGAAGTTTTTAATTCCTGCTATTGGTGCAGTTGTTGCAGTAGTAGGAGGCGTGGCAGTTTATACCTATCTTTTTAAAGGGCCTGCTGGAGATATTTCTGGGGCTTTAGGCAGTGCTAAATTAGTTCCAGCATCAGCATTGATGGCTACATATATTTCTACTGATGCACAAGCTTGGTCAAAATTGCAGCAGTTCGGTACCCCAGAAGCGCAAAAGCTGCTGACAAAAAGTCTAGAAGACTTGAACAAAGATATGTTTAAAGGCAGTGATATTTCTTACGAAAAAGATATCAAGCCTTGGGTTGGTGGTGTAATGTTTGCCGTGTTACCTCCCAGTACAATTAAACCGGCTCAGTTCCCAACTCCGGGGAATGCAGCCAAGCCCCCAATAAAATTACAACAAGAAACAAATATTTTAATGGTGGTAGGGATCAAAGATAAACTTACTGCTTTAAATTTTGCCAATAAATTAAAAAGTCAAAAAGGAGTGAAAAGTAAAGAATATGATTATAAAGGTGAAAAGATTACCGAAACAATAGAAAATTCAAGACCAACATATAATGTAGTCGTCAATAATAGTTATTTGTTATTAGCTCCAGAAAAACAATCTGTAGAAAAAGCAATTGATACCTTAAAAGGGCAACCTTCCTTTGCTAATAAAGAAGGGGTTAATAATCTTCTCAGCAAGAGTGTAAATCTGCAAAATACTCTGGCGCAAATTTATGTACCAGACTATGCTGGCATGATACAGCAATTTGCAGCAGCCAATGGACAGGGCAAAGCAGTACCGCCACAAACATTGTCACAGTTGAAACAGGTAAAATCAATGGTGGCTGGTGTTGGTGTAGATGATCAGGGCGTGCGGGTAAAAGCGATCGCTAATTTAGATCCGCAACTAAGCAAATTTCAGTATCAAAACACACCAGCTAAGATATTGGCACAATTTCCTAGTGATACCTTTGCGCTGATTAATGGTAATGGTATCAGTCGGGGCTGGCAAACACTCGTAGAACAGTCAAAAGATTATCCAGAAGTTCAACAAACCCTGCAACAAGTCCGCAGTCAATTAAAATTAGCCAATATTGACTTAGATAAAGAAATTTTTGGTTGGATGGATGGGGAATTTGGCGTTGGGGCGATTCCCTCTAATCAAGGCGTGTTAGCAAGTGTAGGTTTTGGTGGTGCTTTTGTGTTTGATACAAGCGATCGCAAAACCGCAGAAGCCACCTTTACTAAACTTGACGACCTAGCCAAAGCCCAAAGAATTAACATCGCCACCCGCAAAATTGGAGGTAAAGATGTCACAGAATGGCAAATACCCCAACAAGGAGCATTATTAGCTCATGGTTGGTTAGATCAAGATACTGTCTTTTTAGCACTTGGCGGCCCTGTTGCTGACGCTTTAGCAGCTGGTAAAAGCCCTTCTCTCGATCAAAGCGATACCTTTAAAACTGTTACCAGTTCACTGCAACAACCTAACGGCGGTTACTTCTACTTAGATATGGATAAAACTGTATCTTTAGTTAATCGTTTTGCTGCCCAAGGTAGACCAATTCCACCTGAGACTACTGCCCTTCTAAATTCGATTCGTGGTTTGGCTGCAACCGCCACTAGTCCCGACAAATCTACTAGTCAACTAGAAGTGCTGTTGGCGCTCAAACCAAGTAAAAATTAAGGTGTAGGGATTGGGAAAGAGTTTTCTCTAACTCAATCCTTAATTGTTTACACTCAGCACTTTGTTATCACTACTGTTTTACAGGAATTTGAATTCTAAACTCAGTTCCTTGGCCGGGAGTAGAGAAACAATCTAACTTGCCGTGATGCTTTTCGGTAATAATTTGATAACTAATCGCCATACCCATACCTGTACCTTTCCCCACAGGCTTAGTTGTAAAGAAGGGGTCAAAAATGCGGTTTTTTACTTGTTCTGGCATTCCTGTTCCATTATCAGCGATCGCAATTTCTACCCATTGGCCATCAATAGCTGAGGTGCGAATAGTAATTTGCGGTTTTTCTGGTGTAGACTTTTGACTGTTAAAAAATGACTCTTCCAAAGCATCAATTGCATTTACTAATATATTCATCAAAACTTGATTCATCTGTCCAGCAAAAGATTCTACTGGAGGTAAATTCCCATAGTCTCGAATAACTTCAATTCCGGGAAAGTCTGGCTTTTCTTTCAGGCGATATTGCAAAATTAATAATGTACTTTCAATACCTTCATGAATATCAACTGTTTTAAAATCCGCTTCATCCATACGCGAAAAGTTTCGCAATGACAGCACAATGTTACGAATTCGCTCAGTTCCCATTTTCATAGAAGGCAGAATCTTATCTAAATCTGCTATCAAAAAATCTAAATCAATTTCTTCAGCTAGTGCTTGGATTTTTGGGTCTTCATCAGGATAGCATTCTTGGTAAAGATGCAGTATTTGAACCAGACTTTGAGTGTATTCGCTCAAATGAGTAATATTACCGTGAATAAAATTTACTGGATTATTAATTTCATGGGCAACTCCTGCAACTAATTGACCAAGACTCGACATTTTTTCATTTTGAATTACTTGTGCCTGGGTACGGGTTAATTCGCTTAATGCTGTCTTTAGTTCGGCAGTACGTTCTTCCACTCGGTCTTCTAATTCTGCTTTACTTTTTTCTAAGGCAGTAAAAGATTGCCGTAATCCTTCTGCCATATAATTAAAAGATTGAGCTAGTGTATTGAGTTCTGCAATGTGTCCAATATTTACGGTTTGTTTTAAGTTACCTGATGCCATTGCTTGACTAGCACGGTTTATCCGCAAAATCGGCTGTATTACCCAGCTAGAAGTGAAATAACCGACGACTGTTGCTACAACTAATGCAGCTAAACAGAGCAAGATTGTAATTTGAGTATTGGCACTAATTTTTGCCATAAAGGCATTTTCTGGCACGCTCACTATGACTAACCAATCAAGTCCATATTGATCACGCCAAGGAGTGACATATAAAAATTGTGTTTCCTTCAGAAGTTTCAATTCCAGTTTTTTTTGTTCAGTAATTGACTGGAATCCATGAAATTTTTGTTCAATATATTTAGCAGTATTTTTAACTATTGGATCAGTACTTTCTGTAGCTTTGATTCTCTTAACTTCATCATTAACTACGAAAAAAGTTTCTTGTTTACTAGAGTTGGCAATTAACATACCATTTCGTTCTACAATAAACACCTGTCCAAAATTGCTAACATCCAAACGCCGCAAAAATTCACTTAACTTCAATAAATGGATGTCTGCACCAACCATTCCTAGTAAACGCTGATTTGCGTCATAGATTGGACGACCTGTCGCAGCAGTGATATAAGCACCACTAGGAGAATTCCAGGTGTAAATGCGCGACCAAATTGGTTTACCAGCCTTCATGGGTTCTGTATACCAATTTTCTTTGAAGTTATTGTATTCAAAAGTATTATTAATGTGGAGGCGATCGCCTTGCTGATTAGTTGTATAGTTGCGGCCATTATTTGGTAATTTAGCACTCCAATCATCAATGGTGACAGTTTTGCCATCGTAGCGGGCGGCTCCTAATCCCTCACCTGTAGTCAATCCTAGACCAATGTAAGTGAGGTCATAGGCTTGCATTTGTTTCCAAAAATACTTAGCAATAGTTTGGCGATCGCGTACATTCAATAATCCCATTGCGATCGCATCGGCATTAATCTGATTTACCTTGTGGGGAATAGATAAATAAGCATCTAGATGTTGTTGTACTATAGTATTAGTACGATTCATTAACTGATCTGCTAAGTCATTGACTGCTTGTCGCCCATTTTTAAATGACAGATAGCCAACTAAACCAACGGCTCCAAATATTTGCACGGTAAAGGGAATAATCAGCACCAGCTGTAATGGAAAAGCTTTAACTTTGCGAGAGTCAGTTCTACTCATTTAATTTCTATCCTCCAACATTGGATAGATTAAAATTTACACTCCGTGAGTTAGTATTCCCACAGGTACTAGCGAACTCAACATTTAGAAAAAAAATTAATTTTTATTAATTACGGATGATCTGATGTAGCGTCTTCCAGACTAATTTAGGACGGTTATTCCCACCGGAAATTATCAACAGCATTTGTCAAAATAAAAGGTAACTTGAGGGCTAAAAAATGAAATTTTCAATTGAGGCTGTATACACTTGGTATCGCAATTTAATTCGTAACCCAAAATATCGCTGGTGGGTAATTTTAGGAACACTAGTTTATTTTGTCAGCCCTATTGATATTGTTCCTGATATTTTTCCCATCGTTGGTCAAATTGACGATGTTCTGCTAATGACACTGTTAGTTAGTGAAGTTTCTGGATTAGTACTTGAAGGTTGGAAAGCTCGTAAAGGTGTAGACACAACTGTGAATACTGCTAATACCGCCACTACTTCCGATGATGCTACTTCTGGTGCCAAAACCGTTGATGTTGATGCTGTGTCAGTTAAATAGTTTTTTACAAAAAATACATTAATCCTCTGTTTGTCAAACCGAACAGGGGCTATTTTTTTAACATAGAAAGGTGTAGTAAATTAGGCTTGGCGTTAATTGCAAATTTAGCGATCGCCACAAAGTTAACTCCCCTACTATCCAGTGGCTGAGGATCTATAGAACTTACGCATAAAAACGAAAAATCAAGGGTTTTGGGAAGGGTGTATGTATCTAAAACCCTTAGACCCTATACCCTTACACCCCCACACCCAGTCTCCACAGACAATTGTTGTGCGTAAGTCCTGATCTAGTTTAGGAAAAGTCTCACTGATGGCAGAAGTTTTACGGAGTCAGTTTTTCTACAATCAAGCATGGAAAAACTGATACTAGCTAACAATGCGAATACTTCTGGTAGAAGATGATACAGCCCAATTAGAACCCTTACAAACAGCATTGTCTCAAGCTGGACATATTGTAGATGGTTTGGAAAATGGCGCGATCGCTCAATGGGCAATTACCCAGCGAGACTATGACTTATTGATATTAGACTGGATGCTACCGGAAATCAGTGGTTTAGATTTATGTCGGCAATATCGCCAAGCAGGGAAAACTGCACCTGTATTGATGTTGACGGCAAAAGATACCACAGGAGAAAAAGTTACAGGTTTGGATGCTGGTGCAGATGATTATTTAGTCAAACCGACAGATTTATTTGAATTATTAGCCAGAGTGCGGGCTTTAGGTAGGCGATCGCCTGTTTGGCAAGGTGAAAAACTTCAACTTGCAGATCTACAATTGCACATTTCAACGCTGACAGTAGAACGAGGTCAAGCAACAGTAGAATTATCTACCCGCGAATTTCAGTTATTAGAATACTTTATGCGTCATCCATATCAAGTTTTAAGCCGCGATCAAATTGAACAAGCTTTATGGGAATGGGGTAGTGAACCAGAAAGTAACGCCACAACAACCTTAGTACGTCGTCTGCGTCAGCGTTTACAGTTGTTAGATGTAGCAGACTGGCTAGAAACTATTTATGGGATGGGGTATCGTCTCAATCCTGATCAAAACAATAACGCTTAACTTTTTGAGTCATGTTCAACCGTAGCCGTCGTAACTTGGCTAGTTGGTTCACTCTGTCAATGGGCAGTATTCTCTTAATTTTTGCCGGGATTCTTTATTATCAAGAATCCATCCAACAGTTAGAAGTTATAGATTTAATTCTCTACAAAAAAGCTAGAGTTATTACATCCAGTGTGCGGTATAAAGACGACCAAGGAGAAAAACGAGTATTTCTCAAACATTTACCAGTTTTAGGAAATAACCCGCCACCCGAAGATAGTGAAATTATTTATGCTCGTTGGTATGACACCAAAGGTAATTTGAAGCGTTACTTTGGTCAGCTTCCTCACAAAAAAATCACCCCAATATTTGCATATCAGACATTAAAAGTTACTAATCCTTCAGGTATTTCCTCACAAGTTATTTGGCTACGCGAAATCACTTTACCAGTGCAGTATCAAGGTGAGTTAATTGGTTATTTGCAAATGGCAATGCCGATGAATCGTGTCCAAGAATTACTCCATAAATTTTTACTTTTACTAATATCAACGGTATTCATTGCTTTAGGAATAACCAGTTTAACTGGATGGTTTCTTAGCGGCATAGCAATGCAACCTATATACCTGAGTTATAAACAACTCGAACGATTTACAGCCCATGCTTCTCATGAATTACGTACCCCTTTAGCGGCAATTCTGAGTAATGCTCAAGTTGGCTTACTTGCACAAATGGAAGATAGTGCGAGTAAACATCTGCGTCTAGAAAAAGTTGCCGAAGTAGCTAAATCAATGAATACATTGATTGGAAATCTGCTATTCCTCGCACGCCGAACAGGACTTTTAACTCCAGAATCTTTAAAAGCAGTTGATGTGAGAGATTTACTAAAGGAAGTACTAAATTCATCTTCTGTGAAGACTGCGGCTAAACATTTAAATCTCAAGAGTGATTTACCAAAATCTCCAATTATGGTGCGTGTAGATGCCGAGTTAATTTGTTTAGCTGTGATCAATTTGCTGGGCAACGCCTGTAAGTATACTCCGGCTGGCGGTTTGGTAGAGTTACGTTTGTTGACTAAATATAATCAGGCAGTAATTGAAGTAGAAGACAATGGTATAGGGATTGCCGCAACAGATTTACCCCATATCTTTGAGCAATTTTATCGAGTAGAACAACACCAGACAAATTCGACTAATAGCTTTGGGTTAGGATTAGCGATCGCTCAACAAATTATTGAAGTACATAATGGCCATCTCAGTGTGAAAAGCAAACTAGGTCAGGGTTCTGTTTTTCAAATTAAATTACCTATGTAGCTAATTAGGCAGATTTTGTCACTTTCCTGTCACATTTATCCTTAACCATAAAAAGTAATTGATATTTTCTTCCATAACATTGCTCGTTACATTCAATAACCGAGCAGGAGTCCATGTGAATAGAAATGAAAAGTACAGATTACTTGAAGGTTTAGCAACTACAGAAGCAGCACCAAAGCCATCACTGACCTTATCAGATGCTGTCGCATTGATTGTTGGTATTGTCATTGGTGCAGGAATTTTTGAAACTCCTGCTTTAGTAGCAACTCAAGCAGGAAGCAGTTTTGCTGTACTGCTGTTTTGGTTCATTGGTGGATTGGTTTCTCTGATAGGAGCATTGTGCTACGCAGAGTTAGCCACAACATATCCCGATGTGGGTGGAGTTTATTATTATCTCAAACGTGCCTTTGGGCGAGAAGTTGCCTTTTTATTTGCCTGGGCGCGGATGACAGTTATTCAAACTGGCTCTATTGCTTTATTGGCATTTGTTTTTGGTGACTACGCTTCGCAAATTTGGCAGCTAGGAGGCTTTTCAGCTTCGATTTATGCCGCAATTGCGATCGCATTATTAACTGCGTTAAATATCATCGGCTTACAACAAGGTAAGTGGACGCAAAACTTACTCACGGCGGCGAAAGTCCTGGGTTTGTTGCTAGTGGTGTTAATTGGCTTAACTATTACCCCTAATGCTCCCACGCCTGTGGAATCTACCTCAATAGGAACCTGGGGACTAGCGATGGTGTTTGTCTTGTTGTCTTATGGTGGTTGGAATGAAGCCGCTTATATTTCCGCCGAAATTCAAAATCGTCAACGGAATATTGTGCGATCGCTTCTTTGGAGTATTGGCACAATCACTGTAATTTACTTGCTAATTAATCTGGCTTATCTGCGGGGATTGGGGTTAGCAAATATGTCCAACTCCCAAGCCGTAGCAGCTGATTTAATGCGGGCCTTTTGGGGTGAACCAGGGGCTTGGTTTATCAGTTTGTTGATTGCGGTTTCCACTTTGGGCGCACTCAACGCCACTTTATTCACTGGGGCGCGGACTAATTACGCTTTAGGACAAGATTTTGCTATTTTCAGTTTTATGGGACACTGGCGGCAACGTCCTAGCACACCTAGTTATGCTTTATTATTGCAAGCTGCGATCGCATTGGCGTTGGTTTTGTTAGGTACGTTCACCCGCAAAGGCTTTGAAACAATGGTGGACTATACCGCACCCATATTTTGGTTTTTCTTTTTACTTTCAGGTATATCGCTGCTAGTGCTACGCAATCGAGAACCGCAGATTACACGACCATTTCGCGTCCCATTTTATCCCTTGACACCATTATTATTTTGTGCAGTCTGTGGATACTTACTTTATTCCAGCTTGGTGTATACCGGGGTGGGCGCAGTTGTGGGGGTTTTAGTCGTAGCCGCAGGTATTCCCCTATTGTTGTGGAATCGTTACCGCCAAGGTAGAGCGTAATTCATCCAATTATTCACCTATTTTTGCTTTAGGAGTAGATTCATGTTGAAAAAAATTCTGCTTTCATTAATTACAGGTGTGAGTGTCACCACTTTAGCAATTGCAGGATGCACCGCCCAACAACAAGATTCAGCCGCAGAAGTGCAACCGCCAGTTTTAACTGCTCAAACTGAAGCACCGACAACAACTCAACCTCAAGAACGCCCTGGTGATGTTCCTTATGTACCCACACCACAGCCTGTAGTTGATGCAATGTTGCAAGTAGCCAAGGTAGGTAAAAATGATGTACTTTATGACCTGGGTAGTGGTGATGGGAGAATTGTTGTAACAGCCGCGCAAAAATATGGCACACGCGGCGTAGGTATAGATATTAATCCTGAACGGATTCAAGAAGCTAACGCCAACGCTCAAAAAGCAGGAGTAACAGACCGCGTACAGTTTCGTCAACAAGATTTATTCAAAACTGATTTAAGTGAAGCGACTGTCATCACACTATACCTATTACCCGAAGTTAACCAAAGACTCCGCCCCGAATTATTAAAACTCAAACCGGGTACCAGAATTGTTTCCCACGCTTTTGATATGGGCGACTGGAAACCACAACAGACACTACAGGTAGATGGAAAGACTATTTACTATTGGGTAGTTCCAAAAGAAGTACCTGCTAATTTGCGATAAGCAATCTTATCAAGGCTGGGTGTAGGGGTTTGAAATACCTACACTCATAAACCCTTCATTTGCGGAATGTGGGTTTAATGTTCTCTGACAAATTGTGTCAAGAATCTGAAGGCTTTGAGAATATAAGTCGCGCAATCTTGCGGTGAAGTATTGTAGAAAGATCGCCACGCGTTTGCTTTATCTTCATCATAGCGATCGCCGCGTTCTGGGTGTGCATCTAACCACGCCAAGCGCACAGCATGACCGATTAATACATCTAACACAATATATTCTTCAATTTGCAAGCTAGGGTTTTTAGATGCGATCGCGCCTAACTCTATTAATGCTTCAATATTAACTTGGCGATATTCTGGCGCTTCGATTTTATTTAATAAATGCTCAACTCGCAAAGCAAAATTCTTTTCGCCAGCGGTCATTTCGGATAACATCACCTCGCTATCTAAACGGTTACGGCGCTCTAATTTATCCCCAATAACTAAGCCTTTGCAATGTTTCATCAACAGCCAAACTTGCTGAAAAAAGTTTTTGGGTACACGGTTAATAGCTCCTCCGGCTTGGCGAAAGCGTCGCCAACCACCCGCAGGAACTTCGATTTCTTCAGCAATTGTTGGTAGCACTACCCATTCAATATCGCTTTCTTTTTGCTTGACGTGCAATGATTCCTGTTGGCGCAACAAATTACTCATCCCGGTATAACCAGTTAATACCTGACGCAAGCGCATTTTGATTTCAAAGGGCGAAAGTTCCATTAACTGTTCGTAGGCTTCATCTTGGGTGGCGCGTAATTCTTGTGCTAGTTCGCTGGTAATTAATAAGATGAGATAACCAACACGTAAAGTTAACAGTCCTTGAAATAATTCTGTTTCCGAGCGAATCAGAGTCCCTAGATACAGTAATATTTCTTGTGTGAGAACGCGATCGCGAATATCTTCACGACAAAAATGCTTGATTTTCTCAGCAATTTCGTTATGAGGCATGGGTACAGTAATCAATGATGCTTCGCTATACGCTCTCCCTACAGCTATTTGCTTACCACGCACCAAAATACTAGTGACTGCATCTGATAAGCCAATATCAACCATCTGTAGTAACCCAGCCGCCCGACGCACTACCGCCCAAAGACCTAAATCGCCGGCTTTGGTGTAAACTTCATCCAGTAAACTAGCGACTGTAACGCGAGTAAGTGGGCCAGCAAACCCAGTGTCAAAGTCTAATCCTTGCAAGCGAGTTAAAGTCTGCAATAACTCAATTTGCTCATAAAGATTTTCCGAAGCCCGCAAAGCAGATAATAAAAATCCTAAGTTAGTTTGGCACTCCATTTGAAATTCTTGGGTATGCCCTAAGCGCCAACTTTTACCAGGATGATAAGCCAAATAATAACAATGTGGTGCAGCATCTTGCATTGCTGACTGATAAAATTCGGCATCTTGCAGAAAATCAATTCTTTGAATTGCACCTGTCAGCATTAACTGATTCAGTCTACCTAATTTGACGCGTACACCATTGCAAACACCATCTTTGAGTTCTTGCATCAATTCGAGTAATGCTTCCGCACCAATTTCTAACATGGTGTGCGTCAACATTAAAGTTAAAATCGGACGACCTAAATCACTCCAATATTGTTGAATATAAGCCAGTTCGCTTCTAATTTGATCGACTAAAAAATGGTAATCAAGAGTTAAATAAAACTGTTGAGCATCTAAAAATGATGGCAAAAATACCACTGTTTCCCCACAAATCCGAAAGATGCGGGATGTTGTTAAACTCCGCAATCTTCGCACTGGCCGCCCAGTTAAACCAAGTTTATCATTGCGTCCAATTTGGGTATAAATAGTTGATAATTCCCCAGCTTTTCTGACTTGAATTGGTTCTACTTGCTTGGGGGTTTGAGTTTCAATTCCCTGAACTGCTAGTTTTGCTTGTAAGTCATCGTCTTCGGCTAATAAGGCAATTTGGACTAGGGCTTCGCGGCTTTTGCCCATAGCTAAATGTCTGCCTAATGGGTCAATATCACCCACAGCCAGTAAACCTTCACTTAACATTTGTCCGAGAAAATATAAACTTTGCGCCCACACTAAGGGGATATTTTCATTCGGTAATCTTGGTTGACTTTGAGGGGCTAACTTTTCTGCTTCTATGTTTTCTGCTGGGACATAATATAGCTCTGGCAGTAAATAATAACCGTCACGTTCTACTAATAGTGATGTTAAAAGTTCCTGGTATTGTTGAACCTGCTTTTGATCATTATGAAATAAGCCATCAAGCAGTAAATAAGTGAAAAATAACGGCCACTCACATTCAATATGCTCAAACTGCTTTAATTCCCAAGGTTCGTAGTGTAAGCGTTGGTTATCTTCTAAAACAGTTTGATGTCCGTCACGCAAGAAGCGTTTGCAGCCGTATTTGCCTTGGAGTTTGTTGATGATATCGTTAAAAGTGCGATCGCGTAGCGTCTCCTTAGGAGAATCGCGTAAATCTACATTCTCCACCGCAAAAGCTGGATAGCTAATAATACTCAATAGTGCCGCATCAATTTCTTTAGATGCAGATTCTCTTGGTAATAGTGATTCTAAGGTACTTCGGGCGCGGGCAATCTCATCGGGTAGCACATGAATTACCGATGCTTGACTTCCACGTACTCCAAATAAATCTAGTTCATTTATGGCTTCTAGTGCTGCTTTCGCCATCCCTACAGAACTAGCATTCAACTCAGCACTACCATGATTGATTTTATTACCCCGTTCCCAGATACCATAATCGGGTGTGCGGTAAGCTCGTCCAATGTAGTAAACCAAGTTCTGCACAAAGTTTACTTCATCAATTGTATAAATAATCGGCAATCCTGAAGCGGTCATTTGTGCCAGCATCAGTATAAATATAGATGTGGCATCAAGTTGTAAATGTCCCCACTCATCATCACCTACTACAATGTCTCCAGTTGCAGTGTTGTATTTGGCGTGTAAGCCATCTAAAGGTGATTGAGTATGTTTAAACTGCTCAACTTTATGCGCCTGTCGCATCATCGCAAACAGCAACCCACGCATCAGCTTAATTACACTGTGTTCTAATTCGTAAGTGCGTCCCTTATCTTCATCCACTTTGCGGTACGCCAGCGCTAAACCCCAAACCGCCAAAATACTGTAAACATTGTCTCTTACCCAAGCATCTGTATAATCACCATGAGCCGTAATGGCGGTACTCGCAGGTAGCAAACCAGTAATCGGATTTTGACGCGTGAGAATAATAGTTTTGATTTGCTGGTAGTAATGCTCCAGTCGAGTTTGTAATTCGGTGGCTGTTTTCATACTCATTCAAGAAACCTGGCAAAATTTCACCCTGTGGCTGTGCAGAGAATTGTTCTGTAATGGGTAATGAGATTACAGCTAAGGGTAGTAGAGACTACTTATTATCTCGTGTTAGTAGCCATTTAGTTACACAGTTGTGAATGAATTTTTCACAGAAATGGAGATTTGTGGCAAGCTTTATGAATACGCAGATAATTTTATACTCACATTCATCGCCACGATTTCTTCTGTGCAGGATGTGAATCACAGCTAAATCGAATTAGTACAATTTGAACTTTATGCAGATGTTTCACGCAAAAAACCATTGATTCAAGCAAAGTTACAAAAAAAATTTATTTTCTGCCTAATTACTGAAGATTAACCACAAGCTAACTCTTTCTACTTAAGTAGAAAATAGTAGCTCATCCTTAGTCCAGATTCCTAAGATATTGATGGAATCTGAACTTTTTGCTATGGCTCAGTTTTGTAACTCAATATGTAATGTGAACATGCTATTACTGAGACCAAAAGTCTTTTCTATTACTGATTAGGTACTACTGTAGGGTCAAAATTTTAGTTGCTACAGGGTCTTCAGTAGAACTCCAAGGGTCGGAGTGCGATTAAGAGTGATATCATAGAAGTCGTCACTGAAGACATCAAAATAATCATCACTACATGAAAGCCGAATCCGTTCGCACTACACTAGCAATACCACGGGAACTTTTAGAAGCAACTGACCAGGCAGTTTTAGAAGGCAAAGCAAGAAGTCGTAATGATTTTATGGTGCAAGCAATACGTCGAGAATTAGCAGCACAGAAAAGAGCCGCAATTGATGCTGCTTTGGCAGAAATGGCCAGCGATAATGATTATCAGGCAGATGTACTCAAACTAGAAACTGAATTCGCCGCTGCTCAGTGGGAGGCTTTTCTGTTAGAGGAATCTCTGTAATGAGAAGGGGTGAGGTCTATGATGCTCGACTAGAGTCCAATGAAGGTTCAGAGCAAGGAGGGACTCGCCCAGTGATTATTGTTAGTCGTGATGCAATTAATTCTTCGAGTCCGGTCGTTTTAGCCGTTCCCTGCACTACTTATCAATCAGGAAAGCGAGTTTACCCAACCCAGGTGTTAATTTTAGCACCTGATGGTGGACTCAAGAGAGATTCGATCGCAATGGCAGATCAAGTGCGGGTATTATCGAAAACCCGCTTTTTACGTTTAAGAGGTGCAGTTTCACAATTGGTAATGGCTCATTTATCTCAGGCTTTGTTGATAGCCTTAGATTTACCAATGCCAGATGAGGAATGAAGCAGGGGAACAGCAGAATAGTTTTAGAAGCACTTATAAGTATATGTAAGTTCCGATACGCTACACTATCAGGAATTTGCCTCTAAAGATAGTGCTTTTGTTCTTAGCTTTGTCTTTCTGGAGAAAGTTTTATACGCTCTAAAGCTAGTGTTTGATGAATATGGTAGGTTTGATAGTTTTCATGAGACCTAACAAATCTACCTTGAATCTTCAAGCCAATACTAATGAGTATATGTAAATATTTTAACTCTGTAAATTTTGCCAATAAACCGCTACATTTGCTTGACACAAATTTTAGCAATAGTAAAATCGACACTAGTTAAGAGAAAATCAGGGTAATCAATAGTGTACTTGTACGAAATACTACAAATTTGGTACATAGATACTGAAAATTGATCAGAACGCACGATTCCAAGTTACGATGATCATTTAGCGATGCCTTGATGGGCTATCGATATTGAGTTGTTGAGATTTTATGGACAAAAGTCCACAAGACGGCAGTACGAACCTCCTCTAAGCTAGTGAGCGTGTCTCTCGGCGCGGGGGAGGCACATAGGAGGTATCATGCTCATACAGGACATTCGTGATTCACTGTTTGATGTCAGTGATTTAAATCAACTTAAGTGTGATTTGAATCGGTTACAACCCGTAGATGTCGGGGAATATATTACACAATTACCAGAAAAACAGCGAGCGATCGCTTTTCGTCTTTTAAATAAAGCTCAAGCAATTGATGTTTTTGAATATCTACCAACAGAATTGCAGGAAGAACTAATTAATTCCCTGCATAATGTCCAAGTAGCCCAAATCATGGAGGCGATGAGTCCCGATGAACGGG
Organism: Nostoc cycadae WK-1; assembly: GCF_002897135.1. Taxonomy (NCBI): domain Bacteria; kingdom Bacillati; phylum Cyanobacteriota; class Cyanophyceae; order Nostocales; family Nostocaceae; genus Nostoc; species Nostoc cycadae. Next base: position 253,397 of record NZ_DF978426.1, on the reverse strand, counting down.
CAGAATTATTTGATGAGTTACCGGCTGGGGTAGTTAAACGCTTATTACAACAGCTAAGTCCAGAACAAAGACAAGCTACAGCGACAATTCTAGGTTATCCCGAAGGTACTGCTGGCCGGGTAATGACCACAGAATATGTGCGGTTGCAAGAAGGATTAACTGTCGGTGAAGCCTTAAGCAAAATTCGCCGCCAAGACGAAGACAAAGAAACAATTTACTATGCTTACGTCACAGACAATAACCGCAAACTTGTTAGAGTAGTTTCCTTGCGTCAGTTATTGTTTACCTTCCCCGATGTTTATATTCGGGATATTTCCAGCGATCGCGTCATTAAGGTAAAAACGGAAACACCGCAAGAAGAAGTTGCCCAAATTATGAAGCGTTACGACTTAATCGCTATCCCAGTGGTTGATCGGGAAGAGAGATTAGTCGGGATCATCACTATTGATGATGTGATTGATATTTTGGAAGAAGAAGCTACCGAAGATATCCAAAAGTTAGCCGGGGTGAGTGGTGATGAAGAAGCTTTGTCTGCACCTCTAGTCACGATGCGTAAGCGCTTACCGTGGTTATTGGCAATTATGGCATTATATATAGGTGCGGCAAGTGCGATCGCACCTTTTCAATCTGTAATTGCAGCTGTCCCAGTTTTAGCCGTGATTATGCCAATTTTTTCTAACACAGGCGGGACTGTGGGAATTCAAGCCTTAACTGTGACAATTAGAGGTTTAGGTGTAGGGGAAGTCACACCCAGAGATACTTTTAAAATTCTTCGTAAAGAAATTCTCGCTGGGTTAGGTACAGCAGTAGTCTTAGCTTTAACCATGATGGCGTTATCAATGATCTGGGCGAAACCTCAAGAAAGGTGGGTAGGTTTAATTGCAGGCACAGTCATGGCTACTAATACAATGGTGGCCGTAACTCTCGGTACACTACTACCAATGGGTTTAAAACGCCTCAAGCTTGATCCAGCTTTAGTAAGTGGGCCGTTAGTCACCACTATGCTAGATACTATTGGCTTTTTAACCTTCCTAACTTTAATTTCTGTAGCTTTACACGTTTTCCATCTACCGCAATAATTACAGCATAATTCAGAAGTCATACAAATTCACCAAAATCTTGACACATATTAAGTAATCAGATATACATTACGCCGTGTGCAACTTTTTCTCAAACCTAATCCCCAAACCGTTCCCTTGTAGGGAAGGGGAGCAAAAATCAAAGCCTCTCTCCGTTGCGGGGAGCCAGTGCGTTGCGGTGAGCAGTCCGTTGGGCGGGCAATGCTCGACTTGTTCGCGCAGCGTCTCCGATTAGGAGAAGGAACTGCGAACCCGAAGGGGGGTTCCCCCCGTTGTAGCAACTGGCGTGAGAGGTTTGGAAGTGGGGTTTCAAAAATAAGTTGCACATCACGTTACATTGCAAGACGCTAACGCTCGCAATGACTATAAATATTTTTGTCCCATTACTGACAAGAACTCATACGGGCATTTACTCTTAGCCTTCCCACCACGTACAGCGATCGCCTCTACACCTATATTTGTATCGTCCATAAAGAGAAACGACCTTAATAATAAGTCTTTCACCGGACACGATATTACAGAGCAAACGCATCTTAACTTAATGTGAAATTCAGTTTGATAGCGTATGATGTTTGGTATGATAATTTGATGCTAAGGCTTACGCAAAAAACTGCTACAACCCTATTCCCTACGTTTGCTCTGTGTCTTCTGTCGCTCTGTTTTCCATTTCCTGTATGTAAGTCTTGAGTTTAAGCATGTTAATGACGAAGACATCAATGTTTGGGGTGAACAGCGAATGTTCAAAACCTTCAAACCATTGCGTCAATACTATTAATGCAACCACCCCAATTTAGGTGTTACTGATTAGCGGAATAAATTTTACTTCGAGCAACGGCGCGAAGAATTCATAGTGCATTTATGCAATAGATGAGGAATACGTGCTATTTAGTTAGATTTAGATCTGACTTTAGTTTTGTATCATACTAGCTATTGAGAATACCTCTTAACAATAACTATTGATTAATATTGTGAGTGAAATTTTGTTAAATCTATTTACTGCTTTAAAGTTATGTGCTGTTTTGAGAGCATTTCCCAATGCTAACTGGTGAAATTTTGTTAAATCTATTTACTGATTGAAAGCTATATGCTTTTTTAAAATAGATTATGGATAAGCAAAATCCATCATGGATAAGCAAAATCCATCAAGGTTCTTAACACATAATATTGCTGGAAAGTCAACCTTAATAGATACAAAGATTCAATGTCGAGGCTGGATATAACAGCCTTGTATTGTGTGTCTATTAGTTAACTAGCAAATTCATCAGCAAACTTAGACGTAGAGTATCTTTCGCTCTGCTATATCAATTCATTTACAGTTGAGAAAACTATTGTGGGGCAAGCAATATGCTTGCTTAATTAAGTAATGTAAAAATGAAGCATACTATAGTAAAGTCTCTAATTTTGGGCTATTTCGCCCAATTTTTAGCTGTAGATATCAAGCCTGTAAGCATTCACTTTCTAGCAGCATATTCTTTCTTAATAGTTATTTCTTTAAAGATTTTTTTAACTTTGTGAGGGAAATAACTTGAATTTAAAGATTACATAAACTGAGCTTTAGCGTGACATTAACTTCATAATATCTTGATGTATTCTCGATAGTTTATGTAGAAATATTTAACAGTATATACTTAACAAAAATTTCCTTTTACTCTGATATTGTAGTAATATACAGTGTAATTAGTTACCCAGGTATTTGCGAACTTAAGTTCTAAAGTATTGGGATAAATGCTTTGCTTGTTTTCTTCGTACTCAGTTACGAAAAAGCTACAAATCCAATGCGGAATAGGTAGCTTTAAGTTTGTATTACTCCTAATACGGAATCGGTAGCCTTGAGTTTGTATTACTCAAATATTAAATAAGCTTGGAACTTAGTTAATGCGAAAACAACAAAGATTTCTCTTATTGATAGTGGGTTTATCATTAGGCCTTTCAGTACTCATTGGCTATATAAACCCACAAAAGGTTTTCGGTCAGATTGCCTTACCTGACGAAGAAACCTTATTTGCCCGCAGACGAGCCGAAGTAGCCACTAACTTTGTGGTTGAACCTCCTACTCGCCCTCTGCGTCCGGTGGAGCGTGTACGTCGTGATACTTTTGGCGATGTAGGCATTACACCAGTTAATACGGTGGCTCAGTTGGATAGATTAGTTTTTCCTTCTCTGCCAAACTCAGTGAAGGAAAGAGAACTAGAAGGGTCTGAGTTCTTTACTACCCCAAACAGAGTTGAGAATGGTTTTGGGTCGATGGCCATGCAAACTCGATGTGCGGGTTGTCACCTGAATAACCTGGAGTCAGTTCCCAATGAAGGGCTACTCACAGGTACTTCTACCGTCAGTAGAGCTAACAGATCAACTCCTACTAACTACAGTTTTGTATCTGGCGATACTCAAGTTAATGGTGGTAGAGCGCCTGGTAGACGCTTAGATCCGGTCAATCCAGATGGTACGGCTGACTTAAATCGTCGTAGTCTAGCCACAAATCCTGAACTACGTGAACTAGATGCGGTAAATAGTACAGGAAGAACCGCCGCATTTACGGTATTTGGTGACTTTAACGCTTCAGCATCACCAGTCATTTTTGATGCGTTAAATGCTACTAGTCCTAGTGGTCAAGATTTTGGTGGTTTCTTACAGCACGTACGCCCTCCAAGTGAAGAACTCAGAGCGCGGTTTGGTCTAGATTGCAAACCAGATGCTATCCCCAGCGTTACGGAAGATAGAAACCTCATTGGCTTCGATAAAGCTACTGGCAAGAGTGCAAGTGGATTTAGACGTGCTATTACTGAACTGGCGGGCCCTCCATATATTGGTCGTGGGTTGATAGAAGCGATTCCCAACCAGGATATTATGAACGTTTCTGACCCCAACGATATTAGAGGTGACAATTCTTCCCTCAGAACTCCTTTCTTCCAATGTACGGGTGATTGCGTCACAGGTGTGACCAATACAATTCCTCCGAATGTGGATCGTAGCCGAGAAGATGCCCTCGCCCTTGGGCTAGGACGTTTTGGTCTACGTGCTAACGGTACGGAGATGATGCAGTTTATTGTTGGAGGTATGTTTGGTAGTCTGAGTATGACTAACCGCATCTCTCCTTTTGAGCAAAATATTGCTAACCCCGCGATTGCTCCTTATAATGCTGGTTGTCGAAACGAAATACCTGACCCAGAACTGCCTGTTAGCAGACCATTTAGTGAGCGCAACTTCATTCGCTCGTTGGCTCCCCCAGAATTCGGCAGAAATCTCTTAGCTGTCCTCCGAGCTAAAGATCCTTCTAGACCTCTACCTGGTAACAATCCAGCTGCTAGAGTTCAAAGAGGAGCGCAGTTATTTGGTATTGATTTGGTTGCCTTTAGCAACCGGATGATTGCTGGTAAGATGCCTAGAGGCGGCGATGGTCTAGATCCCAATGCGATTAACCAGAGCGATCGCATGGTTGGTTGCGTTAGCTGTCATATTCCCGTTCAAAGAACTGGTCAGTCTCCGGCTGTTGGCGACCCATCCTTGGGGCCTGATGCACAAGCACTGATCGATGCTCTTAGCTACCGTTGGGCGCCTATTTTCTCGGATATTAATATCCATAGAGGCCCAGTTATTGATGTTGAGAGAAATTCCCCAATTCCCCGCGATCCATTTCTTGTCAGCCGTGCTGATGTATTTGGTCAAAGACCAAGTGGTAACAATGTTGCTACCTTCATGACCTATGACCTAATGCGTAACTTTGCTAGTGATTCCTTCTCCAACGTGCGAGGAACTGCTACAGGCGATCGCTTCCGTACACCACCTCTAATGGGAATTGGTAGAGTTGGCCCTCCATTCATGCACGATGCGCGTGTTTTCTTAAGCATCCTCAACCGTGATACCACACCTGCGGGTACTGTAACTACCAATAGAGACGCAACGAATGAACCTTTGGTTGTTCGCAATGTAGACGAAGCGCTGTTGGCAGCGATTGAGTTACATGACCTACCTGCACCCGATGACTCTAAGACTTCTACTCTACCAGGTGGTGGATGTCCTGTACCTCCAGGTGGTAAAGTCGTCAACAAACTTGGCTATGACGGTAGTCTTACCAGCAGTGACAAGATTGTCGTAGACTACGGCCCAAATCCTCAGAATGTCATTTGCCCACCATATAACAGTCCTCTTTCAACCACTAATCGAAGTGAAGCACGGGAATCTATAGCTCGTTTCCGTTCTCTCTCACGCGATGATCAACGAGCAATTATCGCCTTCTTGAGAGAGTTGTAAAGCTTCTTGATCTGACATTTAGTGTTTGAAGATTGAACACAGGGGCGTTTTGAAAACGTCCCTTCTTTTTTTGTCTCTGACCTGTCATATAAGTAGAGGGACATAAATAATTGTAATTAGGACTAGGCAGGAGGCAAAAGGCAGAAGGCAGAAGGCAGGAGGGAAGAGATTTTTAACTATTTTGTCTAAGACTTATCTAGTTAAGTTTATTTGTGTCTTCTTACTTAGCGTAGTCAGATATGTTAATACAACTTGAAAGCTTTAATGCCAGAAATAGTAAGATTCTTCCTTCTGTCCCCTGCCTTCTGTCTCCTGGTATAATTTGTGTGTTTGACTACTGATTACAATTCGGTTCCTGTATAACCTGTAACTATCCAAAGAAGGGAACGAGCAATATCCCGAAGAGTGCGGTCAGTAGATTCTAATTCACTTGCTTCAGATGGTACAGAGACAGGAGTAAAAGCAATACCTCGACTACCAAGAACTAAAGTAGCGATCGCCTTTGCTCTGGGCAAATGGAATTTAGAAGTAATGAGGAATATATGTTGTATGCGCTGCTGCTGGAAAACTTCGACTAAAGTAGTAAAGTTAGTGACTGTATCCGTAGCACGGTAGTCAAGGTAAAATCTATCATCAGTGATACCTGCGGCATGAAAAATTACTCGTGCTTCGCGGGGAGGAAGTCCAGAAGAAACCCAAATTTTTATACCTGGATAAAATTTAGCAAATAGGGCAGTAAACTCTTGTCGGTTTGCGCCACCACCGAGGGTTAAGATAGCTTGGGGTTGAGGAGTTTGGTAGTAAGCAATTGCTAGTCTGACAGGAATAGTCAGTAGTAAAGCGAGAATCAAACCCACTAGTAACCACATCAATTTTCTTCTCAGTCGGTATATTGGCAATTTCATAACTCCTGCTCTGTCTGATTAAGTTTGAGAAGTTTTGTCTTATACTAATTGCAATTTGCAGCACTAAAATTCAACATCGATTAATCCTATTTCACGCGATGTGCAGGTTATTTTTACAACCCCACTTCCATTCCTCTCCCCGCAACGGAGAGAGGCTTGATTCTTGCTCCCCTTCCCTACAAGGGAAGGGGTTGGGGGTTAGGTTTGAAAGAAAGTTGCACAAAGCGTTATTTCTATGGAAATACACCCAACCAAGAACTAAATGCGAGGTTTTTGCTCAACTTAGTGCCATACGATATTGGTCTTTATGTTTAAATCAAGTGCTATCATTACCTCTGCATACTTAAAGTAAATATTGGTAGAGAAGCGATGTCTACGGACAAGCCGCTACGCGTCTACGCATCTTTACACCGCAACGCACAGTTTATGCCTACTACCACCTGGAACCGTCATCACGTAATTTCCCTAGCTGATTTTACTCCTGCTGAATACAATACTGTTTTACAGACTGCTGCCAGCTTTCAAGAAGTGCTATCACGACGGACAAAGAAAGTACCAACCTTGCAAGGACAGGTGGTGGCGAATTTATTTTTTGAACCTTCTACGCGGACTCGCAGTAGTTTTGAACTAGCGGCGAAACGTTTAAGTGCAGATACCTTAAATTTTGCGGCTTCGACATCTTCAATGACCAAGGGCGAGACTATTCTGGATACAGCCAAGACTTATTTAGCGATGGGTACTGATATTATGGTCATCCGCCATAAAGAAGCAGGTGTACCAAATGCGATCGCTCAAGAAATGGATCGTTTAGGTGTGCGAGTTAGTGTGTTGAATGCTGGTGATGGTCAACATGAACATCCTTCCCAAGCATTGCTTGACTTATTTACAATTTGTACTTTAATTGACCGCGATCGCCCGAATATAGAAATGTTGGCTGGGAAAAAAATTGCGATCGTGGGGGATATTTTACATTCTCGTGTAGCGCGATCAAATATTTGGAGTTTAATTGCCAGTGGCGCACAAGTGCATCTCGCTGCACCACCTACACTTTTACCCAAATTATTTGCTGAGTATATATATAGTGAGAAAACAGACATCTTAAATGGGCAATTATTTTTACACTGGCAATTAGAGCCAGCCTTGCAAGACGCTGATTTTGTCATGACTTTGCGTCTACAAAAAGAACGGATGACAGCCCATTTACTCCCCAGTTTGCGAGAATATCATCAGTTATTTGGCATTACCCGGCAAAAATTACAACTGTGCAACTCTAACGTTAAAGTTTTACACCCCGGCCCCGTGAATCGCGGTGTGGAAATTAGCTCTGATTTAATGGATGACCCAGAGTTTAGCTTGATTCAGTCACAAGTTACCAGCGGTGTAGCCGTAAGGATGGCGCTGTTATATTTGATTGGCAGTGGTAAGACTTAGTAGAAAAGGTATAAGGGTTTAAGAGTGTAGGGGTGTAGGAAAGAAAAATTCATAACAAATGACCATTGACTATTAACCAACTTCGCTGATAATTTCTTGCAAACTAAGTAATAATTCATTCACCGTGTAGGGTTTAGATAAAAATTTATTGACCCCCATTTTCATAATCTCTGCCAATTTATCTTTAGGCATGAGTCCGCTTGTGGCAATAACTTTGACTTTGGGGTTTATTTTTTGTAAAGTCCGGATTGCAGTTACCCCATCTAATGAGGGCAACATAATATCCATGAGGACGACACTAATTTTATCGGCATTTTTGGCATATTGAGCGATCGCTTCAATGCCATCGCTGGCAATTAAAGTTTTGTAGTCATGAGTTTCTAGAGATGTTCTCGTAATCTCCTGAATTGAGGGTTCATCATCCACTATCAAAATTAATTCTCCATGACCTACTTGCAATGTCACTTCTTCTTGGTAAAAGGTTTCTTGTTCACCCACTGCTGGTAAATAAACCCTAAAGCAAGTGCCATTTGCTACTTGACTTTCTACACTCACAAAGCCACCATGACTTTTGAGAATTCCCAAAACTGTGGAAAGTCCTAAACCTGTACCTTGTCCTACCGCTTTAGTTGTGAAAAATGGCTCAAAAATTCGATCTAAAATTTCCTCTGGAATGCCAATCCCAGTATCGCAGACACTAATCACTATGTATGGGCCGACTTTAGCATCTAAATTCATCCGGGCATAATTTTCGTCAATTAACAAATTTTCAGCCGTAATAGTTAAAGTACCACCATCAGGCATCGCATCACGGGCATTGACGCAGAGATTCATCAGCACTTGATGGAGTTGGGTACTATCTCCCGAAACTACCCACAATTCAGGTGATAAGTCAAGGCGAACCTCAATAGATTTTGGTATAGTCTCTTTTAAAATCTTGGAAACTTCCACAATTAAGTGTCTAGGTTGTAAATTGATGCGATGACCTTCAACACCCCGTGCAAACGATAATACTTGTTTAACTAAATCTGCACCTCGTTTGGCATTAATTTCTAAAATTTCTAACAAATGTTGCGTTCGCTCATCAGCATCAGGAAATTTCAGCGGTAATAGTTGCGCTCCCGCTAAAATCGGCGTAAGGATATTGTTGAGGTCGTGGGCGATACCGCTGGCTAAAGTCCCAATGCTTTCCATTCGTTGGGCGCGAAATAACTGCGCTTCTAAGTGTTGTTTCTCAGTAATATCTGTATCAACAGTGAGAATTGATTGGGGTTTTGCGTGGGAATCACGGACTAAACTCCAGCGACTAGCAACTAATACTTCTTTGCCTGTTTTAGTGCGTTTAGTTAATTCACCTTGCCACTTACCTTTGCTGATAACGTTTAACCAAGCTGCTTCAAATTCTGGACAAGACTCATCAAATAATAACTCACTGACATTTTTACCCCAAGCCTCTGATGCTTGCCAACCATAAAGATTTTCTGCGCCTTTGTTCCAAAAAAGAATTTTATTTTCTAAATCGCGCACACAAATAGCATCAGTGGTAATGTCTAATAATGCGGCTTGTTCGCGGATTTTTGCTTCAGCTTGTTTGTTTTCACTGATGTCGATACTAGCGCAAGTGATCCCCACAATATCTTGTGATTCATTCTGCAATGGCTCAACAGTCAAGTCATAATAGCGAACGCCTTGAGGAGTAGTTAAGGCTACTTCTGCTCTGGTACCTATACCTGTAGTTAGTACACTATTTTTAATAGTGGTCAAATTTTGAGCATCTTCATCTGGGAGCAGTTCTGAGTCGTGTTTGCCCAACATATCTTGTGTTGTCCACCCAGAAATAGAGTTATAAACCCAGGTGTAACGTAACTCTCTATCTTGATTGAAAACGAAAATCGGTGAATTTTTCAGGGCTACGCGAAATCTTTCCTCGCTTTGACGTAGGGCATGTTCAATGCGTTGACGCTCAATCGCATAGCGCATAGAACGCACTAACAAATCACCAGTTACTTTTCCTTTGACTAAATAATCTTGCGCTCCTTCTTGCATAGCACGGAGTGCTAAAGTTTCATCATCTAAGCCTGTTAGGACAATAATTGGCGTAGCTTTTGCTTGGCTGGTAGCCTTAACAAAGGTGTCAATACCTTGACTGTCAGGTAAAGATAGGTCTAGCAACATCAAATCAAAATTATCTTGCGCTAACAACTTGAGCGCTGCTGACAATTGCTCAACGGGATACAACTCTACTTTTACAGTATTAATTTCTTTTAATAACTCCTGTAAGAGAAAAACATCTCCAGGGTTATCTTCTACTAATAAGACTTTTATTAATTCTCCTGCCATATCCCTTACTCCGGCGGCAGTTTTACGATCGCAAACCAGAAATTTTCTATGGATTGTACAATTTTAACGAATTGATCAAAATCTACTGGCTTGGTGATATAACAATTAGCAGCTAAGTTATAAGCTTTAAGTATATCTTCTTCTGACTGAGAAGTGGTCAGCACAACGACAGGAATCCGTTTGAGATTGTCATCAGATTTAATTTCTGCCAGTACCTCCCGTCCATCTTTTCTCGGTAAGTTTAAATCTAACAGTACAATATCAGGATGGGGTTTTCTGGCATAGCTATCCTGCTTACGTAAAAATGCCATTGCCTCTACGCCATCTTCTACAATATTCAGGTTAATTGAGATTTTGCTATCTTGGAGAGCAATGCGTGTAAGTTCAGCATCGCCAGGATTATCTTCGACTAACAAAACCTCAATTGGCATAATTATTGGTCTATTATTCACGATTGTTGACCTGCTTGATCTGGAATTGTGAAACAGAAGTTCGAGCCTTGACCCGGTTCTGACTCAACCCAGATATGTCCGCCGTGGCGTTCTATGATTTTCTTACAAATTGCTAAACCAATACCAGTACCTGGGTACTTACTTCTACCATGTAGGCGCTGAAAAATGACAAAAATACGTTCAGCGTACTGTGCTTCTAAGCCAATTCCATTATCTCTGACAGAGAATAGCCATTCATTTTGAGTGGGGAGTGCTGTTAGCGGTAGCGGGGCGTTCAGCCCGTGGGGAGTAATTGAGTTTTGAGTAGTATATTCTCTCTTGCTTTCTTGCTCCCCTGCTTCGTCTGCTCTCACAGCCTCAATATGAATCTGTGGTGGTATTTCTCTGCGGAATTTAATGGCGTTAGCGATGAGGTTTTGCAAGACTTGTGTTAGTTGTATGGGATCGGCTGTGATTATTGGTAAATGATTATATGTAATTTCTGCGCCACTATCTTCTATAGCAAATTTTAGGTTAGCGATCGCCTGCTGTAAAATTTCTGCACAATCCACATGCACAAAAGGTTGTCCGCGTGTCGTCACCCGTGAATAATTTAACAAGTCGTTGATCAGGCTTTGCATTCGCCGCGCCCCATCTACGGCATAGTTGATAAACTGATCGGCAGTTGCATCAAGTTGGTTACTGTATTTCCTCTCTAGTAGCTGTAAATAACTTGTCACCATCCGCAACGGTTCTTGCAAATCATGAGAAGCTACATAGGCGAACTGCTCTAACTCTGAATTAGAACGTGCTAATTCTTGAACATGGCGGGTTTCTTGTTCTAAAAGTTGCGCCTGGGATAAAGCTATGCCAATTTGATTGGCTAACTGTAGCAATAATTGGGTTTCAAAGTTTGTCCAGTGGCGGGGGTGAGCGCATTGATGAGCAATCAATAAGCCCCAAATCCCATCTCGAATTAGAATTGGCACTACGAGGTTCGCCTTGACACCAAACTGTTGGAGAAATTCTCGATGACAGTCTTGGATATCAGCTTTTTCAATATCGAAAATTGCACTGATGCGTCCTTGACGATACTTTTCTACGTAATCTTGTTGAACACAAGGGTCAAGAATGTTTTTTCCTAAAACCACAGGCCAACCTGGTAAAACGGCTTCTTTAACTACTGTGCCTGAACCATCAGGCCAAAGCTGAAAAATCAATACTCGGTCAGCGTGCAGCAGTTTTTGAACTTCTTGAACTGTCGTTTGCAGAATTTCTTCTAATTGTAACGATTCTCGAATTTTGAGGGTGATTTCGGCAAATAATTGCGATCGCAAATTCTGCCGTTTAAGTTCTTCTTCTGCTTGCTTGCGGTCAGTGACATCTAGAGTCACACCAATTATTCGCATTGGCTGATTTTCACTATCGTAGATGACAGTACCCCGTGCTAATATCCAATGAATACTGTTATCATTCGGCCAAATGCAGCGATATTCTGCTTCATAATCGCCGTGATTTTCTATAGCTTGTCTGACACACTCCTGCATATTCGAGCGATCGTCAGGATAAATACATTCCAATAGCGTATTGTAGGTGAACTCGGTTTCTGAAGGCAGACCAAAGTTGAGATAGCACTGACTAGAAGCTGATAATTCCCATGTTTTGAGGTTGAGTTGCCAAGAACCAAGTTTAGCCGCCTGTAATGCTAACTTCAGCCGTTGGTCACTTTCCCGCAAAAAAGCCTCAGTTTGCTGCCTTTCGGCTAAATTCCGCCTCAGTTCTAACTGACTAATTACCTGACGACCTAAAGCCAACAGCGCCTCTACTTGTTGTTGGTCTAGTTCCCGTGGTACTGGGTCAATTGCACACAGAGTTCCTAATATCTGTCCGTCTGGAGAAATCAAAGGTACACCTGCATAAAACCGGATATATGGATAGCCCGTTACTGCGGGATTAACAGCATATTCTTGATTTTCTAATGTATCTTTTACAACTACAACTTCCTTACGTTCTAAGCAAAGATACGATAATCCCACATTTCGAGGCATTTCTGACGCATCTAAACCAAGTTTGGCTTTAAACCATTGACGGTCTTCATCAATGAAATTTACCAAAGCGATAGAACTACCACAAATAAAGGCCGCTAATCGGGCAAGATTATCGTAGGCTTGCTCTGGTTCAGTATCTAAAATCTGATATCGGCGCAGGGCTTCTAGCCTCGCCTGTTCGTGATTATAAGATTCATCTGGCATTAATTTTTGGGAAAAGCTTAAAAAAGGTTTGATTAAAAGTTTTGAAAAATGTGCTTTTTTATAAAATCAGTTAACTAACTCTGACTTTTCAGCAGAGTTGGTTGAGATTTTTGGGTTGTAAACAACAAAGCGATCGCCCCATACTTTAAAATTGGGCATAATTCTAGTGTAGACGCAATAAATTAGGGAGTAGGGAATGGGCAATAGAAACTAGGTAAGAAAATCCCACACCCTAACCCTCTAAACTTCTAAACCCCCACCAAAGCCACCTCTCGCAATTTCGCACTCAATTCGCACAGATTACCTGTATTGATGCGATAACTTAAAGGATGTCCAATCAACCGCGCTGTACTGTGATACAAAGTTTCAAGCTCAATTAGACCATTTTCTCGCAGAGTCCGCCCCGTAGAAACCAAGTCTACAATTGCTTCTGACATTCCTGTAATTGGGCCAAGTTCCACTGAACCGGATAATGGCACTATTTCTACAGGTAAATCTAGACTTTGGAAATATTCTCTAGCACAATTGACATACTTAGAAGCAATTCGACAATGCGGTGAGAAATCTAAAGGTGATTTGTAAGGACTTGATGCTTTAACTGCCACTGACATGCGACAATAGCCAAATTGCAAATCAACCAAATGTGCAACTTGTGGCTGTTTCTCTCGCAACACATCGTAACCAACAATACCCAACTGTGCCTGACCATATTCTACATAGACAGGTACATCCTGTGCGCGTACCAACAAACCCTTAGCTTGTCCACTAGCATCAAGAATCTGAAGTTGGCGATTTCCAGAATCTAAAAAAGCACTAAAATCTAATCCTACAGATTGCAACAGGCGGATGCTATTTTTTAGTAGTTCCCCTTTCGGTAGTGCAACAGTCAACATTCTTTTTCTTGATATCCTTAGCGTGTTGGCAGTTCATTTATTATTGAGAATATCTCGATTGCTTACCATAAGCAGCATGAGAATTTTATTAGTTGACGATGAAGTAGAATTAACTGACCCCTTAAGTCGCGTGTTAACTCGTGAAGGTTACACCGTAGATGCGGCTTATGATGGGACGAATGGTAGTCAACTGGCAACAGCCAGTAATTATGACTTACTAATTTTAGATTGGATGTTACCAGGAAAAACCGGGTTAGAGATTTGCCACGAATTGCGACGACAAGGCAAAAATACACCTGTGCTGTTTCTTACTGCCAAAGATACTTTAGACGATCGCGTGCAAGGTTTAGACGCTGGTGCAGATGATTATTTAGTCAAACCCTTTGAATTACGGGAGTTATTAGCGCGAGTCCGGGCTTTATTGCGGCGTGGTGGTTTGCAAACCTATGAAACTACTCCAGGAAGGCTAGTTGTTGCTGATTTAGAACTTGATTGCGACAACCAAGTAGCTTACCGTCAAGGACGCATTATTGAACTATCGCAAAAAGAAAGCCAACTGCTGCAATATTTTATGGAACACACAGGACAGTTGCTAACTCATGTTCAAATCATGGAACATCTATGGCAAGATGAAGAACAACCAAGTAGTAATGTTATAGCTGCATTAATTCGCCTGTTGCGCCGGAAGATCGAGGTAGGTAAAGAAACTACTTTGATTCACACGGTTTATGGTAAAGGCTATCGCTTTGGTGCTGCTTTTGTCGAGTCAATGTGAGAGACAACAAGACTTACTTAAAAAAATTTGTTTATACTCTTCAACTCTTGATTAAGTTGAGTTTGTAGTTTATCTCGAAATTTCTGTGCTTGTTGATAAGTATCTGCACGGTCTTTACCCGAATAAATCTGCTGTTCTAAAGGCTGGATAAAATATTTTAAGCGAGTTTTCATTGCCCAAATTCCCATTGAGGGAAATAAAAGCAAAATCAGCATTAATGGAGATATGGGTAAGAATGGTAATTTAATGATGCGTTGTAATTTTTTACTATTAATAGTCCAAGGATGTAAAAACTCGCTACCGATGCAAAGTACTGGCAGAATGGGAATATGATAGCGATCGCTCAACTGCATAAAGCTGATATCAAATTTTTGTAGTTGATGGCGTTTGTGCCAACCTTTACCCGGCCCGCGGATACCTTCAGGTGCATATAGTAAAATTTTACCCTGAGCGATCGCTGCCTCAAAATCACCAATCTCTGCCCGCACTCCACCTAAAACCTGTGACCATTGTGAAGGTAGCCACCAAATTATCCAAGGATGTTCAAATAAAGATACACTGGCTAATGGTTGCACTACCCATTCGCGTGTTTCACTTAATAAATAACCTAAAGTAAGAAAATCCCAAGGAAAACACATCCCTGCATGATTCATGGCGACAATCATCGGCCCTGTTTGCGGTAAGTTATTAATCTGTTGCAGTTCTCCCTGAAAATAATATTTAACGATGGGGGCTAAAATTTCTTTGCGAAAAGCTTGTTGATAGTTGGGATTAAATTCTCCGACTTCTTTTCTTGGTGAACGACAACCCAAGCGCAACCATCGCATCAACAGTGCTAAATAAAATCCGCAAGGTAGCAAAAATAAGATATATTCCCACCAATTCCAACCATCCTGGTCGCTATGATAATGTTGCCAATGCCGATTAAACAAAACTAACCATCCCGGTGGATACCAAAGACAAAACCAATCAAACCAGCTAAATTGATAACCTTTGTTTGAGGATATTTTTAACGGCTCGTCGATGATGCTGTCGGAATGTTGATTAATCACAACGGTCATACGGATTAGACAACAGATACTTAACTGTATATCTTAAGTTCTAAGATTTAGAATAGACATCCAGCTATAGATGTAAAATTATTTACATTCAGCAATGTTTTTTATGAGTAGTGTTTCTTGGTAGATAAGAGCGATCGCCTCATACATAAGTCCACTAAATCAAGAGTGGGTCGGTGGTAGAATAGATATGAGTACGCACTTAAATTTCCGCTGTAAATGAATAAAGCATTGGACGAAACCCTTTCGCTGGAAATTGCTAAACGCATCAAAAGTAAAAAAGATAAAATTTTTGATAATGCTTATAAAGCAGCATTATCCACAGAGGGAGCAATTTATGTTCAAGGGTTTTTAGTTTATTCAGGTAAACCTTATCGCCCTGTTGAACACGGTTGGATTGAGTTAAAAGATACTTCTGGGGAAGACTCTATCACGCGCATCATTGACCCTAATTTACCCCACATACGTAAAAACAACCAAGAAATTTGGTACTTTTCAGCACAAAGTTTGACCGCCAAACAACTAAAAGCCATCATCGAAGAATCAAAAGAAGATTATCCTGAAGATGATCCCCTACCAATTTACGGTACAACACCTTATGAATACTATGGTGATGTGATGTTGGGCGGTAAAGAATATTTAGCTGCTTATCAAGCCGCAGAAGCTAAATGCAAAGAGTTAAAAGAACTCAATTAACATTTGTTCATTGACCCTTGACTAATAAGACTTACCATCGCTACCAAAATATTCTCGATAGCTACAAATTTTATCGCCGCACACATCAAAAGAAACTGCAACACGATTTTTATAAGGTTGTCCTAATAATAGCCCTTCGTCACGAAACTCAAAGACAACGGTTGTCTCATTACTAGTAACACGGTCTAGAGACGTTAACGTAATTCCCGAACCAAAAGATTCCGAAACATATTGCAAAAACTCTTGGGCGCGTTCTTTCCCCTCATTCAACCCGTGAAACTTTCCCATCGGAAACCAAAAGGTAAAGTCTTCTGTAAGCATATCGAGAAATGCTTGCCAGTCTCCCGTAGCTAGACCAGATGTAAAATGCTCAAATGCTTGCTGGGCAACTTTTAAAGTGTTTGTAGGGTCTTGTTTCATCATACTCGATTAGTTATAGCAGTTATAGCGTTTCTCGTTTTCGTAAATATTAAGTAACCTAACGCACCAGCGCATCACAAGGTACACTATCCCGTAGGGTAGGCATTGTCAATAAAAATCTCAATTAATCTAGAAGATATAGCAATCCGAATTGACTTATGAGAAAATTTGATATCAAAACTAAGAATCATATTTTATTCAGCCTTGGCAATTAGAAATCGCGGCCATACAGACATAACCAGCCTACGCAGGTTATTTTATTAGTCCACTTAGGTGGACTTTAGTTTGTGTAGTAGCGAATTTTATTCGCATAATTAGTTATTCTTATTTCTATCAAATTGTCTATGATGGATATCTATACAAAAAATAAATATTTCCTAACGCAAAATTTGTGATTTATGGTGAATCACAAATCCAACGAATATAACTTACAATTTTTTAGTATTTATTTAGCTAAAACCCGCGGAAAAAGATATGACAACCATACCGCATCAACCAGGACTTGATGCTTTAGCAACACCAGATAACAATCAAGCATTTGATTGGAAAAACTGCTGGTATCCTATCGCTTTTGTTCAAGATTTACCAAAAGAATATCCTTACAGATTTTCTCTCTATGATGAACCTTTGGTTTTGTTTACAAATCAGGATGGAAAATTAGGATGTTTAACAGATCGTTGCTCCCACCGTGCTGCTAGACTTTCTGATGGACAAATTATTAATGGTAAAATTGAGTGCTTATATCATGGTTGGCAATTTGGGACTGATGGTCAATGTTTGCATATTCCACAATTATCTGAAGATGCCAAAATTCCCGCAAATGCCTGTGTGAAATCTTTTCCAATTGTAGAACGTCAAGGTATTGTTTGGATGTGGGCTGGAGAAGAAAAACCTGCTGAGGAATTAATTCCCACAATACCAGCGTTAGATCAGCCAGGTTTGTTCTGTACAGATTACATTAGAGATTTACCTTATGACCAGACATATTTTATTGAAAATATCATTGATCCAGCCCACGTTTTTATTAGCCATGATGGTATTCTCGGCAAGCGAGAAAATGCCCAACCACTAGAAATAGAAGTTATTGAGAGTTCAATTCAGGGAATTCGTAGCCGCTGGCGGGGGATACGACAGCCAAACCAACCTTGGATTGTCATAGATTTTATTGCGCCAAATTTAATTATTTATAAGTTTGGCAATCAAGAAAAAGGTAGATTTGGCGGAACAGTTTTATATTCACTTCCTTTGAGTAAAGAAAGATGCCGAATTTTCCTGAGAAATTATGGAAATATGTTTCCCTGGCAAATGAAGCTAATGCCGAAATGGCTAGATCATATCTTGGTACGCAATTTAATTTTAGAAGGTGATTTACAGGTTGTTGTCGAACAAAAAAGACAACTTCAGCGATTGGGTAAAAGCCTCAAAGAAGTTTATTTACCAATCAAAACTTCTGACACCTTAGTAATTGAGTACCGTAAATGGTTAGACAGATTTGGTAAGGGTTTACCATTTTATCAAGGTTATTCTTCGGCTAAAAACTTTCATCCAGATGAGTTACCAGCAAATTCCTTGACCTTAGATAGACTGTCACAACATACCCAAATATGTAGTTCTTGCAATCAAGCTTATCAGGTGACACAGCTAGTCAAACAAATTTCCCTTGGGGGAGCGATCGCCCTCGCTGCTTTAGCTATACTTACAGATAACTCTTGGGTTTCCCCTATGGCTGTTGCATCTGCATTATTCGCAGTAGCTTTAGCCTTCGCAGCACAAAAATTAAAAACTAAGTTTGAACGTGCTTATACTCGGCATTAGTTTTTAAACTAAATAAAACATTTGTTATGAATAAATTAGTGGATGCAAGTAATCAATATGGTTCAAGCACCGGAAGATAATAAAAGCGCATATTCTCTCCCTAACAATGTGAACCTTTCACAGACAGACACAAATATACAAATAAATAATCAAACCTCAACAGGACGCAACCATGTAGAAACTGAAGAGTCACTCAATTCAGTTTGCAACTTTGCCCAAGTGCCTTTTGAGGTGAAAAACTTTGTGACTAGTGAACATGGTACTGCTCAGATTCTCTCTATCAACGAAAGTACAGGAGAATCGACACAGCGAGTTATCCTCAAAAAAGGTTGGAACGCACCTATCGGTCATTTCACCACTGATGTAGAGATTTTTGTACTCACGGGTAAACTTTGCCAAGGTGGGTTTAAACTACGTAATCTCAGTTACTCATTCATTCCTGCTGGTATACCTACAGGCCCTTGGCAAACCGAAGAAGACGCGATTTTCTTATGGATGCCAGATGCTACCCCTAATTACATTACCGAAGAATACGCCAGTCTGGAGCAAATTCCCGCCACTTCTGTATACCACGCAAATATGCAGACTCATCCACGGATGGCTGAGTATGTACCATTACAAGAACTCCACGCAATGAAGTGGGAAAGCACAACATTTTTACCTCCTGGTTCAGCACGGAAAAGTTTGTATACCAACAAAAAAACTGGACGCGCTACATGGGTTCTTGGCTTAGTACCAATGTGGATTGAAGGTAACTTTTATGCAGGTCATCCAACAACAGAAGAAGCCTATGTCATCAGCGGAGATGTTCTAGGACATTGGTCTATGAGCGATGATCCATTTAATAGACGCTATGCAGCTATGTGCAAAGATGGTTATTATTGGCGACCAGCCCACGTACCCCACGGCCCCTTTTGGACAGAAAGCGGCGCACTACTTTTGTTTCGGACTAGCGATCGTCTAGATTGTTATTGGATATTACATAACCCAGATATTACCCAGCAAGATGAGGCGCGTCTCCAATCTGCGCTGAATAATAACCAGTGAGTAGCAATAACAGGCGAAATTCAAAATTCAATAATCTAGTTGGCTTTTTCCTGTTATTTAATTCAACTTACAAAGCTTTATCCCACTCTAATTGATGAGCTAAACCATATTTAATAAAATCTTCTTGCTTCGCTTTATCGCTCTTACCAAAAACACCTAAACTGTAAGGATTATCTTGCATACGTTGTGTAACTTGTTCTTTTTCAAACCCTATTACTTCATCTCTAAGTTTATCTGGTTTAAAAAAGTCTACAACTAAAACAGTTCTATCGTAATTAGTGTAATTGTGTGGGCAGTGTGGATAGCTGTGATCTAAAATCAAGAATTTTCCTTCATGCCAATAAAGTTGTTCATGGCAGATTTTCATAGCAACATCACCCTTCGGCACAATTAATCCTAAATATCCGCGATTTGTATGTGGGTTATAGTTGACATGGAGCTTAATATCTAAGCCAGGATGGAATGTGCCAAAATACACGTTTCTGAGAATATTGTCATTGCCAAAGTTTACTTTATCTATAGCATCAGCTAGATTTGGGAAATATTTATTTCTTAAGGCAAGTGCTTTTGCTGAGGCTTCATTGGTTCCATAATCTGGATATTGTATTTGATGTAATTGAATATATTCTTCAATAAATAACCCTTGGAATAAAATTCCAAAAGCACTATATTTTGAATCACCTTTAGTTTTAATAGTTTTACTTTTAGGGCCTAAAACATTGTAAGCAAATTTTAACTCTTCAGGCGATGCTTGCTGAATAAAGATAGTAAACTCATCTCTAATTACTTCCCATTCATCTTGAAGACCTTTGAGAAAAGAAAATTGCTCTGGGTTGAGATGATATTCATTAAAAGTTTCCATTATTTCTATCCTGAAGATGATTGAATAAAAAACTGTTACATAATAATGGGTTTTAGCTTAGGTTCCGGTACTATGTTGAAATTCCTGGTTTAACCAGAACTTGAGCTTATACACTCATTTTAGTGTGGGATCTACTGTGTCTGAACCTCCTTTACTAGATAAAATTATCAAAAATGTCCGCGTTGTTCATCCTTCTGCTGATGCAGTCGAACTACTTGATATAGGTATTAAAAACGGTAAATTTGCGGAAATTGCTCCTCATATTAGCGCAAACCAAGCTATAGAAGTATTCGATGCCAAAAACTTGCTAGGTTTTCCTGGGGTAGTGGATGCTCATACGCACATTGGGATTTATCAACCCCTCGATAAAGATGCAGTGACGGAAAGTAAAGCCGCCGCAATGGGGGGAGTAACTACAACTCTCAATTACATTCGTACCGGACAATATTATCTAAATAAAGGTGGTTCCTACCGCGATTTTTTCCCCGAAGTATTGGCGTTATCCGCAGGTAATTTTTTTGTTGATTACAGCTATCACGTTGCACCTATAGCTAGTCAACATATCGACGAAATACCTTTATTGTTTGAAGAATATGGCGTATCTTCGTTTAAAATTTTCATGTTTTATGGCGGCTATGGTTTGCATGGTTTATCAGAACAGCAAAACTTGTTTTTGATGATAAATAAAGAAGAACGCTACGACTTTGCACATTTTGAATTTATCATGCGCGGGATAGCTCGCTTAATAGAAAAGCATCCAGCCGCGCGAGATACTATTAGCTTAAGTTTGCATTGTGAAGTTGCCGAAATTCTCAACGCCTATACAAAAATAGTAGAAAACGATTCTAGCTTGAGTGGTTTGCACGCTTACAGTGCTGCGCGTCCTCCTCATTCGGAAGGGTTAGCAATTTGTATTGCATCTTATTTGGCGAATGAAACTAACTGTGCAAATATCAATTTGTTGCATCTAAGTTCGCGCAAAGCAATGGAAGCAGCGTTGACGATGCAAACTGCTTTTCCACATATCAATTTTCGGCGAGAAGTGACTGTAGGACATTTATTATTAGATGTTGATACCCCTAATGGTACTTGGGCAAAAGTCAACCCGCCAATTCGTCCTCGCGCTGATGTGGAATATTTATGGCAAGCGGTACTAAATAATCAAGTAGATTGGATAGTGAGTGACCATGCTTGCTGTTCTGCGGAACAAAAACGCAGTGCAAAAGACCCGAATAATATTTGGTTAGCAAAGTCTGGTTTTGGTGGTACAGAATATTTACTTTCGGGTGTGTTGAGTGAAGGTAGCAAGCGGGGAATGTCTTATAACCAGATGGCTAAGTTGTTATCGTGGAACCCATCGCGGCGGTTTGGGTTGTTAGCAAAAGGGGATATTGCTGTTGGCTATGATGCTGATTTGGTGTTGGTAGACCCTAATGAAAGCTTTGTGGTGCGTGCGGCTGAGTCAGAATCACAGCAAGGTTACACCCCTTTTGAAGGGATGGAATTAAGTGGACGGGTGAAGAGTACATTTTTAAGAGGAAATTTAATTTATAACAATGGACAAGTTTTGGGTTCCCCGACTGGGCGTTATTTGAAACGCGCTCATTTGGCAATCAAGACATAGATATCTGTAAGATTAAATCAGAATTTACACTCTAGTAAAGTAGAAAGTATAAAAATGAGCCAACGGATTAAAAGAGCATTTTTAGACACAGAAGATGGACAAATTCTTTACCGGATAGGTGGAGAAGGTAAAGCCATACTTTTACTGCACATGATTCCTCGCAGTAGTGATGAATTTCAGGAATTGATGAGTATTTTGGCAGAGAAAAATTTAGTCATTGCAATGGATTTGATGGGTTTGGGTGATTCTGACAAACCACCTAGAGTTTATTCTGTTGCTGACTATGCTAAAACAGCGATCGCCCTTTTGGATGAATTAGGAATTCAAAAAGCAAATATTTTCGGTAGTTTGACAGGAGGTTATATCGCCGGGGAAGTAGCCGCAGCTTATCCAAATCGGGTTGATAAACTGATTCTCTGCAATTTATTTGGATTTGATGCAGAGGAAAAAGACAAAATTCTCCACAGATATTCTCAAGGATTTCAAATTAAAGCAGATGGCTCTCATTTGATGGAACAATGGTTATCTCGTTTGAATTACATCGGTAACGGAGAATTAAATCATCGTTGTGTTTTAGAGGATTTGAAGTGTTTTGGCTCTCCTGTGTATCCTGGGATAGCAATAGCTAATTATTGTCTTGCTGCTCCAGAAAGATTTCGTTTAATTCAGTGTCCAACTCTGATTTTATCAGGGGAAAAGGCCTTAGAACCATTAGAAAAAGCTGGTTTAGCTAAAGCTGAAAATCAATATTGGCTCAAAGATGTAATTCCTCATAGCCAAAGAGTAGAACTAGAAAGTGGAACCCTTTGGATGGTAAATCAATTACCAGAAGAAGTATTAAAAGTAGTAATTGATTTTTTAGAAAAATAGTATAGGTATTTTAACTATCTTACGTAGTCAAGCAAAAGTAGACAATGACAGACGCATTAGGATGGCGAAAAAATTTGGCGCTAAAAAGTATCTTACTTTTATTCAGTTTTCCTCTAGAAATTTAATTACTAACTTTGATATTTCAGTAGGTTTTTGATTCATCATCGACATATTTCCATCTTCAATATCAACCATTTTGGCATGAGGAACTGCTGTTAAAATGAATTTTCGATTATCTGTCTTAGCAAAACCTAGCTTTTCTATTTCTTTTAGGTCTTCTGTACCAGATAATATTAATGTAGGAGATTTAATTAAACGGAATCTTGCCTCCATTTTTTGGCAATAGTCGATAACAGCCAAAGGTGCATACCAAGGATAACCAAAACATTTTAATTCATCTAAAAGCCAACGATGTTTTAATTCAGCATAATTTATATAACCTGATCTAGCTAACCACCTTTCCATAAGGTATGAACCATCCACTTTTATATTCAAATTTTCACACATTTTGGAGATAGCTGCTTTTCCTTCTTCGCTAAAATTATCTATATTGCATAATATAATTTTCTCGATTCTCTCAGAGTAAGCTGCTGCTACTTCTGCTGCAATATAAGCTCCTGTATGGTTTCCAAGAATACTTGCAGTTTTGATTCCTAGTTCGTCTAGGAGTAAAATAATAGTTTTTGCATAATCCTCAATTGAATACATTCTTGGCGGTTTATCAGAATCTCCTAACCCTAATAAGTCCATAGCAATGACTAATCTTTTCTGAGCAAAAATTGGTATTAACTCACGAAATTCATCACTACTTCTGAAGTTTTGATGAAGTAAAAGCAGAGGTTCTCCCTCACCACTAATGCGATAAAGAATTTGTCCATCTTCAGTATCTAAAAATGCCCTTTTGATTGGTTTGTTCATAGCACCCTGCCTATTAATTACTTATACTAGTCTGCGTTTAATTTCCTCCGCTAAATCTGCTAATGCTACTTCTGTTTGTTCGCCTGATTGCAAATCTTTGAGTGATGATTTTTGGGCGGCGGCTTCATCAGCACCGATGATTACACAAAATCTAATTCCTTGTTTATCTGCGGCTTGAAATTGTTTACCTAAAGGGCGTTTCTCAAAGTTTGTAACTACATTAATGCCTGCTTGACGCAACTGTTGGGATACTTTTAAATAAGTCGGCATTAAATCTTCCTGCATATTGACTACTACTACCTGGGCTGGTGTTGCAGGTAGAGTGTTTAAGATACCTGCTTTGAGTAGTCTGCTAATTAAGCGAGTTAAGCCGATAGAAATGCCCACACCCGGCATTTTCTCTCCGATGAACATCCCAACTAATTCTTCATATCTGCCGCCAGAACAAATACTACCTAAAGCTTCATGACCGATGAGGGTGGTTTCGTAGACTGTGCCTGTATAGTAATTTAAACCACGGGCGATCGCTAAATCAATACAAAACCGTTTATCAGCAACGCCTAAGTTACGCACCCCAGTAATGACTGTTTCTAATTCAGTTACGCCTAAACTAAATTGTTCTGCGTCTGGTAAGTTTTGTGATAGGTGTTTAAGTTTATCTAATATTTCATCAGTACTGCCATTAATTTTAATAAACTCAATAATTTTTTCTGTCTGTTCTGGTGAAATCCCTTCTTTTTCTAATTCTTGTTTAACTTTGGTTTCGCCAATTTTTTCTAAGTTATCAATAATACTAATACAAGTTTTAATTTGAGTTTCGGCAATACCCAGTGACTGAAAAAATCCAGTTAGAATTTTGCGGTTGTTGATGCGAATTAAAAAGTCACCAATGTTCACTGCTTCAAATATTTCGGTGATAATGGCTGGCATTTGCGCGTCATATAATAAGCTGAGTTCCCGCCGTGCAATTACATCAATATCACACTGCCGAAATTGCCGGAAACGTCCATCTTTTGCCCTTTCTCCCCGAAATACTATATCCATTTGATAACGGGCAAAGGGAAATGTTAATTCATTTAAGTGACGAGCAATATACGCCGCTAAAGGAACAGTTTGGTCAAACTTTAAAGCCCGTGCTTCTGAACCTGTTTCGCCAGCTTTATCTCTTTCTGCTTGGCGATTGGGTGGCAGAATAGGGTCAATACCATAAATAATATTGTCGCCTTGATTACCTTTGGCTTGTAATACTTCTAACCTTTCAACGGCTGGGGTTTCTATGGGTGTAAATCCATAGCTTTCGTAAACTTTACGAATGGTATCTAGTAAATATAATTCCAAGCGTTTTTCACTAGGTAAAAATTCGGGAAACCCGCTAGGAGTAGAGAAGTTAATTTTGTCAGTCTTTGCCATATCTGTAAGTTATATATTTAAATTTATATATATTGAACTATCTATTATGTCATAAAATAGTGCGTTACACTATGTTAACGCACTTTAATTTGTTACTATTTTTCAATTTTTAGATAACTATCTAACTCTTTGTTCTTGGATAAGAGTACGTTGATAAATTTGATGATTTTTAAACCAATGCCATGTGCGGGCGCGATGATTATTATCGGGGCTGATTTGAATCATTTCATATAAGTATGCTGCTGGAACTGTCTTATAAGAAAACCACAAAATCAAAGTAGAATCGTCTATTTCCCAGGATTTGCCTTCGATGCGTTCTGTATCAAAATAGAGGAATTTATCACGATAGGTTGCGGGAAATTTATGTTCTTCTTGTTTACCGTCAGCCCACTTATAGCGATTGATTTGGTAATAAGAATAAGGACTATCATCGGGGAACTGACAGCTTAAATGCGATTCATGTTTATCTAAAATTTTGCCTTCTGTATCTACAAGTGTATAGGTTCCTACCCAATCGCCTTCATGACGCGCCAGTACAGGCATTTCTTCACGTATGTTAGACATGATGCAACTCCTATAAGTAGGTTAGCGTGAATATAATCGTTAGGATAAGGTAGGAACTGAATATTAGCCAGCTATTGTTGTATCATTTTAAAAAATCGGGTGAAGTAGTCAGGGAAAGTTTTAGCCGTACAACCTGGGTCTTTAATGACAATTCCGGGAGCCTTTAAGCCAGTGACAGCGAATGCCATTGCCATGCGATGATCGTGATAAGTTTCAATGGCGGCTGGTGTAATGGGACTAGGTTCAACTTTTAACCCGTCTGGGAATTCTTCAACTTTGACTCCTAAGCGACGCAATTCAGTGACAACAGCGCGAATACGTTCTGTTTCTTTGTAGCGGATATGTTCGACATTACGAATGGTAACAGGTGAACTGGCAAAAGGAGCGATCGCACCTAATGTTTGTACTAGGTCAGAGATATCGTTCATGTCAATATCGATACCCTGTAACTGTTCTGGCCCTGTAACTTCAATATAGCCATCAGCCTCACGTACTTGACAACCCATTTGTTCCAGCACATTCAGCCAAAGAATATCACCCTGATATGATTGCTTTGTTAAATACTTCACCCGCACCCGTCCACCAGTAACAGCAGCCGCAGCAAAAAAGTAAGAAGCATTAGACGCGTCTGGTTCTATAGTGTAATGTTTGGCTTGATAACGCTGTCCCGCTTTGATGTGAAATTGATTGTCACCGATTTGATTCACCTCTACGCCGAAATCTGCCATGAGGCGACAAGTCATTTTTACATAAGATTGGGAAACTAATGTGCCTTCAATCTCAATAATTGTGTCTTGTTGAGCATAAGGCGCAATCATCAACAAAGCTGAAAGTTGCTGACTAGTTTGATTGGCTTTGATGCGAATATGTCCACCAGCAAATTGCTGACCGTAAATAGTGTAGGGCATATAACCAGCATTACCTTCAAAATTAACAGTTGTTCCGCCTGTTTGGAACACTGTCAACATATCGCCCATTGGTCTTTCCCGCATTCTGGGTACACCATCTAAACGATATTCACCATTACCTAGTACCACCAAAGCTGAGATGAACCGTGCGGCTGTACCTGCTAAACCTACAAATAAATCCGCTTGGGTTGCAGGAATTTCACCGCCTTTTCCTGACACCTGCATCTGGGCTAAATCAGGATTTAGGCTGATAGGAATGCCTAAATTTTCTAAACATTTGGCAAAATATTTACTGTCTTCGCTAAACAAGGCATTTTCTAAAATTGAGTCACCTTGTGCCAAAGCTGCAACGAGTAATGCCCGATTAGTAATACTTTTAGAACCAGGAATCTCTACCGTGGCATCCACTGGGCGATTGAGAGTAGGGATAGCAATGGTATCCACGTTATACCTCTTAGATGGTCAGCTACACCTTAAATATACGTGAGTTTGCGGGATTAAGAAACATGGGGAATGGGTAGTAGGTGTAAGGGTGTACCGAAATCAAGAAACGACTGCCCGAAATCAAGAAACGACTGCCCGAAATCAAGAAACGACTACCCGAATTCAAGAAACGACTGCCCGAATTCAAGAAACGACTGCCCGAATTTAACTAAGAGGATGTCTGCTTTTTGATGTTGTACTTGAGACTTGTAGATCCCCCTAAATCCCCCTTAAAAAGGGGGACTTTGAGATTATTCCCCCCTTTTTAAGGGGGGTTAGGGGGGATCTGGCGAAATATTTAATACTTCTCAGACATCCTCTAAGATATAAATTCGACAGACCTATTCCTCCTAAAGTTTACACAGACAGCATTACAAAAATATCAAGTGTTGTTAGTTGTCTACCACCCCGTAAACGAGGTGATTGTGCAATGGATAAAATAGCTAAATACCGAGAGTACATTCAGACCTTACTTACTAATTATGCCAATGACGATGTTTCTAATGAGCAGGTTGAAACTCAACTTATCTTTGACACAGAACGAGATCATTATCAGTGGATGAATGTAGGTTGGCAACAATTTAACCGTGTTTATCGCTGTGTTATCCACTTAGACATTAAAAACGGAAAAATCTGGCTTCAGCAGAATTTAACAGATCAAAATCCGGCTGAGGAGTTGGTGAAGATGGGTGTTCCTAAAGATGATATTGTTTTGGGGTTGCAACCTCCGTATAAAAGGCAGTATACAGATTATGGTGTATTTTAAAAAATAGTCATATTTAAATTAGAGGTGTAGTTTGTTGCACGGGCAACAATGCCTCAAATTACTTCATTAAGATCAACTAAATCTATTTCCTCAATGTAGTGAGTAGTTGTGGTACTCACAGTTTGGTTTGAGACTTGCTCTGACTCAAATTCTTGGCTGCTCAGTTTGCGGTGAACTATAACGTGACATTTAAGTAGAACGACTTAAAAAAACCAAAC
>NZ_DF978426.1:77028-222393 GCF_002897135.1 Nostoc cycadae WK-1 | reverse complement strand
CCTGTAAATTTTTCCACCGACTTACTTACGGTTTAGAAAGTTTAAAATAATACCTAATTAACATAATAGCTAAAAAAATTCTTATTTACATTAATTAATGATTTGATAAAAAGCTTAAGTTAATTTAACTTAACAAATAAGTATTTTGTTAAAAATAAATTGAAAACATAGTGACTTCAGTAGTACATAAGGAGTAATAATGTCAAAAGATTCACAAACTAATCAATCTATGGATAACAAAGATGATTCTTTTACTAAGTCAGATTTGATTCAAGAGTTTTACTTAGAAAGGTACAAATATATTCTTCAAGAAATTCGTTCATTAAATGAAAATATTCATAAATATCTAACTTTATTTCAAACACTAGCTACTGCTATTGCTACTGCTGGAGTTGCCTTATTTGTAGGTCGGCAGCAACTTAATCTTACTCCTGAAATCACTAAAGTAGCACTTCAAGGTTTGCTGGGACTACTTGTGATTTTAGCTGCATTTGTTGTGTTCTCAATTGTAGCAGGGATATTTTCTTGGTTAGATTATAGAACTGAAGAAGTAGAACTTTTAAATAAAGTTGTTGGTGTTGGTTTTCGTAAACTTCCTAAAAAAAGTAATTTTTGGCGTTGGCAGGAAACTTATGTTCTTTTTTTTGTTGTGATTGTTGTGATCATCATCATTAGTTACGTACAAAGCTACATCATCCCACTCATTAAATAAATCCAACATGATAGAAGGACACGATTATATAGGAGTTGGGGTTGGTGCTGTCATATTCAATGACAAAGGACTACTATTTTTAGCAAAGCGAGGTCAAGCCGCTAGAAATGAAAGGGGAACATGGGAGTTTCCTGGTGGAGGTGTCCAATTTGGTGAACCCCTCATTGAAGCAATTAAACGCGAAATCCAAGAAGAATATGGAATGCAAATAGAGGTTAAAGATATTTTAGGCGTGTTTGACCACATCTTATTAGAAGAGAAACAACACTGGATTTCTATCACATATATAGCTTTACATTTTACTGGTGAGCCAAGGATTAATGAGCCAAATAAGTGTGAATCTATTGGATGGTTTACTCTAGAAGATTTGCCACAGCCTCTGTCAAAAATTACTCAATTAAACTTACACACGTATCTTTCAGATTATCTATATAAGTCAGATGCAGCCGCAGGCTAAAAACTTGCGGTACAGAACAAAAAATTGTTTTTTAAACTAGACTAGCTGGAGTAAATTAGGATGGCATTACAGACAGAGGCTGAAAGACAAGCTGATAAGGTACGTGAATTATCAGAATTTAGCAATCTCTCCTTACCAGGTGTTCGAGAGCAAGTTACTGAGATGCTACGCCTTATTGGACATGAGGGAATCTTTGCCACTTATACAAAGCATGACATATCACATATTGATTTCATGCTAAGGATGCTTGATTGGTTAATTCCAAAAGAGACATCAACTAAGATGACTCCTGCTGATTGGTTGTTGGTTGTTTTATCGATATATCTTCACGATTTGGGGATGTTGGTGACGACTGAGGAATATCAGCAACGAAAAAATAATGAAGAATTTCAAAACTGGCTTAAAAGTCTTGAACGTACTAATGAAGGTCGTGAGTATCTTATTGCTCGAACGCATCGCATGACAGATGATGAAAAAGAACGGTTTTTCTTTCAAGAATATATCCGTAAGGGACATGCTGCACGGATACGTGAATGGATAACAGGCAACCACTCACGAAAATGGGGATCACAAATTAATGCTATTGCCAAAGAATTAGAAAAGCTATTATCACCTTTACCAATTCGCTTTCGTGAATATCTTGGTACTGTGTGCGAAAGTCACCATGCAGATGATTTGGATAAATATGATAAGTATCCTTTGTTTGCGCTATGTGGTGCGACACCTCCATCTGGTGTCAATGTTCAGTATGCAGGAATCTTGCTCCGTACTGTTGATCTTTTACATGTAACGCAAGATCGTACTCCATCTGTTATGTTTCAAACTATTCGACTATCAGATCCTAAAGGAGTTTCGGAATGGGATAGACAATTAGGAACTTTTGCTGTTTATCACATAAACCGGACATTTGAGCTAACAGATCCTGACTCTTGTATTGTTAAAATCTCTGCAAATTTTAGAGAAGAAGCACCTCTGTTTGCACTTCAAGAGTACATTACCTACGCTAACAAACAAATATTTCAATCGAAGCGATGGGCTGAAAAAAGTCAGCAAGAACGAGACGGCAAAGACTATATTTTTCCCTGGCATACAGTCAAAGGTGATGTACAACTTGAAGGTGTACCACCAAGCCCTTTAAAATTTGAACTTGATCGAGGAAGATTACTAAACCTATTAGTTGGACACACAATCTACAATGATGCAACAGTAGCAATTCGCGAATTGCTACAAAATTCAATTGATGCTGTTCGCTTTCAACATCATCTGGATATCAGGAAGGCAAGAGAAAAAGGTCAAACAACAACGCCACCTATAGGAACTGTTAGGGTTAGATGGAAACCTGATAATCGACAACTTATTGTTGAAGATGATGGTATTGGCATGGATAAGGACATCATCGAAAATCATTTAATGATGGTTGGTTCTTCGTACTACAATACATCTCAATTTGAATCTGATTTTAAAGATTTTACTCCAATTTCTCGCTTTGGTATTGGTGTATTAACTTGTTTCATGGTGTCAGATGATATTGAAATTGTTACTTGTCGCGATCGCAAAGGACATCGTATTCGTATGACATCAGTAGATACAGATTACTTGTTGCGAGAAATCCAGCCTGATGATCAGTTACTTGAGGGGCTTGAACCTCATGGTACACGCGTAACTTTACGTCTTCGTGAAACAGTTGATCTCTCTAAAAAAACAATAGAGGAGATTGTCCGATATTGGATTATTCTTCCAGCTTGCCGTGTTGAATTTGTTGATGCTACTCAGGAACCTCAACAGATTGGTTTCAATTCACCTGAAGAAGCTTTGAGATACTTCCATACAGATCAGCTTAAAGCAGCTTCTTTAGAAGATGAAGCTTCAGGTAAGAAATTAGATGTTATTGTTAAAAAACGTTGTGAACAAGGCGAAGATAGAGCAGGACAATACGAACTTGCATTTGCTGTAAACAGCAACTTATGGTTAGAACGTTCATTTGCACAACGTCCTGAAAAAGAATTGCCAGCTGTGTGTATTGAAGGAATTCGTGTATCTAATGGACTGCCTTGGTTTAGCTATCAGTCCAACTTGTATTCTGAACGCTCAATCAGTGCAATTTTATCAGTTAGAAATGATCGCCGCTTCCGAACTACTGTATCGCGTGCAGGTTTAGAAAAAGATGAAGAGTTTGAGCGTATTGGACAGCTTTGTGCCGATATGCTGTTTGAACATCTTACAGATGAAATTAAAAGAATTTCCGATAAACCTGGACAACCACTTTCACAAGCATCCTCCGCTTCATCTGGGCTTTACAGAAATATTTTGAAAGCAACAAATGCAGGTTCTGCAACTCAATATATTGAGTCTTTATATCTAGATTCACCTTCAATAGTGATTGAAAAATTAAATGATGAGTTAAGCTCTAACAATAAAACATCTCGGTCACTTGTTAGTCACGTTGATCTTCAAGCAGAGACAGAGTTTTGGACTGTTGAATCAAGATTGGTAGATTCTCTTGGAACCATTTCTAGGGATTTAGGCCGTGAGTTGAGTCTTAACGAATTTATTGTTGCTCTTGCACCAGGGTACAAAGAACTACAATTTACTCCATTAGTGCCAGATGCACACCTATTTAGTGAAGTTATTTTGAATTCACATCGTCCTGAACTAGCTAAATTTAGCCGTCAACATCAGCAAACAGCTATTAAATGGATTCGACGCACGAGTAATGACATTAATTTTTCTATAAATGTTATAAATTTATTATCTGAAAATTTTGTAAAAGATATAGCTATCAATTATATTTATACCGATCAAGAGCGAAGGAAAAGAAATCCGTTTTTTGAAAATTTAATTAAGGCCTTAAACAGCAAAGAATTGTTTGTAATTCCAATGGATATTGTGAAAATATCAGGTGATGACAATCAAGTACAAATGGTACAAAATAGAATCACTACAATGATTAAGCAGGGCAGTGACTTAGAGAAGCTATGGAGTACATTCAAGGAAGCACTTCTTTATTTAAAAAACCAAAAACCAGATACAATTGATTTATTAAGAGCAGCTTCAGCAGTATATTCTTTCTCATTAAATTCACATTTAAAGCGGAAAGTGTATTATTCTTCACCTTCAGCAGAATCTTACATATTTGCATGGAAAGATGGTGTAGATATTTTGCGTTCAGCTTTTAGAGACATCAACTCTAATATCGATTTACCAGATAGTATTAACAAATTAGTTGCTCACTCTCATATTTTTAATGCATCAAATTACTGGAGAGACTGGTTTAATATTTATTAAAAATTTACATTCAATTTTGAACCGCTAACTCTAGAATCAACTAACTATTTTTATGATGATATTTTTCATCATAAAATTGAATTGTACATATATACATATAATTAATCAATATTTTAATGGTGGGTTGCCACAAAGCGCAACCCACCATACAAGTTTAATTCAACACAGATTGCATGAGTGGTTTATCGGGTGATACATTCCCTGAGCGTAACCATTCTGTCAGGTCTTCGGGGGCTTTGGCTTGCGTGAGGCGATCGCGCAAATCTTTACCTTCGAGAATTTCGCGTTGCAACAGTTCTTGGGCGGTTTCTTCTAACAAGTCGCGGTTTTGTTGCAGAATGCTCAAGGCGATATGGTGAGCATTGTCTACGATTTGTTTCACTTCGTGGTCAATTTCTTGCGCTACTTGAGGACTAATAGCACGGCGAGCGTTACCGTAACCATCAAGAAACTGTTGTTGAATTTTCTCAAAGGCAACTGGCCCTAATTTATCGCTCATACCATATAAGGTAACGTAGCGTTCGGCTAAATCTGTGGCTTTTTGGATATCGTCACTTGCGCCTGTGGAAACTTTGCCAAACACAACTTCTTCGGCGGAACGTCCACCTAATAAGGTAGCAATGCGACCGCGAATTTCGTCTTCAATCATCAAAAAGCGGTCTTCTTCGGGCATTTGAATTGTATAACCCAAAGCCCCAACACCACGGGGGACAACAGAGATTTTTTCAACTTTACCAGCACCCGGCATCAATGCACCGATGATAGCGTGACCAACTTCGTGATAAGCAACGGTCTTTTTCTCGGTTTCGTTGAGTACGCGAGAGCGTTTTTCTAACCCAGCAATTAAACGTTCAATTGCTTCGTTGAAATCTGCCATAACCACCGCTGGGCGATTTTGCCTTGCGGCTAACAATGCGGCTTCGTTGACAAGGTTAGCTAAGTCTGCGCCAGCAAAACCAGGAGTTCTAATAGCGATGGTGGCGAGGTTAACATCATCCGCCAATTTGACGTTACGTGCATGAACTTTGAGAATTGCTTCTCGACCAATTTTATCAGGGCGATCGACCACAACTTGACGGTCAAAGCGTCCGGGACGGCGTAAAGCTGGGTCAAGCACTTCTGGACGGTTGGTAGCGGCAATGATAATTACTCCAGTGTTGGCATCAAAGCCATCCATTTCGGTGAGTAATTGGTTGAGGGTTTGTTCCCGTTCATCGTTACCGCCGACAAATCCACCCGCACCACCGCGAGATTTACCCAGTGCGTCTAATTCATCGATGAAGACAATACAAGGTGCTTGCTGTTTGGCTTGTTCAAACAAGTCGCGCACACGCGCCGCACCCACACCAACAAACAATTCGATAAATTCTGAACCGGAAATGCTGAAGAAAGGAACGCCAGCTTCCCCTGCGATCGCTTTTGCTAGTAATGTTTTACCTGTACCCGGAGGGCCGACTAACAACACACCTTTAGGAATTTTTGCACCTAAGTTGGTATATTTGGTCGCATTTTTCAGGAAATCTACAATTTCTTCGAGTTCGGCTTTGGCTTCATCCACCCCAGCTACATCGGGGAATTTTACCCCAGTGCTACCTTCAGAATAAATGCGAGCTTTGCTTTTACCAACTGTGAGTGCAGCCGGGCCACCACCTTGGCGATTCATTAAAAAGCCCCAAACCCCAAAGAAAATTAACGGTGGTGCAACCCAACTGAGGAGAGTTCCAATCCAACCATTTTGGTCTGGGAGTGGTGCGGCAAACTCAACGTTATTCTCACGCAGAATTTTAGGTAAATCTAAATCGAGGGCGACTGGTGTAGTTGCAAATACTTGTTCAGTCTTTTTACCATCGGCAGTTGGCGTTTTAAGGGTATACTCAATGCGATCGCCACCCACAACGGCGCGGTCTACTTTACCCTGTTGTACTTGAGTAATAAAGTCACTATAAGGTACTTGTGGTAATCGAGGGCCAAAGAAACTAGGAACTATAAAATTAAGCAGTAATAACAGAGTAAACAAAATTAGTAAGCTACCCCCAAACTGCCTGATTCGCGGCGGTTTGATGGAATTTTTGTTATTTTTTTCTACAGGCATTTTGATGTATCCTCAATTTAGATTTGTCATTAGTCATTGGTCATTTGTCCTTTGTGTTGACAAATGACAAAACATAAAGTCCCCCATTCTAAATTCCTAAAAAGCTTACTACCTGGGTTGCTTCATTTCAGACTTCAGACTTCAACCTTCATGTGTATTTATATGAATATTGTAGAGAGTCTTCCATTGCGCCTAGATTCGGGTATACCCTACAGAAACAGGTGAATTGCCGTACTGCTATGGAAAATCAACTCAGTTTTATTGTCAAACTACTTGTACTATCAGCGTTGATCTCGCTGTTAATTAAGTATGTACTGCCAAACGTGGCGCTGCCGGCGACAGCAATAAACGCCCTAATTTTAGTTTTATTGCCTACTATAATTATGGCGATCGCTTTATTCTGGCGATTCCAAACCCAGAAACAAACTTAATTTAAATCACCTAGGCGTTGTCGCTAAAATCAGCTAACCTAACTGCATTACCAGAAGCATCACACCAACAGCCGGGAGTCAGCCTGTGAACCTTGGTCAATGGATTGGCTTAATCGCCATAGTTCTCTCTCTATATATATTGTGGCAAATCAAAGAAGTATTGTTACTCATGTTTGCCGCCGTGGTGTTAGCCACCACCTTAAATCGGTTAGCAAAGCGCTTCCAAAACTTGGGGATGAAAAGGGGATTTGCTGTACTCCTTTCAGTTGCTCTGTTTTTTGCTGCGGTGGTGGTTTTTTTCTTATTGATTGTGCCACCTTTTGCCCAACAATTTCATGAATTAACTTACCGTGTTCCCCAAGGTTTAGAACGCTTTAATAGTTGGCTGGATGAAATGAAAACGAGAGTTCCCAGCCAGTTAGTTCCCTACATTCCCGATCTCAACAGTCTGATTCAGCAAGCACAGCCTTTTATTAATCGCGTTTTGGGGAGTTCTTTTGCTTTTGTTTCCAGTTCTTTAGAAGTTGTCCTGAAAGTTTTGTTGGTGCTGGTGTGGACGGGAATGCTGTTAGCAGATCCCTTAGCCTACCGCAAAGTATTTATTCGCTTATTTCCCTCCTTTTATCGCCGCCGAGTAGATGGTATTTTAAATAAATGTGAAGTCTCATTAGGCGGATGGGTCACAGGTGCGTTAATTGCAATGGGTGTTGTGGGATTGATGAGTGTGGTTGGCTTATCAATTTTGGGTGTTAAAGCGGCTTTAGCTTTAGCTGTTTTGGCAGGATTTTTAAACTTAATACCCAATCTTGGCCCAACACTAAGTTTAGTTCCCGCAATGGCGATCGCTTTATTAGATGCGCCTTGGAAATCTGTTGCGGTCTTAATTCTTTACTTTATTATTCAACAAACCGAAAGTAATTTCAT
This sequence comes from Nostoc cycadae WK-1, assembly GCF_002897135.1. Taxonomy (NCBI): domain Bacteria; kingdom Bacillati; phylum Cyanobacteriota; class Cyanophyceae; order Nostocales; family Nostocaceae; genus Nostoc; species Nostoc cycadae. The sequence goes on along the minus strand of NZ_DF978426.1, from coordinate 214,492 downwards.
CACACCTTATGTCATGGCGCAGCAAGTTTCCTTGTTACCCGCCGTCACCTTAATTTCTCAATTGTTTTTTGTGACTTTCTTTGGCTTTTTAGGATTATTTTTAGCTTTACCTTTAACAGTTGTTGCCAAAATTTGGGTACAAGAGATTTTAATCAAAGATGTATTGGATGAATGGGGAACTCATCATTCACAAGATGCTGAGGTGGTGATAGTTTGTAATTCTCCTAGTAATCATGATGATTGGCCGGAAGAAAATTCAGCTACTTCTGTTGAGGATACTTTATCCAAAGAAGATTAATCAGATTTACATTTAGAGGATGTTTGAAAAGTCCTGCTGTGTGTAGCAAAAGGTTGTAGATTCCCCTTTCTAAGGGCAGGGCTGTTTCATTTTCTAGAGAAAATAAGTTTAGCACAGGGTATTAGAGGGGCAGGGAGACTCTGCCCTCTACGACTAACCTAAATTCAAACGAAAAAATAAGACTTCCAGATTTTTCTTCTCAGAATGAAACAGCCCTGCCTTATTAAGGGGGTCGCCGCAGGCGGGGGGATCTTAACCGAAACGTATTACTATCATTCTTGTTCAAAAATTAAATATGATTTCTGTATTTAAGCCAAAATGCACCCAGTACGGGGAGGAACAGTGAGAGAAAGTTGTTTAGTTTCTCCTGCGTTATTCCATTCAAATTCTGCGTAGCCAAATAGCAGCTTGCTAGGTTGAGCTTGCAAACTAGTAATATCTATGTTTGCTTGAGCAGATGCTGTGCCAGTATTAACGACTATCATTAATTCTTCTGTACCTAAAGTGCGGGCAAAAACATATAGTGTCCCTTGGGCATAAAGAACTTGATAATGTCCTATCCGCAAAGCTTGGTAAGCTTGACGAATGTCAATTAATTGGCGGTGAGTTTGCAAAATTTCTTGATCCCAATTCGCTTCTAACGGAAAGCCGCGTCGGGAGTCGGGGTCTATTGCACCGGGTAAACCCACTTCATCACCATAATAAATACTGGGCGCACCAGGAAAGGTGAGCAAAAGTAAAGTTGATAATTGGATGCTGGCTTTATCGCCACCTGCAATAGTCATTAAACGTGCGGTATCGTGACTAGCAAGTAAGTTGAGTTGCGTTAGCTGAATTTCCCAAGGATATAGTTGCAATAGTTCTTGGATTTTAGTGGCGTACTCAGCAGCAAATAAAGGTGGATAAGGTTGATAGTCACGACTTTGAACTTGTTCTAAGACTACGCGATCGCCTGCGGTAAAGGCAATTGTCGGCCCGGCAAATAAATAATTCATTACGCCGTCAAATTGTGTCCCATCCAACCACTCACGCGAATCTCCCCACACTTCACCCACAATATAAGCTTCGGGGTTAATAGCTTTAACTCGCTCTCGAAATTCTTGCCAAAAACCAGGAGTTTTAATTTCAAATGGCACATCTAACCGCCAGCCATCAATGCCGAATCTTATCCAATATTCGGCAATTTCCATGATATATTCTCTCACTTCTGGGTTGTCGTGATTAAACACTGGCAAAGCCCGATTATCCGCCCAACCTTCATAATTAGCCGGAAACTCACCATTATAAGGAGAAAGCGGCCAGCCGTGGATTTTAAACCAATTTACCCAAGGCGAATGGGGGCCATTTTCTAAAACATCATGGAAAAAGAAAAACCCACGACTTGAATGATTAAACACCCCATCTAAAACTACTTTGATATTCCGTTGATGGGCTGCTTCTAACAATTCTTTAAACGCTTCATTTCCTCCCAACAACGGATCAACTTGGTAATAATCATGGGTATGATAACGGTGATTACTAGCCGACTGAAAAATGGGCGTGAAATAAATAGCGTTAATTCCTAAACCTTGGATATGGTCTAATCCCTCAATAATGCCCCACAAATCGCCGCCTTTATAACCTTGGAGTGTGGGCATTGCTTCCCAATCTTCCCAACGAGCTTCGTGTAGCAACCGTTTACGCGGCTGTTTGCTTCTGGCGAAGCGGTCTGGAAAGATTTGGTAAAAAACAGCGTGCTTAACCCAGTCTGGTGTTTGAATTTGCATAGGTAATTATTTGTATCTTCAGGAGAGATTGTGGCAAATATTTCTACATTTATGACTCTCACCTATGATGGAAAAATGCCAAAGATTTTAATTGTTAATTTTAGATTTAAAATTTTAGATAGTAGCTTTACTTAGCCTAAGTTTGCTCACGCAAAGATGCAGAGGCGTGGAGAATCCGAGTACAGCAGTTCAATAGGATGCTTTCTAGCCATATCTCTCAGTACGTTAAGGCTAATCCTCATTTTCTTAAAACTAGCAAATCTTTGCATAGCCGTAACACATCCTACTAAATATTTAATTGATAAATAGGCTCTTAAGTTAGTTGACAGTTGTATTACCTTTTTGCAACGTTTATCAATGAAATTCAAATAAATTTTGCTTATTCACTGTGAATGTTACTGAATTAGTTAAAATCTCTATTATTCTCTTACTAGTTGCCACTGGTGTAGCCTTGCTATCCCGTCGGTTGCGAGTTCCTTATGTTACGGGTTTGGTATTAGCAGGTTTACCCATCACTGAATTATTGTCTCATCGCATTGGTTTAGACCCTTCTTTAGTTTTAAATCTGTTTCTACCAATTCTGATTTTTGAAGCTGGTATTAATACAGATGTGAGTCGCCTACGCAGCACGTTTAAACCAATTGCTCTTTTAGCTGTGCCTGGGGCTATAGTTTCCAGCGCGATTATTGCAGTAATGTTAAAACTAGGGCTGGTATTAACTTGGATACCAGCTTTACTTGTTGGCGTAATTTTGGCAAATACAGACACCGTTTCGATGATTGCGGTGTTTAAGGAAATACCTGTGCCTTCTCGTTTATCTACTATTGTTGAAGGCGAAACTTTATTTAATGATGCAGCTGCTTTAGTTTCATTCAACCTGATTTTGCAAGTATATTCTACAGGTTCACTGACGTTAATAGAGGGAATTCAGCAATTGCTATTTATTGCTGTAGGTGGTTGCATTGTCGGTTTAGTCTTAGGTTACTTAAGCATACCTGTATTCGCCCGTTTGGATGATCCTCTGAGTAGTCTTTTGCTAACGGTTGCAGTCGCACTCGGAACTTTTCAGGTTGGACAGTTTATCGGTGTATCTGGTGCTGTGGCGGTAGTTGTAGCTGGATTAATTTTTGGTAATTTGGGACTTTCGCGCAATACTTCGGCTTCTAGTCGCATCACTTTGTTGAGTTTTTGGGAATATGCCAGTTTTACGGTTAATACTTTTATTTTTCTGCTGATTGGTCTAGAAATCAACTTGGTAACGTTCTGGAAAACTTTACCTGCTGTGTTACTGGCAGTTTTAGCTTATCAAGCAGGACGAATACTAACAGTTTATCCACTACTAGCAACAGTTCGGTGGTTCGATCGCCCGATTCCTCTGCGTTGGCAACATTTACTTTTTTTAGGCAACATTAAAGGCTCTCTCTCAATGGCTTTGGCGTTGAGCTTACCAACTACTTTACCAGGTAGAGATGTTTTGATTGCGTTAGTTTTTGGCAGTGTGCTGGTTTCGTTAGTCGGACAAGGTTTAAGCCTACCTTGGCTAGTCAAACGCTTAAAATTATCGAAATTCTCCGAGACGCAGCAGCAAGTTGAAGAATTACAAGCGCAACTGATGACAGGTAAAGCCGCACAGGAAGAATTAGATAGCTTATTGAAATCAGGAGTATTGCCAAAATCAGTATACGAAGAAATGCGATCGGTTTATCAAGTCCGAGTGGCTGGGGCAGAAAAATCACTGAGAGACTTATATAATCGCCGCGTTGATAATTCAGATGCGAAAAATCATGATTTAAGCAAATTAGATGCTATTCGTCGTCGCTTGCTGTTAGCCGAAAAGGGAGTTCTCAACGAAGCGCTGCGTAAGCGAATTCTTTCGGAAGAAATTGTCCGGGGACGGATACAATCTCTTGATGAACAAATGCTGCAACTTGATGATGATTGATAGCTTTTGAATACTGCTTATTTTTTGTACATTTTTATCACTTTTCCCGGACTAATAAACGATATTCCTTGCTGAAAATCAGTGCCAATCATCACTGCTTCAACTATCGGTTCAGATATTGCTGTTGATGATACCCACTCAACAATAAAATTTGCCCCGACACCACCCCGGCTATCATTGCGATTCACAAAAAATTCTGTAGAGGCGAGTGCATCTAGTTGAATTGGCTTTTCTAAATATTGCTCAATTAATTTACCGTTGGAGTCGTAATAACGCACAGAAGTAATAATTATAGGATTAGCCACATCTGTATTCCTAATACTCAAGGTAGCTGCTAAATTAAAAATTTCTTGGCGATTGTGATGATATATCTCAGAATAAATAGGAACATAAATAGTTTGACCCATTGCTATTTTAAAATTCTGATCTAAAGTCACAACTTTATGAGCCTGACCACTCGGAGTTGGCTTAATTTGTGACTTAAGAGAATTTTCTGATGTTTGACAAGCCGTGAGAAAAATAACTGCGATCGCTAAAATAATCTGTAAATAAAACTTCATGCAAATTACTTACAACCCTCGATAAAATCAATGACTTGATGTACACTTCCTGGCTTAGTCGCAATCAAGACAGTCGAACCTGGTTCTAGAACTGTACTACCATTCGGAATCATCAAATCTTCGTGGGGATGAGGTTGATAGCCAATAATCAGAGAGCCACTAGGAAATCGAGCATCTTGTGCTATTTCAGCTAGGCTGCGATTCACTACATAACAATTATTGGGAATCGCCAGTTTTAAAACTTCAATCTGTCCTTGCTCAAAGTGCATCATTGATTCTACTTGCGGATATTCAATGGCATTTACCATTGTGGAAACGGATAGTTCAACGGTGCTAATTACATGGTTGGCTCCTGCTAAACGCAGTGGTTCTGCAAAATCAGAATGGCGCAAGCGACTTAAAATGTGCGTCACACCGTAGTGTTTGGCAAGAGTTACCATTGCTAAGTTCAACGCATCACTTCTCAGGACTGCTACTAAGGCATCGGCTTTACGAATTCCCGCTTCTAACAACACTTCTGTACTCACAGCACTGCCTTCAAACGCCATTGCTCCCACTTGTTCACGGGCATAGCGACAAGCTGTAGGCTCTATATCAATGACGGCAACAGTATGTCCTAGTTCTACCAATTTTTGAGCTAAAGAAAGCCCTACTAAGCCTGCTCCACCAACTAGCACGTACATGGCTACTCCTGATACTCAAAAACTTTTTCCTTTACAGGTTAACAATAAAGTGAATTTGACGAGCTTGTTGGATATTGGGAGAAATACTTTGGTACTTACTCTTTCAACTTTGAGGCACATCAACAACACGCCATTCCTGAATACCCCAACGTTGCAAAATTGGTTCAGCATGAAGAATATCTGCTTCTGTGCCTTCTATGGTTACTAAATAATTGCCCTGAAATACTTGGTCATGATAAAGTTGCGCTGCTTCTTCCGGCAGAAACCAACCCCGCAGCGCACCAATGATTCCGCCCGCTGCTGCACTAGCGCCACTCCCTAAAAGTGTGGCTAAGGCAGACTCAACAGCCAGGGCTGGGCCAAACCCAGGAATCAGCAAAATCCCAAAACCTGCAACTAAGGTAAGTAACCCGGCTGTTCTCGCAGTTGCTAATGCACCTATAGCCGCCCCTTCTGATTGAGTGATATTATTTGCTCTGGGATGATTATCGTCAAGTTCAGGCTGGCGAGTAATTACAGAAATTTTATTCATCGAAAAGCCAGTATTTTTTAATTCGGCGATCGCTTGTAGTACAATTTTGCGATCGCCAAATATGCCAATAGCGTGCTGGAGTTTACCTGAAGCCATTTTGCCTGCCAAAAACATGAATGAGTCAACAAAGCTTTAATCTTTGCTGGATTTGTTTTTAGTCTTAGCAACAAATATGACGAGAAAATGACTATCTATAGATAAATTGTTGACGCTTGATAGGATGAAAAGCTGACTTTACATAACTTGCTCTACGAGTTACTTACCAACAATTTTGTATTAATTACTACGAACTTTTGGCTTTATAATTCTTGATGTTTAGTTATAACATTTAGGAATTACATAAAATAAACTCTTACCTTTACCTATTCATCGCCAAAAGATGTATCTTCCCAAAACGAGCAAATTTATAACTTTTCCGTAATCATCGGGACTGTCACTGAATTACTAAAAAGCACTTCTAAAAGAAACATTTAATTTAGACACTCATGACCAAGTAATTCAACTAATCATCTCTACTATATTTGTTGACGCTAGGATATTTCAGAAGTTACAACAACATCAAATGAGGAGAGAAATAATTCATGAAAATTAGTGAGAAATGAAAATTTTAGCATTAAAATTTATGAGTTATTGATTCATTCATAAACTGATTTATGGCTATCTAGTAAAACCATAGATAACCATAAATTCTCCAGAAATAAAGCAGCAAACATCACCTAAATTTTCCTAATTTAGGGTGAATTCTCTTACTGAAAAAATTACTGTTTTCCCAAGAATAGAGGTTAAAACCACAATGAGACACGAAAAACTTTCTCCTGGGCTGCTGTTGGCAGTGGAAGATTATCAACATGAAGGGCTACCAGCTTTGATGACACACAAGCGATCGCTTGGGATCATGGCACCTAAAAGTATTGTCAAGCCTACCAAAAGCCTGGTGTTTATCTACTGTGACGATGACGCAGATTTAAGCCACTTGGCACAATATGGCATAGAAGTTAATCAAAATGCAGGCCATGTGCGTACAGCTTTCCTCCCCATTGAAAGTTTAGATGCTTTATCAGAAGAACCATCCATCCAGCGGATTAAACCATCGCGTAAGCTCAAACTGCGGATGGATGTTGCACCCCAAGCCGTAAAATTACCAGAATTTAAGAACAAAACTGGACTAAGTGGCAAGGGTGTAATTATCGGTGTGGTTGACAGTGGGATTGACCCAAAACATCCTGCTTTTGCTGGGCGGATTTTACGGTTATGGGATCAAACCCTACCGGGGCCAGGAGTTAAAGAAGGTGGTTATGGTGCGGAATTAACAGATGCCTTACTCACTGTTTCCCAAGATACTGAGGGTCATGGTACTCATGTTGCAGGTATCGCGTCTGGTGCTGATGTTACTTACGGTGGTGTCGCACCAGACGCAGAATTAGTAATTGTCAAATCTGACTTACAGGATGCTCACATTGCTGATGCTATCCGCTACGTTTTTCGAGTAGCTGGTGAGTTAGGACGGCCAGCAGTAGTCAATCTCAGTTTAGGTGGACACGCGGATGCTCACGATGGTAGCGACTCCCTTTCTAAAGTGATTGACGCAGAAACTGGCCCTGGTAGAATTGTTTGCTGTGCAGCTGGTAACGAAGGCAACGACAATATTCATGGTCAAGCTACCATAACCAGTGGACGAATGAAAGGAATGCGGTTTAATGTGCCTTTAAATCAAGTCGGTATTGTCTGGTTGAATGCTTGGTATTCCAAAGACAGCCAATTAGAAGTTTCCTTACGCAGTCCTAACGGTTTTGTCACTCCTTTCCAAAAAATTATTCCTAACGGGAACCCAACCGTAGATCATCAACTCCCCGATGCAAGGGTGCAAATTGTCACGCCCGGCCCAGATGCGTCCAACGGCGACTATAATTTCTTTGTCCAGATTCGCGGAAATGGCCCCTCGCCAGTGATGGGAGGTATTTGGCAGCTAAGAGTCCGTAACACATCTTCTAATGATACCCGCTTAGATGTATGGACATTAGATGATACTTCCTCAGTGTTTTTTACGGGTACTAGTGTTAAAGATTCCCTTAAAATTGGTGCGCCAGGATGTGCTGACAGTGCAATTACTGTTGCTGCCTATACCACCAAAGTTAAGTACACAGATATTGATAACCAAGTGCGAGAAATGGGTTTAGAACCCAACTGCATTTCTGAATTCAGTAGTGAAGGGCCGTTACGTAATGATGCCCAAAAACCGGATGTTGCTGCACCTGGAGCAATGATTGTGTCTGCTCTGTCTTCTAATGCCAATGCTGACCGTTCGATGACGATTAATTCTAAGTTTTTGGCGATGGCTGGCACTAGTATGGCGACACCTTTTGTTACAGGATTGGTAGCATTATTATTGCAGCGCGATCGCAACTTAGATCCCCAAGCCATCAAAGAGCTATTCCGCAAAAACAGTTCAATTCCAGGTAAACCATCTGGAACCTTTGATCATAAATGGGGTTATGGCTTGATTAATACAGAGAATCTGTAATAAGACGTATAAATTGGTGTATTACGTCTGTATAAGGGTAGGTAATCAAAACTTAAAAATTTGATAGCTTAATGTTAGGCCAGTTTCCAACTTGCCTACCCTTTTACTAAGGAAATACTTATGAACTATCAAAAGCTAGGCGCAGCACTGGCGATGGCACTTAATGATGTTCAAGATCCAGCCACGCCAAGTTTAACGGTATTTATCCATACTGAACCAATTTCCGAGGCGGCGATCGCAATTTTACAAAGTTTTGATGTTAGTGATGTTACTAGTGATAAAGATACTTTTACTGCCACCTTATCAGCAAATGCAATTTCCCAGCTATCAGAACAAACTTGGGTAAAATCTTTACAACTCTCCCAAAAGTTAGGGTTGCTGAATAATGGAAAAAGAATGCAAAGTTTCAAAATTTGACAAGTTAATCAAGCTTATAGTTACATCGCTATTCAAAAAAATTTCCCGTTATTACTACAGTTAATAACGGGAATAGATATTATTTTTAATATACTTTAGCAATTATCGAGTCGCAACTTGTGGCCCTGACCACACTTCTGTCTGATCACCAAAAGTTACAGGCTGATCAGCATCTGTTGTATTTACTGTTTTACCATCAGTAGCAACTTTTACCAGAGGCCATTCTTCTTCACCCATTTCTCCTTCGCGGAACAGTACGTGATCTGGTTGGTTTTTACTCCAACCTAGTAACACCGCAATTTTTTCATGCTCTTCTTCCTGGCGAGATGGAGCAACAGTGTTAGTGTGATTTTTTTGTCGATCCCAGATAACTGCACGATCGGTTGCGTCGCCTGTATTGAATACACCCTCAAATTTACGTGCTAAAAAGCGATCGCTTTTTTCTGACCAGCTAACAGGAACCAATACCCCAATTTTGCCATTTTCTTGGATCTGTTCTGGTGGTGCAACATTACTATGTAATAACGGATCTTTGACTTGCGAAGTTGAAGCCATTACCCGCAATTTCTTAGTTTGTCTATCTTCAACAAACATCGTACTGCTAACACGGCTGTTATACATTTCCGGTTTAACCTCCATTTGCACCCGGCTGTAAACAGCATACTTACCATCAGGAGAAACCACGGGTAAACTCCGGTAATAGCGCACCCCACTATTACCTTTTGCGCCAATTGCTTCTTGATTTGCCACAATCCATTTCCAAGGAATTGGATGGGGACTACCAATAGGATCTACTTGTTCTGCTTGCTCATCGCTAGGGAATTCCATTGCGGGTTCATCAGTGGTAGATTCTGATTCTGACTCTTGGGGCATTGGTACAACCCCTGGAATGCGATTTAATGCTGATGAGCCGACAAGAGCATTTTTTGCAGATGCAAAATAATCTTCTTGCCTTAACGACTCAATCTCAGCGGCTTGTAATTTTGTCGCTAACTTCAGATCATTGACGTTGATGTTGGGAATTGGAGCCAATTCTACTGCTGCTAAAGGATCAGTAGTAGTTATATCACCGCTTGTATGAGAGCCATTTTTGATTGCATAATCTGCTACTACTAAAGACTCGATTTTTTGTGCTTGTATCATTGGCTGTTCCCCAACTACAGCCAATTTCTGTGAAAATGAAGTAGATTCTCCGGTGCTGGAGTTGTGCGGAGCATCTTGAAACATTCCTGCTAAATCAGGCTCACCAAAATTAGCCGTCTCTTGAGGTACAGCTTCAGATTCTCCCGCATCAGGAGTAATTTTAGCTACTACTTTTGATTGTTTAGCAGAGGTAGAGTGACCTGATGCAGCAATTAAAGGAGCAATCAGCATCACTACAACAACAGAATTAAGAAATGGTTGCACACGGAACCATCCTGACAGCAAGAGGGGTTTGAGCATGTGTGGACTCTCTAGAAGTGCGGGTGCTGTGTGAGGAGCAATCGATGTCTATGTAGCAAGAAAAAAGGTGATGACTACAGGTATAACAATAAACTCATGGTTTTAACGAGTTGTGAGCAATAATTTTTTTAAATTTGCATTGCGTCACATAAATTGATTATCATTAGCTACACCTTTTGCTGAATAAATACTATTTATTTACGAAAGTTTTGCCAATACAAAGCTAATGCAGATTAATCGCAAAATTACTGCATAAACTCAAATTTTACGCCTTTCACCCATCATTAACCACACCAGAAAACTGATAATTAATTAAGAAGCATAAGGCGCATGATGTTGGCTACAAATACTAGTACAGATTGGCGGCAATAAAGCACCAATTATAATTTGCTCAAAAGCTCACTATATAGGTTTCTTTATTTCAGACTTCAGCCTTTTTGTACTAGCAGCCTACAGGTAGAGCAAATAGCTGAACTGTTGGGATAGACTTTAGCAACTGCCAAGCCGCAGGAGGCTCCCATGATCCCTGCTACAACAGTGCAGACCCCGGTAACGTTGAAAGTGAGTGAGGCGTTACTTTAAAAGCTGGGAAAGCTGACGCACAACATATAATACTCGAAAAACCGAGTTAGTATCCACCCCTGGGAGTAAATTAATATCTAACTGTAACAATTGGAAAAGTGCAGCTAGACTTGTAACTGCATTTTAGGAAAAACCGACTAGCTACTTTGCTTTGGTAAACCTCACAAAGCGCTTTTTTTGTCTCTAGCTGAATCAGCCTACTAAATAAAGTGTCAAGTTGATATCAATTTATCAACATATTGGGTTAAATTATTTTTAGTTTATCAATAAAACTTCGTTTCGCCAACTTTATAGAGAAAATAGGGAATAAGGAGGATAATAATAAGTATCTCAGTAATTATTACCTATTGACTATTAAATATTGATTATTGATTAATGAAAGTTGTATTTTTTGGCACTCCTGAATTTGCTATTCCTACTCTAGAAAAATTACTGAATCATCCAGAATTTGAAATTTTGGCAGTAGTTACTCAACCGGATAAACGTCGAGAACGTGGAAACAAACTTACTCCTTCACCTGTAAAAACACTTGCTCTCAATCATAATTTGCCAGTGTGGCAACCAGAGCGAGTCAAAAAAGATAGTGAAACTTTAACCCAGTTGCAACAAACAGCAGCTGATGTGTTTGTTGTGGTAGCTTATGGACAGATTTTGTCGAAAAAAATCTTGAAGATGCCTAAATTGGGTTGCATTAATGTGCATGGCTCAATTTTACCCAAGTATCGCGGTGCGGCTCCGATTCAGTGGTCTGTATGTAATGGTGAAGCAGAAACAGGAATTACCACAATGTTAATGGATGTCGGTATGGATACAGGTGATATGTTACTGAAAGCAACCACACCTATTAGCTTGTTAGATAATGCTGATAATTTAGCCGAGAGATTAGCGACAATTGGTGGAGATTTATTAATAGAAACTTTGTTAAAACTGAAGTTGCAAGAAATTCAACCAGTTCCGCAAAATAACGCAGAAGCTACTTATGCACCTTTGATACAAAAGCAAGATTACGAGTTAAATTGGTCAAAGAGCGCTATACAATTACACAATCAAATTCGGGGTTTCTATCCTAACTGCTACACAACGTTTCGGAACCAGACTCTCAAAATTACAGCCACCCTTCCCCTTGGTTCTGCTTACGCTGAAGAAATACCACCAGAATTAGCAAAAATATGTCAAAAATTGCCTGATTTATCCAATACATCTGGTAGTCCAGGAGAAATAGTAAGCATTACCAAGGGAATAGGAGCGATCGCCCAAACGGGAGCAGGTTTATTATTACTACGGGAGGTTCAGTTAGCTGGTAAACGTCCTCAGTCGGGATGGGATTTTGTCAATGGGACGCGTTTAAAAATAGGCGAAGTTTTGAAATAATATGAAGTACAAAGTTTCAGACTTCATACTAGCCTTCGGCAAGCCCCTGCGGGTCTACACACTTCATACTTTTTCATAGTAGCGACAATCCTGGCAAGGGCCGTGGGGGTTGACTGCACAGCGCACAATTTCTGACTTAGCGTTATAAATACAAGTTGCATCACCAACTACCCAACGGCCATCTACCAAAGTTTTTTCGGCTGGTCTTTGAGCAAACTGCACGTAGAGGGCTATATTATAAAGTCGATAACGCCCATATTTAAATTGATATCGATGGCGACGCTCTAGTACAGCGTAGGTTTTACCTTGAAAATCAAGATAGTTTCCCGGTTGGGGTGTCCAGTCAAGTTGCACTTTACCGAGGGACTGACGCGGGTGCGTCAGTATCACCTCGGTTGGTAGAGACTCTGGCTCCATAAATTTATGTGATGTGGTTTACATTATAAAAATAGTATCGCAGGAGCCTACGCTTGCTTATCTGACTTCGATTATAATTAATGATTAACTTTTTCTGTGAGCGATTGAGGTAAAGCGATCGCCTCAGACTTAAAATCCAAGGCGATAGATAATTTCGCTATCTCAAAACGACTTGGAAGGAATTCAAATAACCTGTAATAGTTTTGCTGAGAGTTTGTTGTTGCTTTTTCGTGGTAATCGCCATAACTTGATAAAGTCTACCTTCTGCAACGTACATCCGACTTCTGGTAATTTTACCTCCAGCATTCACAAACTCAATTTCTTTGCCGGGATGACCATTGGAACTACGAATATTGCGCTGACGAATTAAATTACTTTTCGTAGTTTTTAAAACCATAGCCTGTGCTTGCTCTAATATGGTTTGGGGATTGGTCAATGTACCATAACTGTGGGGAAACTCATTATAAACAACTACGTACGCAACTTGCTGCTTTGGTGGTTGAGCAAAGAAGATTTCTAAGTCAATTTCCCCCATATAAGTTTTTTGGATTTGGGTTTCTTTACTAGGTGTTCCTGGCATTAATACTGTAAAACGTCCATCAGGCGCACGAAATAACTTCCATTTTGGTTGGACTGGTTGCGCCGCAGTTTCTGGCTTTTGAGTTGCTGGTTGCTGGGGTTGGCGTGCTTCCACAATAAAACAGCTACCACAAACAAGTGTGGCAGCTATGAATGGTAACAATTTTTTGAATGTCATAGTTTTAGCTTTGCTGATGCAGATATCACTGATGATGTTACTGTTATAACCTCGCTGCACACAACGCTGCACCTATTAATCCTACTTGGGTGTTGAGAATAATATATACTGGTACTTCTTCTAAAAGAGAACGCATTCGGCCTTTTTGAGTAAAGTTCAATAAGAAATTACCGTGTTGAATTAAAGGTAGAATTTTCGGTGCAATTCCACCAGCGATGTACAAGCCACCGTAAGGTAAAAGTTTCAAGGCGAGATTTCCGGCTTCTGCACCGTAAGCATCAACAAATAGTTGTAGAGTTTGTTCCGAGAGGCGATCGCTTTTCTGCACTGCGGCTTTACCAATCACAGCACCAGGATCGATGCTTTTCTCTGGCTGTCCGGCTTCTTGTTCCCAGGTTCTCACAGCTTGGGCAATTTCTGGAGATTCAGTTGCATGTTTGCGTTCACCCGCCAGGGTGCCGCGCTCTGCGCGGTCGCGCAAAAATTGGTAAATCGCCACAATACCCAAACCAGAAACAACACGTTCTACAGACACACGCTGGATATCATGTTTATCCAGCAAATATTTCATCAGTTGAAATTCTAACTCGTTGCGAGGGGCAAAGTCGGCGTGACCACCTTCGGAGGGAAAAACTTGATAATGATCTCCCTGCTTCATCAAAAAGCCTTGTCCTAAGCCAGTACCTGCACCAATTACAGCGATGGGTGCTGCTGGTTTTTGTTTCCCTGGTTGTAAAGTCAGTAAATCTTCTGTACTTAAACCGAAAATACCATAACCAACAGCGGCAAAGTCATTAATCAGCGAAATTGCCGCAATACCCAATTCTTGTTGCAGACGTTCGGTATCTAAATACCATGCGAGGTTAGTTAATTTCGCTGTGTTATTGACTACTGGCCCAGCGATCGCAAAACAAGCTTTTTGGGGAGTTCCTGTATTTGCTTTGAGTAAAAACTGCTGTACTATCGGCACTAAATCAGGAAAATCCCCACTGCGATAACTGTCCTCATAAATAGTCTGTAAACCTTGTGTATCCGAGGTTTTCACCAATCGCAAAATGGTTTTTGTGCCGCCGATATCTCCTGCTAATAACAAAGTCATAAATCAATACTGAGTAATTTAGTTGTGGTTTTTGTCAATAGAAATTACGTAGAAAAATGTGCTATTTCACCCTAAACTATTGTGTATCCCTGCGTAAGTCTTGATCAAGTCAATTCAAGATTGAGGCAGAAATCTGGGTAAGACTAGATTAATATTTAATCTTTTCTTGATATGTAACTCTAGTCTTCTGCCTTGTTGAGGAATTTACGCAAATCGGATCACTTCTTCTACTTGATTTAAATGAGCAGTATCCCCCTTTAGTTCTAGCAACCATTCTGGGCCTTGAAGCACAACCTTGACTAAAGAACATAAGGAAGCTTTAACTTCAGTTTTGGCAACCTCACCAACTAACCCCATTGCCGCTCCTAGCACAGAAGCACCGTGTGCTACCAGTAATATATGCTCTGGAAAGAATTCTGCTGCTAGACATCTAGCAGTTTGTCCTGAACGTGCGCGTACTTGCTCATGTGTTTCGGGGTATTTGGCCGCAATACGCGGTGTGTAGCTAGGATCAATCCGGGGAAATAGTTCTTTTAACGCTAGAACAGAAAGTCTTTCTGGTTCTTCTGTCATCCATTCAGGATTTAGCCATTCGCTCAAGCCTGTTTCTAATTTGATGGATAAATCCAAGGTTTCAGCCACAGCATTGGCTGTTTGCACCGTTCGTAAAAAGGGAGAAGCAAAAATATGGGTAATTTTCTCGGTTTTCAAACGTTGGGCTAATTGTTTTGCCTGCACGAAACCATCATCAGATAAAGGCGGATCGTAGCGTCGTTCGGCGGTGAGGAACCAATCAGGATTTACAAAGTCGAGGCGGTTGGCGTGTCTTGCGATCCAGACTATTTGACTCATGGGTTTTTTACGGCAAATAAAGTTCACACCTATAGAAAAATAGGAGTGCTAAAAGACGGTTGCAAACCCAATATTATGACAAATTTTGTAATGTTTTGTAATAGTTAAATATTATACTAAGTATAGATTACTACTATTGATATACTACTTCCGCTTAACATTGATCAATAGCCAACTACATCCAGACAGATAAAATTAATACCTCCGGCGAGAGAGGGCATTGCATCTCAGCATCTATTAACCTGCAAATAATAGAACCTTTCAGCCGGAACAGCTAAGACTCCTTAGCTGTTTTTATTTTTTCTCTTGATGCTGCTGAATGAATATTGCACAGCCAAAAGTTAAACGATCGCACCTATCTCCATCGTTTGTGGTCAATTAGAGACCATTTATAAAGTAAATATGAGGAATTTCATTTTTACTTTATAAATCATCTCTGACTATCTTCTTTCTGAGGAACCGACCTTAAAACTGGTAAGAAATCCTATACCCGTACTAGGTTAAACCATTGTTGTATATAGTTGTTTTTTAAAATAAGTGCGATAGAGTTCGCAACGAGGTAGGATGCGATCGCCCTCAAAACAAATCAATCCTAAACTTTCGAGTTTATAAGCATCGACAGGATCAAGCGTCAAGCTTCCTGGTTGTGTTACAAGTTCAGTATATGTTTTGACTAAATGAGGATTGCTTTGCAGTTTAATCCAGTGTCGCCATAGGTGATGACGATAGATACCACCATTAGCGATCGCCTCTCTAATCAAATCTGGGAGAGTGAGAGTACAAGAGGCCAGATGATACAAGGCTAATTGAATCAAAGCCGGATGACCACCAACCAGAGACATCAATTGAGCAGATTCTTGACCAGGACTCCAGTCTAACTCGTATTTTCTGGCTAAATCTTCTACCTGTGTTTGAGTAAATTCGTTTAAACGGATTGGTAAGCCAATATTAAATGGTGAACGATTAATATCTAGAGAGATATATTGTTCTGTAGAGTAAACCACTACTAATCTCAGCTTTTGCCAATTCTGATTTTGCCGTGCTTCTTCGCACCAAGAACGCAACAAAGCAAAAAATTCTTGAGTAATATGAGGATAGTCAAAAAAGCGATCAACATCGCTCAACACCAAAACTATGGGACTGTCACTTTGTTGGAGAATATACTTTTGTAAGTAAAAGCTACAGCTTAACTTATAACCAATTTCTTCATCCCATTCGTTATCAAGATTAGGCTCAATGTCTAATTGTTGGGCAATTTTCCAACAAAGACAACGCAAAAGCTTATTTAAATCAGTCAAACAATGATCATCAATTTGATGGCAATTTACATTAACTGTGCGATATCTTTTTCGGTTAGCAAAAGCTAAAAGACGAAGCACTAGAGAACTTTTTCCCATTTGTCTAGGAGCGCGAATCCGAATTACACAGCCTGGTCGAGTAATTTCTCGATAAACTACTTCTTCTATTGGTGGACGGTCGATATATAAAGGAGAATCTAGAGCAATCGGCCCATCTGGGTATGACCAATGGTTTTCTATTTTGTAAGTAGAAAATTGAGAAGAATTATCTTTTGGTGTATATGAATATTTTGACAAAAAGTCTAAGGCTTCTGTTTTGTTTTCTCCATTTAAAACTGTGTAATCTTCTTCTCGTAATTTTAGATTAAAAGCACTAAAGCACAATTTAAGAGTTTTTTGATCTACACCTTTACTTAAAGACCATAATCGGGTCAAAGTTTTAGTAGAAATATTGATTTGTCTGCTAAGTTCTTCTAGGGTTAAACGATATCCTTGATTTTTGATAACTTCCCAAGATATAATCGCCTCTTGTAAACGTTGTATCCCGGTGGAAGTTAGTACAACGCCTCTTCTTCTCTTAGTTTTATGTTCCTGTAAATTCATAGGTTTTGTAGCAAAATTTTTGGCGTACATAAAATCTAGTAGATAAATTGTGATGGTTGATTTATGCCGAGAATTTGAGGGAAACAATTTATTCTAGTTGTGTATGATTGCTAATAACCTAGTATTTATTTTGTGTAACTTTTTTTAATTGTGAAGAGTTATTTAGCAAAGTAATTGTATATAGTTCACAATCTGTTAGATAGTAGGAGATAATAAGACTTTTTATTGATTATTTTTTAAACCACAGATTCGCATTCAGGCTGCACACTCCACCCTAAAGCACGCGTGATTTGATCTGGTAAAGTTAAGGGATTAAAGGGTTTAGCAATGGCCTCAACTACACCAAGCTGCTGAAGTTGTTGTGATGTAAACCAATCTGCAAGTACACTCAAAAGAATTACTGGAATTAATTTAGCTGAGTGTCTTTCATGAAATCTGTACAAGAATGTAGTAATGTCCATACCTGGCATAACAACATCAAGTAAGATGGCATCGGGACATTCTATCTCTAGTTGTTGAAGGGCTGCTTGGGCTGAAGCAGCTGTTATGACCTTCCATCCGACCAAATCATTTAAACAAATTTGCACCAGTTCTCGAATAGTCGGTTCATCATCAATTAACAATATTGTCTTGATTGTCATACTGAAAAAGCTGGACGGAATGAATTCAGCTTAAATCAAGAAAATAAGAAACTGATAAGAATGTCATTCGTCAATGGTCATTATTCCTCTATTCTCTACTCTTAACTTCCATAACTATTCTCTCCAGTCAAGCATTTGAGCTATTTGTTCACAAATTAGTATTGGATTAAATGGTTTATTGATAACGCCGGCTATTTGCAATTGGGCAAAGCGCTTGTAATCATCTGGTAATACTTTAGCTGTGAGCAAAATTATAGGAATTTCGTGGGTTTTGGGGTTCGCTTTAATTTGCTTGTAAAATTGAAAGCCATCCATGTCAGGCATTGATACATCAAGGAGAATTACATCTAAAGCATCATCTTGGGCTTGTAAAAGTCCTTCATGACCTGATGGGGCGGATATTGTCTCCCAGCCACCCAAATCTTCTAAGCATGTGCAGGCTAGATCTCGAAGTGATTCTTCATCATCGATAACAAGAATGCGTTTGCTCATAGTTCTTTTACCGATATTGGCAAAGTGAAATAAAATGTACTGCCTTCGCCAAGGGTACTTTCTGCCCAAATACTATCATTGTGTTGTTGAATAATACTTTGACAAATTGCCAAGCCTAGACCTGTTCCGCCTTTAGCATGAGCATCAGAAATATCTACTTGCTGAAAACGTTCAAATATGGTTTCTAGTTTATCGGCAGGAATACCTCTACCTTGGTCTTTGACTGCAAAAAGCACCCATTCTGCTTGAGTTTGGGTAGATAAGGTAATCTCTGAGTTACGGGGAGAGAACTTGATGGCGTTGCTTAATAAATTAGTTAAGGTTTGGATAATTAAATCGAAGGAAGCCCAAACGCAAGCATTAGTATGATTAATAAAGATTTTTATCTCAGCGGCCAGGGCGATTGATTGTAATCCCTCCACGGCTCGGTGCATTAAATCTGCGACATTGCTATTTACTGAATGCTGAGAATTTTGCAATGATATATGACTCACTAAACCTGTTGTTCCCCCAGTTAAAATCACAAAGGAAACTGTGAGGATCAGCCGTAAGGAAATTTTCAGCTTTTGATTGTGAGTTTGTTTTTTCCCAAAAAGATTGGAGAGCCTCACCTTTGCATCCTCCGCTTTTAAGTTTGGAGTTTTTGCTGTACACGAGAACGATCAATCCGGCTGATGACACGATTGATTAAGTCAGTCTCGACCACAGGTTTACCAATAAAGTCATCGGCTCCAGCTGCCAATACTCGTTGAACTGATTTTATATCTGTATGGGCAGTGACTACTAAAATTGGCAAATTTCCCCAATGCGGATCTTGTCGGACTACCCGACACAAGTCAGTACCACTATATGTCGGCATTTCTAAATCAATTATCAATAAGTCAGGAGTTGTAGAAACAAGTGCTTCCCAAAACTTTTGGGGATTGTCTAAGGTTTTGACTTGTAGTCCCCACGATTGCAGAAGATTGCTCAATATTTCCAACATCATTGGATCATCATCTAGAATCATCACTTTGGCTGCACTAGCTGGAGATTGGGGTAATACTTGGGTAATTACTTGAAATACTTCAGCAGTAGTCGGTGTGGTGAGAAATCCCTGAATTCCCAAACGAGCTACAGCGACTCGCTGTGTCAGATTATCTTGCTCTGCTATGACGAAAATTGGTGTAGTAGGAAACTGTTGTTTGAGTTTATTCAGCGATTTTAAACTCTTTGGCATCGATGTTTGCTCATTTAAATAGAGTAAAATCACCTTGGGCAGTTGAGAAACTTGTTGCTGAACACTCTCCCAATTCCCAGCTACTTCTATCTCCATTCCCCAATTTGCAGCTTCGGTTTTCAGTTGGTAAGTAAAAGATTCATCATGGATAGCCAGCACCAAAGGAAGTTTCATCGGTGTAAATTGCTCAACGGTTACGGGTTTGGGAGGTTGAGTGAGTGTTTCTTTGATTTGACCAATTAGTTGTGATAGTTGAACCGCATCCTTTGAAGTTAAATTTTTATCCGTAATTAGTAAATGTTCAATAGCTTGGGCGAACTTTGAGCCTGTTGCGTAGCCAAAAGAGCCTAGTGTTCCAGCTAGTTTGTGTGCTTCGTTACTAGTTTGCTGCCGTAATTCAGGCGACAATAATCCTTTATGTAAAGCTTGTTCAGCCTGCTCTAGCAAACTTACTCGTTGGATAAATGTATCTTTGTGGCGTTCTATGGCTTTGTTGATTGAAGCGATCGCTGCTAGTTTGTTTGTCTGTTTAGTTTGCGGCGGAGTCTTGAGCCGATAACCCAAGCCATAAACTGTTTCCAGTAATTCGGCAGACATTCCCACAGTTTTCAGTTTTTGGCGTAAGTCTTTAATTAAATTAGTGACAGCCCCTTCACTGGGTGAAGCATCTATTGACCAGAGGCGATCAATAATTTCACTGCGGCTAAATACACGCTGTGGATGGCGCAAAAACAGCCCTAGTAAACTATATTCCTTGGGGCTTAAAGATATAAGTTGTCCTTGATAGGTAACTTCTGCTGAGACAGTATTGATGCAGAGATTTTCCCAACTCAGCAAACTAGGCGTGAGTTCTGTCCGTCCGCGCCGCAGCAATGCTCTGATCCGAGCCAGCAACTCTGAGATATCGTAGGGTTTGGTGACATAATCATCTGCACCTGCATCCAAACCTTTCACCACATCAACACTGTGATCTTTCGCAGTCAGCAAAAGAATAGGTTTTTGCATCCCCTGAGCGCGAAGTTGTCGGCAAAGATTAATTCCGTCCAGTTTGGGAATCAGCAAATCTAACAATATCAAGTCAAAATTTGACAAGGTTGCTAAAGCTAATCCATTTTGACCATCTGTCGCCAGTTCAACTGTATAATACTCTGCTTTTAGAACCTCACTCAGTAAGGTCGCAGTTGGTAAATCGTCCTCTACCAGCAGAATTTTCACAACTTCTACTACTTACTAATCAATTATCCACATGATTTCAGTAAAACCAAAAACACTTAATCCTCAAAGAATTAAGCCCACACTGGAAACGTGCCTTATAATTTTTTGGCTATGACTTTATTTAGCAGACATTTTTTAAGATACATCTGTTTGCTTGATCAAGCAAGCCTAAATTGTCCAGAATGGAGATGTTGTATCTTTTTGGTTACAGAAAGCCTCCGGTGATGCGATCGCTTTGACTTTCTTATGCTGCTGCAATTACAGACACTTTTAGGATTATACAAGGTAATTTACGCAAATTTGTCATAAATCATCTCGGATACTGCGTACTTGCCCAGTATCGGCTTTTGCGGGAGTTTTTGAAAGTCTTTGCTCAAATCTTACATCATTCTCAATAACCGTAAGGTTAATATAGTTCCGTTAAATGCAGATTTAAATCATCTTTTATTGTGTTGAACAGCATCAGTGATATTGGATGCTAACCAATTTGGCTGAGGATAAACACTCACTTCTGTACTGAAAGTTTTATCGTGGTTTCACTTAGATAGTATCTATGAAAAGTGTGGTAATTTTTCGCTTTATTAATAGTTTTTAATATTGCTAAATTAACAATATGGCAGGTAAACGAGTTCAAAGAAAAACTAAGATATAACATCAAAATATCTGATTTTGCATTGGGTGATTCTCCGCTCCTAACATTTATGTTAGGAGCTTTATTTTTTTAAAAATACAAAATAAAATTTAATTTCTTTAAAAATATTGATAATTGTTAATTTAACAAAAATGAAAATATTAGAGATATAAAATAATCCCTAATATTTTCATTCATCAACAAGGTAAACAAATACTAACAATAGTTCCTTGATCGGGAGTGCTATTAATGGTAAATTCGCCTTGATATATTTTCACTATATGCTGCACAATAGCTAATCCTAAGCCAGAACCTTGTTGTTCATATAACTTTCTATTAAATTGAATAAATGCGCCAATCTTATCTATCTCTGCACCTGTCATTCCTTTACCATGATCAATCACATCTAATCTATATTGATAATCATTGACTTGACTCAACACTTCAATTTCACTATTTGGCAACGAAAATTTTAAGGCATTATCTATTAATTCTTCAATGATAATACTCAATTTTTCTTGTGGCATTTTCACAAGAGATTCGACTAATGATAACTTTAAATCTTTTTCTCTGTTTACTATTATCGCTTGCTTAAAACAAGCATCACTAATAACTGTTTTACTCAGGCAATTATCTATTTCTTCTTGAATTTGCCGAATTTTTTGGGGATTTCTAGCAATTAGTTCCAGA
The DNA here is from genome assembly GCF_002897135.1 of Nostoc cycadae WK-1. NCBI lineage: Bacteria > Bacillati > Cyanobacteriota > Cyanophyceae > Nostocales > Nostocaceae > Nostoc > Nostoc cycadae. The sequence continues at coordinate 192,463 of NZ_DF978426.1, read as the reverse complement.
TTACTATATAGTAAAAATCTTTGAGCTAATCTATGCAATCGATTGGCAGATGTATAAATGGATTCTACAATCTCAATTTCTTCTGATTCATTAATCATATCTGAATGCTCAATTAATAATTGAGACATACCAATAATACCATTTAAAGGTGTATTGATTTCATGTGGTAATGAGTGAATAATGTTCATTCTTAGTTCATCTAACTTAGCTTGAGATTGACGATCAGTCACAGCTTTTTTCTTGAGTCGTACAGAAATAGCATTGAGTAATTCTTCTGGGGTAAATGGTTTAGTCAAATAATCATCGGCTCCAAAGTCCATTCCCTGACGGAAATCTGAACGCTCTGCTTTTGCCGTCACAAATATTAAAGGAATATGGATAGTTGTTTCATTTTGACGCAGAGCAGATAGCACACTGTAGCCATCTAACTCAGGCATCATAATGTCACAGATAATTAAATCTGGTAATTGTGTTTGAGCAATTTCTAAGCCTATCTTGCCGTTTGGCGCAGACAAAGTTTCAAAATTAGAAAGTTGTAAAATTTCCAGGATATTCTCTCGAACTTGAGGTTCGTCTTCTATAATCAAAATTGTGTTCATCTACGATTTAGAAAGATAAATTATTGCTTTTGGGAATAGAATGACAACCCTAATAACATTAAAAATATATACTTATTGAAATAGAGCAATTAAGAAATAGGCTACTCTTTACTTACTATGATGTAGTAAATTGAATTTTTGCAAAATCTTGGCATTTTCTGGTGTTAATAATGCTTGTAAATTTTTCATTTCATTCAAAAGCATTATTTCCCGATCGTACTCTTCTTGTAAAATCTTCAAGTAGCGATCGCGTTCATTATCTGATTGCACCTGCCTCAGCATATACACTGCCATATTAATATTAGAAAGAGGATTACCTAAATCTTGCAAGAGTTTTTCTAAAACCTCATGACGCATATCTGCTAATTGTTTTGTTTCTTCAATTTTTTGTTGGTTGGACTGAATTTCGTGTTTCAGCTTGATATTTTGTTGACGTTCTTGTTCATACTTTTGTTTCATTAAATTTGGCTTTGCTACCCGTGCCAATCTCATCTCAATTGCCTTCAAAAGTTCCTCCGGAGAAAAAGGTTTTGTGATGTAATCATCGGCTCCTAATTCCATGCCTTGACGTAAGTCACCACGCTCGACTTTTGCAGTCAACATAATTACAGGAATAGAATCAGTTTCTGGGTCTTTCCTTAATGTTTTGAGTACACCATAGCCATCTAAATCAGGCATCATAATGTCACAGCATATCAAGTCTGGCTTTTCTGATTTAGCAAGACGTAATCCATCTAAGCCATTATTGGCAGAAATGGTTTGAAAATCAGACAAACTTAAAATCTGCTGGATGTTGGAACAGATTTGAATTTCATCTTCAATTACTAATATTTTTGGATTCATTAATTTGCTTAAAACATGAATTATATCTACACAGTTGCTTCATACCCATAAAAATAGAAGAACCATTATGAGAAAATTTGCCAAATTAGCATTGAGCAACTTAGACTTACAGCATTTCACAAAAATCCTGAGATCAATTCTTCGGTTTTTGATTCTTTTCACCTGCTCCTTGCTAACCTGTGGCCTATTTGTATCAAACTTCAAGTGAAACAGTATTAGTTCCACATAGAATCTCTTTGTTTATGTTTCCCAAAAATTATTTATGAGTAACATCTGGGATCTTCTAATTCACTGATGTGACAACCAGTGGTAGTTCTACCCTAAATGTTGTGCCAACTCCGACCTGACTGGCGATGGTAATTCTGCCTCTATGCAGGTCTACACATCGGTGAACTATTGCCAAGCCTAATCCTGTACCGGGGACATTACCAACATTACTAGCTCGGTAAAATGGCTCAAACAGGTTTTGCTGTTCTTCTGAAGAAATTCCAATACCCTGATCTTCAATCAGAAAAACAGCACTTTTATTTTGCATATATAAATCAATTTGAATATGACTGTTGTTTGGGGAGTATTTGACAGCATTGGAAAGCAAATTGCTTAAAATTTGCCGCAGCAGTTTTTTATCCATACGAGCCACGAAGTTATCGCTGGCGGAAGAACTATCTTGGGCTTGCAAGCAAAAAACTAAATTATGCTGAGGAGAACTGAGTTGAATTTCTTCTACTAAGGTATGGCAGAAACTTACTAAATCTAGAGAATTTGGCTCAAAGGCTAATTTTCCAGCTTCAGCTTTATTAATTAGCAAAATATCATCTAAAAGTTGAGTAGTGTGCTGTACGTAAGTTTGAATGCACTGGAGATGTTTTTGCTTTTGTTGCTCATCGAGTTTATGGCTAAAACTTTTTAATATCCCAGCAGAGGAAGCAATCACAGCCAAAGGAGTGCGGAACTCGTGGGATGTCATAGAAATAAACCGAGATTTTAACTCACTCAGTTCTTTTTCTTTTGCTAAAGCTTTGCAAATATCTGCCTCTGCTTTTTTGCGATCGCTAATATCACGACAGACACAAATTAGATCACCTTGTTCTGAAATCGTTAACGAAACTTCTTCTTCAAAATGACTGCCATCTTTTCTTTTAGCAATTGTTTCTCCTCTCCAATGTTTTTGCTGCATCAAAGTTGGAAAAATCTTTGTCTCAAAACGATGAAATTCTTCTTGCTCGTAGATTTCTGACCAACTTTTACCAATGAGTTCTTCGGGATGAGTATAGCCAAACATCTCTAGATGGGCTTGATTGACATAAGTGTAGATATTGCCACTTAATATCGCAATCCCATCTATGGAAGCTTCTACAGCGGCAAATTGACGTTTTAAATCTTCTTCGGCTTGTTTTTGATGGCGGATATCTTTAACTATGCCAACCGAATAAATTGGTTTACCAATTACATCTCGAATTAAAGAAACAGTCAAATTAATCCAAATTAGATAACCATTTTTATGTAAACACCGCTTTTCAATCGAAAATGTTTCTATCTCTCCTGAAATTAATTTTTGTAAATTCTTTTGATGATAGGGAATATCATCTATATAAGTCACATCCCTAAAGGTTTTATTCATGAGTTCTGCTTGGCTGTAACCCAAAAATTCGCACAATTGTTGATTAACCTTGAGAAACCGCCCATCTAAAGTTTCTAGTTTAATACCTACAGCTGCTTGATTAAAAATTGCTCTGAGTTCAGCTTCACTTTCTTGTAATTCTAAAGTACGTTGCTCAACCCTCGCCTCTAAATCTCGATTGAGTTGTTGTAAAGCTTCTTGTACTCTTTGTCTTTGAAGTTCGGCAGATGCTCTCGCCGCAAATACTCTCAAAATTCCCTCAAATTTATGGGGGTCAGGTATCCGCTTTTCATCTATTATGCAAAGTGAGCCAATTGGGTTGCCAAAATCATCACTTAAAACAACTCCCATCAAACTTTCAGCTGGCTTTGCAGCCCATCTTGCTTCTGTTGGGAACTGTTGCTGAATTCCCTCAGCACAGTAGTAATATCCTTGCTGGAGTACAATCTCACAAGGAGTTGATGTTGGGTCATAAGAAATATTGGGCTGTAACTTTCCATCAGACCAAAATCCTAAAGTGTGGATTTGCTCATCAATTAACTCACTTACCAAAGTGTGGCGGACATCCAAGGTAGAAGAAATATGCTCAACTAAAGCCGGGAAAAAGTCCTGTCCTGTTGTCGAAGCTGTACTTTCTATCAAACTTTGTAAAGCAATTTCCGTTTGTTTTCTTTCTGTAATATCTTCAGAAATACCAGTAATTCGGTAAGCTTCTCTCTGGTCATTTTTAATCGGAAAGGCACGGCTGCGAATCCAACGGATTGCACCATCGGGGCGGATAATCCGATACTCTTCATCTAATGCACCCTGCATTCGTTTAAATTTATTAGCAATAAATTTTTGGCGATCAATAGGATGGATAGAATTTATAAATATCTCATAGGATGTATACACTTCTTCTACAGGTCTGCCCCATATTTCTTCAAAAGCAGGGCTAACATAGACAATTTGGGAAAGATCATTTTGAATTTCTGTGATCCAAAGTGTACTTTTAATATTTTCTGTTAATAAGCGGAATTTTTGCTGACTCTCTCGCAAAGCAGCTTCAGCTTGTTTACGTTCTCGGAGTGCAGCTTGCTGTTCACTAATATCATTTGTGATGATGACCGCAGATGTAACTTGCTGCTCGTGCCAAATTGGGCCAATCTGAGAATGATAATATTTTAAATTTGCATTAGCGCCTAAAGCACGGGTTTCATAACTCACAACTTCTCCGTGAGCAAAAACCCGTTCTAAAGCAGAACGTTGAATCTCGCAGTCTTCAGGTAATATATAGTCATCTATACTAGTACCGACAACTTCCTCAAGGGATAAATGAGGTGTTTTTTGGTTGATAAAAGAGATTTTCCCCTCAGCATTAACCACTGTTACTATGCTGGGTGTACTTTTTAAGACAGAACGCAACATAGCTTCCGATTCCGCTAAAGCCATTTCTGCTTGCTTGCGTTCTGTAATGTCTATACCGACAGCAACAGCAGCAGTGTTTTGTTGATATTTTTGGGCTATGAGTAGGTATTTGCGTGTGATACCGTTAATTTGGGTATCAACAACGCCAGAATCGGCAGCATCTTGCCTATCGAGAAAGCAGCGCATAAACTCAGTAAATTGTGGGCTGTTTTGCAGAAACCCTAATTCTTGACCTATAAAGTCTTCGGCATTTAAATTAAAACTCTCAGCTAAATGCTGATTTACGCCTAAATAATAGCCATCAGCGCTGACCCAAGAAACAAACCCAGGTACAGCATCTAAAACTGTTTGTAATTGTTCTTTGGCTTGTTGGAGATTTTTTTCAGCCTGTTTGTATTCTGTGATGTCCTCAGAAATACACAATAAATATTCTGGTTTTTTGTCTTTGTCATAAAGTGGAATTTTAGTGGTATGTAAAATTCTGCGGCCTAGCTTGGGCGTGTCTATAGGTTCTTCGGCGATGTCTTGGGGTATACCACTGGCTAAAGCTACTTCGTCGGTTAGGCGAGAAAGTTCTAGTTGTGCTTTAGGGAAGAATTCGTCATCTGTTTTGCCAATAGCTTGCTCGGCTGTGATGCCAAATAGATGTTCGCAGGTATGATTCCAGAGTTTGAATTTGCCCAAATTTTCGGGTTTGGCATCTTTGACAAAGACCGCAACTGGCAGATTGTTAATCATTGACTGGAGAAAATTCCGCGTCTGCTGAAGTTCCTCTTGGGCTTGACGGCTTTGGGTGATATCGATACCTGTACAGACAATACAGTGAATTTCGTTATCTTGATTGAGTAAGACTTTGTTTGACCAAGAAATTAAGCGGCGATCGCTATCCTTATTGATTAAAATAGTTTCGTAACGTTGGGGAAATTCCCTAACTGCTAAATTTTGAAAAATATCTTGCAGACATTCTGTGATTTCAGGTAACACCAGTACATCCCAAACCGCTTTTCCTTTAGCCGCCTCAAATGCGTAACCTGTAGCTTGTTCGCAAGTATGATTGAAGCGAATAATTCTGCCTTGGTTATCTAATACAACCACTAAAGCATCTGTGAGATTAAAAATGGTAGAAATAAAATTACGCTCCAAGCGCAATTCGGCCTCGATGCGTTGGCGTTCTGCTAGTTTAACTCGCGCATAATTGTAGAGTCCTGCTTGTTGAATAGTAACTGCCAAAAGACTCGTAGGTGTTACTAATCCAATCAATTCCCCTTTTTCCCCGATAATAGGCAGATGACAAATGCGATATTTCCGCAGCAAATTTAATGCAGTAAAAACATCTTTAAAATCTTCTATCTTCAGTGTTACTAATTCTCTCGTCATGACTTCAGCAACACTGATACCTTCCAGATTCATTTTTTCTGCTGTTATTTTAATTAAATCTCGCTGGGTGAGAATTCCCACCAAATGTGAGTTATCTATGACAAGAACACAACTGGCAACTTGAGATGTAATATTCTCTATATCTTTACTATCTTTATTTAAATTAGGTAATGAATTAGTATTTTGGCTGGGCAACCCCTTAAAATTACTTTGCGCTTCATTGATTAATGCAATCACATCTGGAAGCAGCATCTCAGAGTTAACTATGAGAGGTTGACGGATGATAGTTTGGTGTAGATTATCAGGGCTGTGATAGTTAAGAAGCATTATGTAGATATTTGGAACAAGATAGATGATTTAAGACAAGGTATCAATAATATCTTGGTCTATAAATTTTTAATACACCTCAGTGTTTTCTATGATAAAAATTAATCTCAAATTTGCCAGGTAAAAATATCAGTATTTGACTCTTTCTATTTTCTGTAAATGTGGTTTAATTGATGATATTACTTATTGCAGATAAAGTGTAATCACTAAAGATGTGATGATAAGTAGGTACAATTTATAACTATCACTCTATTTCTTTGCCGATCAAATTGGTATTTTAGAAATTTTTTCAGTTCTTTGTCTTTTTCAAATACTAAAATTAGAGAAAATTAGTATTTGGGTAGTAAAATAGAGAGTCTGATATCCATAGCATAAAAATTACTAAACAGATTTTTACATACTCATGTATTTCTGCTAATGGCATTCCTGTAAAAATGTTAGTTGTTTGCGGCGTAATGTTAGCAAAAAATGGTTATAAAAAGCCCCATTTTGGGATTTTTTTTGTTTGAACTATTGAGATACATATAGCGGTAGTCAGATATGTTAGAACAACTTGAAAGCTTGAATGCCAGGAATATTAAGACTTGCCTTCCTGCCTTCTGCTATATCTCTATTTAGCAGTGTGATTAAGCATTAAAACATCAGGCTGTGTTCCGCATCCCAGCACTTGTTATCATACCAATTTCTGCCACTGTGTTTACAGTCAGACGCATTGTTGATCCAGGGAATAGATGTAGGGTGAGTGCTAGGAGATGAGATAGCAGAACTAATTGAAGAGATGGTAGAAGAGATGATAATTATGCTAGATGTCGATAGAATAATGAAAGACCCTACAAAAAATGCACAATTAATAGGATTACAGAAATTGGCTGTAGGTTTTTTAGTCTTGAGTTGTTGAGAATGACTTTTTATACCTGCTAAAGACATAAGTCTACACTCCTTTGGTAATTGTAGCTAAAGCTAACAGTTCTCAAAGACACTAATGAAAATTACAAAAAAATCAGTCTCTTTTCTAGCTATTTATTGCTATTCTGAAAAAGAATTTTGAATTTTGGATCAGCGCCAATCAAGAATTTAAAACCGAAAGGTAGATGCAGAATTAATGTGATTTGGAAATTGAGATAATAATAAATCCCAAATTATCTGGTAATTACATCAGGCTTTTAGAATTTCTTGATATTTACCATAACTTTATTATTCAACATTTTGATGAAAAAATAATCGAGGAAAAACAGGAAATTAGTTACTGATTAATTTGAGGATATGTACTTATCGAGAAACTTTTACTTAAGGGAGTAATACTGAGAGAATGTGCTGAAACTACACGCAAGTTTGAGGAAGTTCATAGCAGGATGATGCAGCAGAACCAATCAGCAAAATCTTTATTACCATCTAACTTGTGAGCAAAATCATTGTAGTCACTCTCAATCAGTTGTTAAATGCTGTTTTCATCACGCTAAGTAGAGAAACTTTGCCCATCGCAAATCTACTGAAAGCTTTAAGTTGGTTCTTAAGTATGTTTGCGAAACTCATTTGTGCATAGCACGTAAAACTAATGTGTACTGCCTCTAACTGGCAGTGATTTATTAATTTAGACTAAGTTAATTAAAGTTACATAGTACAACCTTTTTTTGGGAAGTATAAACATATATAAGATATTGCGGCTTTTATGCCTCTCTATTCAGAGTGGTCTTGATTTACGGGATGTTTTGAACATCAAGACTATAAACTTCTATTGTGTCGGTGTTTTTGAGTTATGAGCGATCGCTCTTCCCTAACTATTTTCCTGATTGATGATTGCGCTGTAGATCGTTATATCTATCGGCAGTATTTACAGCACGACAAATTTCAGTCATACAACATTGTAGAATTTGAGACAGCAAAACAGGCTATGACATGGTGTGAGCAACAAACACCAGATGTAATTTTGCTAGATTATTTAATGCCTGATGAGGATGGGCGGGAGTTTTTGCGAAAACTGAGGGAGAACCTGAATAATCAGCAATCAGCCATCATCCTGTTGACAGGAGCCGGGGATGAAATGATCGCCGTGAATGCGATGAAAAATGGCGCTCAAGATTATTTAGTCAAAAATAATTTCACGCCTAAAGCTTTACACAGCACTATTCATCATGCAGTAGAACGACTACATCTGACCCGACAGTTAGAACAAATTCGAGAACAACAACAACTAATTACCGCGATCGCCCTCCGCATTCGTCAGTCGCTAAAATTAGAAGAAATTCTCAGTACCACAGCCACAGAAGTAAGGGCGTTTTTAAAAGCTGACCGCGTACTTGTCTATCAATTTCAGCCAGATATGAGTGGTGTTATCGTGGCGGAGTCAGTGCTACCTGGTTGGACGATAGCTTTAGGCCAGCAAATCGAAGACACTTGCTTTCAACAGGGAGCCGGTAGTGATTATCGTCAAGGCAAAAAAAAAGCCATCAACAATATTTATCAAGCTGGCTTAAGCAATTGTCATCTGCATCTTTTAGAACAATTTGAAGTCAAAGCCTATCTAGTAGTACCCATTTTGGTAAAAGAGCAATTATGGGGATTATTAATTGCTCAACAATGTAGTGCTTTTCGCCACTGGGAATCTGTAGAGTTGGACTTGTTAGATCAATTAGGCGTGCAAATTGCGATCGCCATTCAACAGGCGAGTGCATATCAGCAAGTACAAACAGAACTGGCAGAACGCCAACGCGCAGAAGCATCCCTAAAAAGCAGTGAAGAGAGACTTAAACTGACTTTGAATTTTACTGGTATTGGCTATTGGGAGTGGAATCCCACTACTAAGCAAATATCTGCCAGTCAAAATGCAATTCATGGTTGTTGTGCTGAGTCGAGTGATGTGCAATTAACCCTAGAACAATGGTTCAGTCAGCTACATCCAGAGGATAGATTATGGGTTGAGCAGGAATTGAAACAGGCGATCGCCACTCAAACCGATTATGCTGTGGAATACCGAGTCGTCTGGTCAGATAATAGCATTCACTGGGTATCTGCCAAGGGGCGGGGAATTTACAATACAACCGGACAACTGCTGCGAATGCTGGGCGTGTTGATTGATATTACTGAACGTAAATTCTCAGAAGCAGAACACCAGCAGTCAGAAATACTGCGAATGGAATTAAATCTGCTGGAGCAAGTTCTGGAAGTCAGCCTGGCAGGTTATTGGGACTGGGATATTCCCAGCAATCAGGAGTATTTAAGCCCAACCTTCAAGCAAATGTGTGGCTATGCAGATCATGAGTTACCCAACACACCAGAAGCATGGCAACGTCTGATTTTTCCCGAAGATTTAGCAAATTCGCAGGAAATGTTCGGGCAACATGTTCAAAGTCGTGGGCAAATTCCCTATTATGGCGAGGTAAGATATCGACATAAGGATGGGTCTACCGTTTGGGTTATTTGTTCTGGGCGTGTTATTGCCTGGGATGAAGATGGTAATCCGCTGCGGATGATTGGTTGCCACATTGATATTACAGAACGCAAACAAATAGAAGCTCAGTTAATTGCTATTAATCGTTTACAACAGGCAATTTTAGATGGTAGTGACTATGCAATTATTTACAATAACTCCAATGGCATCCAAATCTTCAACGCCGCGGCTCAAAAAATGTTGGGCTACACAGCCGGTGAAGTTGTAAATCAAGTCAAGCCGAGTATTTTTCATGACTCGCAAGAACTCCAACAACGGGCAGTCGAACTGTCTTTGCAACTGGGTAGAGAAATTGCATCCGGTACAGAATTTTTTATGACCGTCACTCAAGATGGTAAAACCTATGAAAATGAATGGACTTACATTCGTCGAGATGGCTCTCGCTTTCCTGTATTTCTTTCGGTGAAAACCTTACGAGATACAGAAGGAAACAACATCGGATTTTTAGGTATTGCCAAAGATATTACCCAGCAAAAACAAATAGAAGCAGCCCTAAGAGACAGCCAACGCCGTTATGAAACTTTAACAGAAGCCGCACCAGTGGCAATTTTCCGGCTGGATACGACTGGTCAATGTATTTACGTGAATGATTATTGGAGCAAGCTCACAGATAGACCAACACCAGCGGCATTGGGTATGGGTTGGTTAGCGGGGTTGCATCCAGAAGACCGCCATTACTTGTGGATGAAATGGTCGCAAGGTTTTGAGCAAATACGCTATGAAGGCAGATATTTACATACAGATGAGAGTATTACTTGGTTTTACCTCCAAATACTTCCTGAAACCAATCCTTTCGGCAGCATTATTAGCTACATTGGCACCTTTACAGACATTACTGAACGCAAACAAGCAGAAGAAGCACTCCGAGAGAGCGAACGCCGCTATGCCCATTTGACAGAAGCAGCACCCGTCGGCATTTTCCGCCTGGATGCTAGTGGTCAATGTATTTATGTGAACGATCGCTGGAGCGAGATGACAGGTAGACCCATCCAGGCTGCCTTGGGGCTAGGGTGGGCAATAGCAATACACCCAGAAGATCGCGATCGCCTGAAGCAGGAATGGGAACTCAAATTTGATCAAGAAATTGTTGACCCTAGAGAATTCTATGAAAGTGAAGGCAGACATCTGCGTCCAGATGGTAGCATCAACTGGTTTTATGTACAGGTAATACCCGAAATTGATACCAACGGTAACATCAGTGGCTATATCGGTACATTAACAGATATCAGTGATCGCCAACAAGCAGAAGAAGCTCTGCGGGACAGTGAACATCGTTATGCCACCTTAGCGAAAGCGTCTCCTGTAGCTATTTTCCGCTTAGATGCCGTGGGCAACTGTGTCTACATTAATGATCGTTGGAGTGAGATGACAGGTAGATCAACATCGGCTGGATTGGGTATGGGTTGGATAGAAGCAATACACCCAGAAGACAGTGAACGGATTTTGAGAGAATGGTTTGAAGTAGAACTAGCACCAAACGAACTTTTTGACAACGAAGGTAGGCATCTGCTCCCCGATGGCAGTATTAAATGGTTTCACTGCTATGTATTACCCGAAACTAACGCCAGTGGCAAAGTGATTGGGTATATCGGCACACTCACAGATATTACTAGTCGCAAACAGACCGAAGAACAACTGCATCAACTCTCAGAAAGACTCACCTTAGCGCTGCAATCAGGCAGATTTGGCATTTGGGAATATGATTTTGCTCAAGCCAAACAAATTTGGGATGACCAAATGTATGAACTGTATGGGTTGAGCAAAGGTGAATTTACAGGTACTTATGATGCTTGGTTGAACTGTATACACCCAGAAGATCAAGATTATATGTTGGCGAGTATTCAGCAAGTTCTCGAAGGCCAGCAAGAATATAATGTTGAGTTCCGCATTGTGCAGCCAAGTGGTAAAGTTCGTTTCCTCAAAGGCTACGGTATTCTCAAGCGTAACCAAGATGGTGAACCTGTACGGGTGATTGGCGTAAACTTTGACATTACTGCTCACAAACAAGCCGAACAAGAACTGATTCGCAACCGGGATTTACGCGAAGCTATTTTTAACGAATCGGCCGATGCGATTTTTTTAGTTGATTCGTCAACGTTAATTACCCTAGATTGCAATCGTCGGGCAGTGGAATTATTTGAGTCGAAAGACAAAACTCAATTAATCAATATTAGTGGGCAAGCACTCCAGCGTCATCCATTCACTGCCAAGGAAACAGATGAGATAGTTGCAGAAATGCAATCTCAAGGTGTCTGGAGCCGAGAAATTGAATATGTGACCTTGCAAGGTAAGATTTTTTGGGGAAACATTGCGGCCAAACCAATTACAGTAGCCGGACGTACTATGAATATAGTCCGGATAACTGATATTAGCGATCGCAAACAGGCACAAGAAGCTCTGGCGAAATATGCCCATGCTGTTGAAGATTTATATAATAATGCTCCTTGTGGCTACCATTCCCTCGATCACGAAGGTCGATTAATTAAAGTCAACGAGACGGAATTGCAATGGTTGGGCTATGAGCGTGAGGAAATGATTGGTCAACCCTTGGTGAATTTTTTCACCCCAGCCAGCCGCTTGGCCTTTACCCATAACTATCCTTTCTTCAAACAGCGAGGCTGGGCAAAAGATTTAGAGTATGAAATGATTTGTAAAGACGGCAAAGTCTTACCAGTGTTGATTAATGCGACTGCCGTCAAAGATGCCAATGGCAAGTATTTATATAACCGCGCTACCTTATTTGATATTAGCGATCGCAAACAAGCTGAAGAAGAACTACAGCAAACAAATAAGCAGCTGGTGAACACTAACATTGAACTAGCCCGCGCCACTCGCCTCAAAGATGAATTCTTAGCCAATATGAGTCATGAACTGCGAACGCCGCTGAATGCCATTTTGGGTATGTCAGAAGGTTTGCAAGAAAGTGTATTTGGCTCCCTCAATGAACGTCAAGTCAAAGCGATCGCCACCATTGAACGCAGTGGCAGACATCTACTAGAACTAATTAATGACATCCTAGATTTGTCTAAAATCGAGTCTGGCAAACTGGAACTGCAATTAAGTGATGTTTCCGTTAGGAGTCTTTGTGATGCCAGTCTCACCTTTGTCAAACAAATGGCGTTAAAAAAGAATATTCGTCTCAATACTCACATTGATAGCAATATTGCCATCATTCAAGTAGATGAGCGCCGTCTACGTCAGGTACTAATCAACCTACTGAGCAATGCTGTCAAATTTACTCCAGAAGGAGGTTCTGTCACCATAGAAGTTCGACGAGAAGAAATAGAGGAAGTAACTTCTCCCCCAAATACGGCCAACCTTTGCTTCCATGTTACTGATACGGGCATTGGGATTGCTCCTGAAGAAATCGGCAAATTGTTTCAGCCCTTTGTCCAGCTTGACAGTAGCTTAAACCGCCATTACAATGGCACGGGTTTAGGTTTAGCATTGGTGCAGCGGATTGTCAAGCTGCATGGAGGAACGGTCTCAGTTAGTAGTGAACTTGGGAAGGGGAGTTGTTTCACTGTCCGTGTCCCCTGCCTTACCTGTGAGTATGTAATAACAACGCCAATCACTACTTTATTACCTAGAAATGTTTTACCTGCTGAAAATGCTCAAGTTTTGATTATTGAAGATTCTGTAGCAGCAGCAGACCAGATTACTCGCTACTTCCACGAAATGGGAATGCAGCCCATCACCTATTCTCAAGGCGGAGGAGCCGTAGAAGAAGTGCTGCGCGTTCAACCTGCATTAGTAATTTTGGATCTACAACTCCCCAATTTGTCTGGTTGGGATGTGCTTCATCAACTCAAAACTAATCCCCAAAGTCAAAATATTCCCGTGATTATTTTCTCTGTGGTAGATGAGCGTACCAAAGGAATGGCTCAGGGAGCATTTGAATATTTAGTTAAACCAATTACCCGCGCTCAACTTCAGGAAACTATAGGCAAATTGCAAAATTTGGCTTATTGTCAAGAGCAAAATCAAACTTTAGCATCAGAAGCAGCTTTAGCTAATCCTATGATTTTGTTGGTAGAAGATAATCAAGCAAATATTGATACTATCTCTGGTTATTTGGAAAGTCGAGGTTATCATTTGATTTTCGCCAACAATGGACAACAAGCCATTGATATTGTGAAAGTCCAACACCCCGACTTAATTATCATGGATATTCAAATGCCAGGAATGGATGGCTTGGAAGCAATGCGCCGCATCCGTGATGATCGGCAATTTGAGAATATGCCGATGATTGCACTCACGGCCTTGGCTATGCCAGGCGATCGCGAAACTAGTTTAGCTGCTGGAGCTAATGAATATTTAACTAAACCTGTAAAACTTAAACAGCTTGTAGCCACAATTCAAAAACTTTTAGGAAGATAGTAAAACTTGTCGATGGATATTCAACCCACTATTTTAGTAATCGACGATGAACCAGATAACTTTGATGTTGTTGAAACTTTGCTGGATGGAGAAAACTACCAGTTACACTATGCTCCTAGTGGTCAACAAGCTCTGAGTCGTCTTGATAATTTTCAGCCTGATCTGATTTTGCTTGATGTGATGATGCCCGATTTAGACGGAATGGAAGTCTGCAAGCAAATTAAGGCCAATCCCCAGTGGCAAGCGGTGCCGATTATCATGGTGACAGCCTTAACGGCTAAAGAAGATTTAGCTCGATGTCTAGGAACTGGTGCAGATGACTTCATTAGTAAACCCGTCAACGGTGTAGAATTACGCGCCAGAGTTCATTCTATGTTGCGGATTAAACAGCAGTATGACAGTTTACAATTATTGCTCAAACTGCGAGAAGATATGGTCAACATGATTGTCCACGATTTGCGAAATCCGCTGGCCAGCATTGTCTTAGGGGCGGAAATTCTCAAATTTCCAGGCTTATCAGCACAACAGCAACAAGGAAAAATCGAGCAAATTTTACTGGCTGGGCAACAATTACAATCACTAATTGATAGCTTATTGCTGATGGCAAAGCTGGAATCGGGCAAAATGGTTCTCAATTACAGCCCAGTCGATCTTTGTGCGCTATGTAGGTCAGCATTGGCAGATGTAGAAGCGATCGCAGCCCAAAAGAGAATCATCTTGATTAGTGAATTACCTGAACCTGGTGGCATGATTGAAATAGATGCTTTGATTTTCCGTCGAGTTTTGGATAATTTGTTCACTAATGCCATTAAATTTTCACCATCAAACTCTCAAGTTACCTTGCGTGCTGAATATCTACCAGCAGGTGGGGCGAAATTGCAAGTCGGTGATTCAGGTAAGGGCATTTCTGAAGAATTACGCAACATTATTTTTGAGAAATATGAAGTGGGAACTCGGATGTCGGAAGTTTCGCAAATTGGTTTAGGATTAGCTTTCTGTAAAATGGCAGTTGAAGCGCACTGCGGCACAATTAACATCGAAAATAATCATGCTAAGGGTAGTATTTTTACAGTTATAATTTAAATTTAGTAGTTCATATGGATAGTAAACAACTTTGGTATATTGTCAAGCGCAGTAGCGGAAATTGTGAAATCGTCCCCAGCAATTTAGTTAGAGACGATGATCCAGAGATTATGGAAAAGTGGGGGAGTTTTGCTTCTCAAGAAGAAGCGATCACGCGGCGAATTGGTTTAATCCGGGCTGGTAAGTGCCAACCCGTATAAATGCGTTATTTTTTCTCTGCGCTAGTGAGACCTTTGGCAGCAATCTGCTTACCTAAAATTTCCACTCCTTTAGCAAATTGTGGGTCTGCCATAGTAGCTAATTTGTCCCGCTCATGTAGCCATAAGTCTTGTCTTTGAGCATCAGTCAAATCCACCTTCACATCTGGCGCAATTCCTTCATGATTAATATCTCTACCACTAGGGGTATGATATTTAGCAATTGTTACTGCCAATCCAGAGCCATCTTCTAAGGGGCGCACCGATTGTACTAAACCTTTACCAAAAGTTTGAGTACCCACTAGAACCGCCCGCTTATTATCCTGCAAAGCTCCAGATAAAATTTCACTAGCACTAGCAGAACCTTTATCTACCAAGATGACCAATGGTTTCGTTGTCAGCGCTCGGCCGTTGGCTATTTCTCGCTCTTGCTCACCTTGGCGGTCAATAGTAGAAACAATTGTTCCTTTATCTAGCCACATCCGGGCAATTTCTATGCTGGAGAATAACAAGCCGCCTGGATTTCCACGCAAATCTAGAACATAGCCAGCAACTTGCTTAGACTCTAAATCTTTGATCGCATTTTGCATTTCCTTACCAGCATTAGCGCTGAATTGGTTCAAGCGGATGTAGCCAACATTCCCTGCTGGTGTTTGTTTTTGAGAATAACGTACTGGATGGATTTCAATTCTGGCGCGTGTAATATTAAACTGCTTGATAGTACTGTTGCGCTGAATTGTGAGCGTGACTTTGGTGTTGGGTTCACCTCGGATTAAGGATACAGCTTGGTTAGTATCCATCCCCTGAGTATTTTTATCGTTAATTTTCAGAATAACATCTTTGGCTAAAATGCCAGCTTTGAATGCTGGTGTATCTTCAATTGGCGCAATCACAACTAATTTCTTGGTTTTCTCATCCTGACTAATCGTAATACCGATACCTGTAAGTTCCCCAGAGGTATCAACCTGCATATTCTTGAATTCTTCAGGATCCATAAACCGGGTGTAAGGATCACCAAGCTTTTTCAGCATTTCCCGGATAGATTTATACGCTTCTTGCTGATTACTGTAGGACTTGTTCAGGTACTCCTTACGAACAGCCTGCCAATCTACCTGGTTAAAAGTACCATCTACGTATTGACGGTTAACGATTTGCCAAACTTCGTCTAATGTTTCTTTGGGACTTGCTTTAA
This sequence comes from Nostoc cycadae WK-1, assembly GCF_002897135.1. NCBI lineage: Bacteria > Bacillati > Cyanobacteriota > Cyanophyceae > Nostocales > Nostocaceae > Nostoc > Nostoc cycadae. The sequence goes on along the minus strand of NZ_DF978426.1, from coordinate 175,989 downwards.
ATAAAGCCTGACCACGTGAGTGAATGCCCAGGCTAGTAACAGCAATTGTGGAGAGTGTTACTGCCGTAGCACCCAGAACAAGCCTACTTTTTGTAATCACCATAATGACAGCTGTGTCAGAGGGAAAATAATAGTCAGTATGCCCAATCTAACACAGCTATTCTGCAAAGACCGGGCATGTATTCCTAACTTCATTAAAATACTTGACAATCCGGCGAAATGGGGAATTCTGAAGTGTGAAGTATGAAGTATGAAATAGTTAGTTGTTTAGATTGGGTGTGCAGGTGTAAGGTGAAAATTTTCCTTTATACCTCTACACCCAACACACTCCAGTTGCTGCTCATAATCGGAGACGCTACGTGTAGCTTGCTTCCCCGTAAGGGTACAAGTCGGCAGAACCGTCCAACGCACTGGCTCCCCTATAACCCTTACTCATTAAGGATCTACCCAACGTCCGTCTGTTTTAATTAGGTTGATTAACTCCTCTACACCCTCTGTTTCTGGTACTTTTTTAATTTCTTCTCTTCCACGATATAAAGAAATGTAACCAGGAGTTTTGCCCACATACCCATAGTCAGCATCAGCCATTTCGCCAGGGCCATTTACAATACAACCCATTACAGCTATGTCTAATCCAGTTAAGTGCTTGGTGGCTTCCCGGACTTTATGTAACACTTCTTCTAAGTTAAATAAGGTGCGTCCACAGGAAGGACAAGCGACATATTCCACCATTGTTTTCCGCAATCCCAAAGCTTGCAAGATGCTGTAGCATACAGGAATTTCGTTTTCTGGTGCTTCTGTGAGGGAGACGCGGATAGTGTCACCAATGCCATCTGCCAGTAAGGTAGCAATACCAGCAGTAGATTTGATTCTGCCGTATTCACCATCACCTGCTTCTGTTACACCCAGATGTAAAGGATAATCCATGCCTAATTCGTCCATCCGTTTGGCTAACAGACGATAGGCGGCTACCATCACGGGAACGCGAGAGGCTTTCATTGAAACCACTAAGTTGCGGAAATCTAAAGACTCACAAATGCGAATGAATTCTAAAGCCGATTCCACCATTCCTTCTGGGGTATCTCCGTAGGTAAATAGCATTCTTTCTGCCAGTGAACCATGATTTACCCCAATCCGCATAGCTTTACCTTGGTCACGCAAGGAAACTACCAGAGGTTCTAGAGTTTCGCGGATTTTATCGCCAATTTCTTCAAATTCAGCTTGTGTATATTCGGTGCGATTGGTATTTGGTTTTTCAAACACATACAAACCTGGATTAATTCGGACTTTCTCGATGTGTTTGGCAACTTCTAAGGCAATTTTCATACCATTGTGATGTACATCAGCCACAATTGGCACATCTTGGTAGGTTTTAATGATTTTTTGCTTAATTTCTGCCAATGCTACAGCATGAGCGAGGCTAGGCACTGTAACACGCACGATTTCGCAGCCAACTTCGTGTAAACGACGAATCGCGGCGACAGAACCATCAATATCAAGAGTGTCTTCGTTAATCATTGACTGCACCACCACAGGGTAGCCACCGCCAATGGTGACATTACCTACCTTGACAGGGCGGGTTTTACGCCGCTGGATTGTAGTATCAAAGGTGGGTTGACTAGATGTGGTGTTGGAACTTGTAGGTGTAGGCAGAGTTTGCATAACTCTAGGAAGTAAATTTTTATAGCTAAAATATCAGATTGAACAATCTCTGTTTCTCAGATTGCCATAGTACGGGCTTGTTTTGGTGATGATATGGGAAAAAAGCGGATTGCGATCGCCATACTTCATCATATAAAACAAGAGCGATCGCACCATTACCTGCGATCGCTCTGTGGAAAAAATATTTCCCACGCCAATACCCCGCTAGGGGCAGTGTATAAGATAATCATTTCTTGGTGGTCAATATTGTTGAGAACATCATTAACATCCCACCAAGTAAAATTGCAAGCGCCAATCCACCAGTTGCCCAATCCAGCACATTAGTGTTATCCATCTTAAAAATCAACTCCGCGTTTGAGTTCTACGCCGTGATTTGCATAGTGTTTGTGGCAGTATACCTCAGAGTGGATACTGGCTAAATCAAAGTAAGCTGGTTGCTGTTGACAACGGCCAGTAATAATAATTTCTGTATCGCGGGGTTTGCGGAGTAAGGCTTGGACGATGGGTTCCACTGGGAGAAGTTCTAAATCGACAGTGGGGTTCAGTTCATCCAAGATGATAGTTTTATACAACCCAGAGGCGATCGCAGTTTTGGCAATTTCCCAACCGCGTTCGGCTTCGACATAATCTAATTCTTGCCGAGAATTGCGCCACACGATCGCATCTCGACCACAACGTTGATGATCTACCACTTCTGGGTAAGATTGTTGCAAAGCGGCGATCGCTGCATCTTCTGTATAACCGCTACCACCTTTGAGCCATTGCATAATTAACACGCGGGTAGAACCGGGATGGTTAATCCCTCTACCAATGGCTTGTAAGGCTTTACCCAAGGCGCTTGTTGATTTACCTTTACCTGCACCAGTATAAATTTCAATCCCCTCAATTAATAGCTGTTGGGCTGTGGGGTGGTGCTGCGGCTTCATTTCCGAGTGTAAATCGGCAATTTCCAATAACTTTTCTGGTGCGCCGCGTCCGGTGGCGATAATTTCTAATTCCTGGGGTTTGGCTTTTAATGTCCGCACCACTTCATCTACTGGTAGCAAACCCAAATCGAGGACGGGGTTCAGTTCATCTAAAACTACTACCGAATACAAACCAGATGCGATCGCACCTTTGGCCACATCCCAACCTCGTGCAGCTTCGGCGCGATCGTAGGGGATAATTTCTTCTGCACTAAAAAATTCGGCTCTTCCAGTCCGTACCTGATCGATTAAATGGGGAAACCCACGCTGCAAAGCTGCGATCGCACCATCTTCATCATAATCACGTTCTGGCCCTTTTAAAAACCGCAGCAGTAAAACGCGATTGCAATTAGCTGGTGTATTTATCCCTAAGCCAATCGAGCGCAAAACCACCCCTAAAGCCGCTTGGGATTTACCTTTACCCAAACCATCATAAACGTGAATTTGACCTGTAAGTCGTTCAGAACGCGCTTGCGCTGTGCGAATACCGATGCCGTTCCTTGTCATCTCTCGAAAACCTGTAACGTGGCAGTCTCTAATCTTACCTAACGTCTTGCACTTCCAGATCTAAAAAATCTCTTTTGGGTACTTCCATACAAGATTTTGCAGGATATATTAACAGGGTAAATAGGGGTATACTGGCACACCAAGATGGTAAATAGCGATCGCCATCACATACAGCAGAATTCAGGTGAATGAGGTACAAATTTTCATCACAAAGCTATATAAAAATAGGCTTTCGACTATGTTACCTCTTACCTGTTACCTACTGTAATTACCTTTGTCAGCCTCATTACCCTAACTTTACCTTCTCACCTTAAACCTTACCATTGGTTCTCTATGCTAGAAAATTTTACCCTTCCTCGACTTTTGCCGATTGGCGTAATGTTGTTTAACTTGTTATTTTTTTTAATTGCCATTCCTATTGAGGCTTACGTTGTCAATCGCCGACTCAAGTTTGACAAAAAAACCAGTATTTTTTATGCCATAGCCACCAATCTCTTTTCGGGAACCCTTGGTTGGGTTATATTTTTTGTCTTAGAACCACTGTTGCCGCCTGAAATTAAATCGGAATTAATTAATTATGTATTTTTTAATAACTTTAGATATCCCAATACCCAAGCGACTTTGATTTTAACTACTTTCATTATTTTCTTTACTACTTTTTTAATGAAATTTTTACTGTTACAGCTTTTAGTATTTACATTACGAGAAGATGGGTGGAAAAAACCAGAAATTGTCGAAACATCTCAGCGTAGACAGTTACGCCGTGCTATCCCTGGAATTAAATTACAAACAACTAATTTAGTGACTACAACATTAATAGCTAATTCTCTTAGCTATAGCGCTATTACAATTATTTTGCTAATTCGTAATAGATAAATAGCTGCATTTTTTGTCGAATAAATTATTGAAGGGTGAAATCATGAATGTTCTATTTAAAGATTTGCTGGGCATATTTAAGTTCACTGAAGATATCTATGCCAGAGTTAGAAAAATATTAGTTCCGTCTCAAGCTTATGCTTGGCAGACATTTATTTATTTAAGTGTATTTTCTGGAGTGTTATCTTATTTTGCCATAGGTTATGTCAGAGATATCATTGCAATTTGCGGTTGGTTATTTTTAATTGCTGGTACAGCTTGGTATACAACTGATGATCCACTGAGAGTTCCTGGAACTTTTATGCCTGTAGGTGCAGTAATTACAGGGTTCTTAGTCAGTGTTTTTGCTTTTGGCAATCAACAGGATGTAATTACTCCCAGAACCATCGTACTTTGGCCGACTATATCAGCTTTAATTACAGCAATTCCTGAATTTATTGAAGGTTCAGACACAGACTCAAAAGCGCAAATTCCCAAACCAGAAGTTAGACAAAAAATCATCGTTTTAGTTGCAAGTTGTATGATTTTAAGTTGCTGGTTGCAGTTTTACTTTGTCATGGATAAATGGTTACAAGAATACCCTAGTTTACGTGCAGATAATTTTCAGCGTAGTACCTTTGTTAGAAGAACAGATATTATCGAAAAAGTGCCGAAAAATGGTGTTTTAATTTTAGATAAACTGCAACCACTAGTAGAACAACAAATTGATGAAAGACCTTGGTCTCAAGTAGAAAAATGGCTCCTGGATGCAAGATTACAAGTAGGAAATTTGGGTAATAGAGTTATAGATAAACAACTGGCAAAGTATGAAGAAAAAGCTTTATGGCGTGTTGAACCGCGGGTAGTAAATACAAAATCAGGTGGATATATTTTAGATTTACTGAGTATTTGGCGCGGCCCAAGTTCTAGCCAAAAAGGTTACTACTTAAAAAAATCTTGTCGGATTGACCCAGTAGCAACTTCCACGAAAAAAGCAATTACAAGTAACAACCCAGAAGACAAGATTGCGGTTGGAGAAATAGAATGCGATCGCATAAGTAAATTTATTGCTGGTTCCCCTCCACCACAACAATAGTAAGTATGAAGTCTGAAACTTTATTTTTTAGCCTTCTGCGATTGAATATTGACAATTGACCATTGACTATTAACCAATGAGAACCTTGATAATTGCGAAGAATGTATTTCAAGAAGTAGTGCGCGATCGCATTTTATATGTGATTGGATTTTATACTTTGATTTTAGCGATCGCTGGGCGAGCATTACCGGAATTTGCTGCTACGAATGAAGATAAGATTTTGCTAGACTTTGGGATAGTGGCTATGAGTGTCATTACCTTAATTGTCGCTGTATTTGTTGGTACGGGACTGGTTAAAAAAGAAATTGATAAACGCACTATTTTGGTGTTAATTGCTAAACCAGTTAGCCGCAGCGAAATTATTGCTGGTAAATTCTTGGGTTTGTCAGCAGTTTTAGCTATTTTGATAGCCACAATGACAGCTATTTATCTAGGCTTTTTGCAACTAGAGAATATTCCTCATCCTACACTCAGTATTGTAATTGCCGCAGTTTTTTTGTTTTTACAGTTATCTTTAATCAATGCTGTGGCTATTACATTGGGTGTGTTTACAAATTCCTTGTTGGCGATAACTTTAACTTTTGGCGTGTATTTAATGGGGAATATTACGCAAGATTTAGTTAAATTAGGTCGTTTGAGTCGAAATTCAGCGATGGAACGCGTTACTCAAGGGTTATATCTAGTTTTGCCAGATTTATCCCGCTTAGATTTAAAAAATGATGCTGTTTATGGAATGCAAGCCTTACCTGATGCCAGTTTGTTAATCACAAATGCAGGCTACGGCGTACTTTATAGCATTTTTCTGTTGGCGATCGCGAGTTTTGTTTTCTCAAAACGGGAGTTTTAAATATTACTAATTATTAATTAATTCAGTGCTTCTTTCTAAAGGAAATCTAAAGAGACCCAGTAGGAATAAAAACGAAGGGTAGGATGCAGATAACCTTTCAGTAACATGGCTGAAACCAGAATCTTCGCAGGTATATACCAACATAACTAAAAGTATTAGGTAGGAAACAACAATGCTGGAAAGTCTGGGAAGAATTAACAATCCATTAGTCAGAAGCCTTGCCACAGCTGCTACAGTTTGCTCAGTAGTCACTTTATCTACAGCTATTGTCATTGGAGTCAGCAATCCCAAAGATAAATCTACCTATCAACTTGGTGTCTATTCTTCCATATTTGGGGCTGTGGCTGGTGCCGTATTTGGCTTAGTTTATACTAGTAAAGTAAGTGAAAATGAATCCACGCCAGACATCAAAACATTAGATAGTGATGTTTGGCAAGATTGGCGAAACTTTGTGGTTGTGCGAAAGGTAAAAGAAAGCGAAGAAATCACATCTTTCTATCTACAACCAGAAGATAAAGGTGAAATTCCCAACTTCCAACCAGGACAATTTTTAACTATTAAACTAGATATTCCCGGACAAAATAAGCCTGTAATTCGGACTTATTCACTTTCCGATTATTCTAAAACTTGTGAATACTATCGTCTCTCAATTAAGCGGGAACCTGCACCAAATGGATTAGATGTTATGCCTGGAATAGCATCTAATTTTATGCACGATCGCATTCACGAAGGTTCAGTAATTCCCGCCAAACCACCAAATGGTAAATTTGCGTTGGATGTGCATAAATCTACCCCCGCAGTCTTGATTAGCAATGGTGTGGGAATTACGCCGATGATTAGTATGGCAAAAGCTTGTACTCGTCTCAACCCTCAACGTTCTATTTGGTTTCTACATGGCGCTAGAGACAGTGACTTCCATGCTTTTCAAGACGAAATAATGGAAATTGTCCAACAAAATCCTAATTTCAATGTACATATTCGCTACAGTCGCCCCAAACTAGAAGATACAGGTAAATATCATAGTGTTGGTTATGTTGATGCGGTTTTAATTCAAGAATTAAATATCCAAGATGCTGAATATTTTTTATGTGGTTCAACTCCATTTATTCAGTCTGTTACTGAAGGACTAAAAGCAGCGAGAGTACCTAATAATAAAGTCTTCTTTGAATCTTTCGGTAAACCGATGAAGAGTGAGTCGGAAAAATCTACTCAGACTGTAACTCAAGGTGAAGAAGTTGCCGAAATTGTCTTTGCAAAATCTGGCAAAACTTTAACATGGCAACCTAGTGATGGCACTATTTTAGAATTTGCCGAAGCTAATGATATTAATCCACCTTTTAGTTGTCGTGTTGGGGTTTGTGGAACTTGTATATGTAAAATCCGCGCAGGTGAAGTTGCTTATCAAGAAGAACCAAGTGCAGCAACCGATGAAGGTGAAGTGTTAATTTGTATTTCTCAACCTGGAAGTTCTAGATTAGTGTTAGATATTTAATAAATTCCTGTGATTATCAAGAAGCCTTAGCAACTGAAGTCGCAGGCTAAACAAACAAAACCCGCGTAGGCGGGTTGAAAACTTTTAGCAAATACATTAATTGATAATCATTATGTCAGGTTTATAAATTGTCCCTTCAGGCATAATTGTATCTCTGAGCTTGCTATAAATTATTTTTGTCTCCCAAAGATTAGCATTTAACAAATTTGCCTTAGTTAAATTAGTCCATGTCAAGTCTGCACCATTTAAATTAGCTTCAGTTAAATCAGCCTCCAATAAGATTGCACCACATATACTAGCTTCTTGGAGATTCGCTCTAACTAATTTAGCTTCAATTAAAGAGGCCTCAATCAATTTGGCATAACTCAAGTCTGCTTCTGTGAAATCTGCACCACATAAAGAAGCTCCCCAAAAGTTACTATAGCTACATTGCGATCGCCATAAATAAGATCCACACAAATTGGCATAACTTAAATCAGCATGGCTCAAATTTGCTTGTGTTAAATCTGCTTCACTTAAATCTGTATCAGTCAAGATAGAACCCGATAAATTAGCAAATTTTAAATTTGCTCCTCGAAAGTTAGCACCACTTAAATTTAATTCTTTTAACTCAATTCCCTGCAAATCACATCCACTGAAATCCTGCTGCTGCAAACATTTTTCTGTAATTTGGCTAGAAATTAATTCCTGCACATCAGCAAAACTTCTCATGGTAATCACCTCAGAGTGTCAATAATTGCAAAGCTCAATTGTCAGAGGCACTGTATATCGAGATTACACCAATCCAGAGAATTAGCTGAATAAGAAATTAATCATATTTGGAGAATTCACGCAAAATAGGCTCAGAATGTATGTTCCACAACAAAAAATGCTGATTTATGTCAGGAAATATTAATAATATGCAGATAAAGATACCCAATTTATTGAAGCAGTCAGGTATCTTGTTAATCACTAATAAAATAATTATTCTTCGCCCCAAGTCTGTAACTGAAAATATACAAAAACTAAAGTTACAGCTAACAAAACTGTAGCCGCCGCCGCTGCATAACCAAAATCAAATTGTCCAAAAGCTTCTTGATAAATGTAGTAAACCAATAAATTAGTAGAATTCAAAGGGCCGCCACCAGTAATCACGTAAACTTGCTCAAAACTGCGTAATGTAAAAATTGCTGTGGTGACTGTAGCGAAAATTAAAGTGGGTCGTAATCCTGGTAAGGTAACATACCAAAATTGTTGCCAAGCATTTGCACCATCTAATTCGGCTGCTTCATAGCGGCTGGGGGGAATTGCTTGCAACCCGGCTAAAAAGACAACCATATTAAAGCCTAATTGTTTCCAAATGCTCAAAATAATTAAAACAGGCATTGCCCAAAAAGTATCCCCTAGCCAAGGAATGGGTGCAATACCAAATAAATGTAAAAATGCGTTGACAGGGCCAGTAGTTTGAAACAGCCAGCGAAATCCTAAACCAGCAGCTACTAGAGAAATAATGGAAGGTAAAAAATAAGCACCTCTTAACATTCCGCGCAAAGCTAGAGAACGATTCAATAACACTGCCAATCCCAAAGGAATAATTAAGCTGGGGATAACAGTAGCGAGGGTAAAATAGATTGTGTTACCCAGAACTTGCCAAAAATCTGGGGTAAGTAGTAAACGCCAGTAGTTTTTTAAGCCTACCCAATAAGTACCTGTGGATGTAAAACTACCAGCCGTGAAACTGAGATAAAACAAATAGGCGATCGGCCAAATTACAAAGATACCTAATAAAATTAGTGCGGGCGCAAGAAAAGTCCAAGCGGCAAATGTATCATTATCTAACCACGATTTATTACTATAGATTTTTGGCATCTATTAATTTTCCCTTGTTGCTGTTATGACCTTTCGCCCCGATTCTACCTTTAGCTTGGTTTCTCCCGTTATTAGCGATCGCCTATCATCTAGTGAGACTCCTATCAAACTAGGTATTCTGGCTTCGGGGAATGGTAGCAATTTTGCAGCAGTTGCCCAAGCTATTGAAAATGGGCAAATTAATGCCCAAATTCCAGTTCTAATTTACAATAATCCAGGTGCGAAAGCAGCAAGTCGAGCCGCTAATCTTGGTATAGAAACTGTTTTATTGAATCACCGCAAATATAAAAATCGGGAAGCTTTAGATCAACAGATTGTCCAGACTTTGCGCCAACATGATGTTGATTTGGTGATTTTAGCTGGTTGGATGCGACTGGTGACATCTGTATTAATTGATGCTTTTCCTCACAGAATTATTAATATTCATCCTAGTTTGTTACCGAGTTTTAAAGGACTTCACGCTGTGGAACAAGCGTTGCAAGCAAAGGTAACAATTACTGGTTGTACAGTGCATTTAGTTTGTTTAGAAGTGGACAGCGGCCCGATATTAATTCAAGCTGCTGTGCCAGTTTTACCAGAGGATACGCCAGAAACACTCCACGCCCGGATTCAAATTCAAGAACATCGAATCTTACCACAAGGAATTGCGATCGCTGCTAGTCAACTTCAAACCTCGCTCACACCTTTATCGGATGGGCAGAAATGTTACCTATGATTACATAATGGCTCTCGGCATCAGATTTTGAGAGACAATATAGATATAGAAAATAAGTTTCTCAATACAATTCATCGCCTCAAGTAACTTTGCCAGGATAGCAAATGGAGGTGTCCTATGTTTAGCGATTTTCCACTTTCTGACCCTACAACATACTTAATTGTCAAACTTATCGTTTTGATGTTGGCACTAATCCTTTTGATGGTAGTTTCTGCGGCTCCAGTCGTGTAGAGATGAGTTAATTTAAATATTGCTTTAAATGCTTGTTTCTCAGGAATATAGCGGTGAGATTATGCTGAAAATGAGCAATTTCTTACCAATGGCTGTTGTTGGTGTCACTCTATTAGCAAGTTCAGTGATTTCTGGTAAATTTATTTTTGCCCAAAACCTTAGCCTCGCTAATCAACCAGTCAATATTGCCAATTTAGTCAACGGCCGCTATCAATTTTGTAGTCAACCCGATCCTCAAGATTGGCGAGATGGCGCAGGTGTTTGTTTTAATTTCACTAAAAATAGAAACCAAGTGAATGGCTATTATGGCTATCCGCACTCTGATCAATTTATTTGTATTCGTGGGATAGCAGAGGGCAATCAGATTAATGGTGAAGGTCTAAGTATAGTGTGGGATATTCCGCCGAAAAATACACCTGATGCTGCTGAATTTAACTGGGATTCAGAAAAACATTTAACACTTAGTCAGACAAATATCCTCAATACCGTCAATGTTGACGAGGATAGTGCTAATTGGATTTTGTACCGCAAAGCTTCACTAAATCTTGAGGGATTTTACCAATACAATCGCCCTCGGATGACACCAGTATCTCAATTGTGTCAGTGGAGTCTAAAGTAGCAATTAATTAACTGGCATGTTCCCAGTCACTGAGCAACTCATGTTCTTGCTTGATTTTTTTGGTTTTGCGAAATGGAACTTTGGGAGAACCAATATCCGTACGCGGAAAAGACTGCTTTTTCTGCTTGGTAGACTTTTGATTTTCTGTAGTTAAGGTAGTCATTGATGATTATTTCCGAAAAACTCAGGACTACTTTAAATCATCAATTTCAAAACAGCAAATTTCTGAAGAAGTATTATTTAATTGATTTAGGCGATCGCACGGTATAAAAATAGTCTACGACTACAAACATTTTGGTATACCTTTGGCTGAGATCATCTCAGTAAACTACTAAGTAGGAGTATACCGGGGTATTTTAGATGGGAATGGCGATCGCAAACTCAGTGCCGATACCGGGCTGAGAATGAACTTCCATTGTGCCATTGTGTTTTTCTACAACAATTTGATGGGCTATGGATAAGCCAAGTCCAGTACCTTTACCCACAGGTTTTGTTGTAAATAACGGTTCAAATAAGCGTTGCTTGAGTCGTTCAGGAATACCAATTCCATTGTCAGCAATTTGAATGACCACCATTTGTTGAGAATTGACATCTGTTGTAATGTGAATTTGGGGAATGCGATCGCACATTTTGCCTTGGGTAATCGCTTCATCAAGAGCGTCAATGGCGTTAGCCAGAAGATTCATAAATACTTGGTTCATCTCTCCCACATAGCAATTGACATGGGGTAATTTGCCATAACACCGCATAACTTCAATGCCTGGGCGATCGCCATTGGCTTTTAGGCGGTGTTGTAAAATCATCAGCGTACTATCTATACCTAAATGCAAATCAGCCGCTAATTTGGTATCACTATCCGAGCGCGAAAAGCTGCGGAGTGAAGTCGAAAGGTGCTGAATTCGTTCAGAGCCTACCTGGAGTGAACTTAAAATTTTGACAATATCTTCCAGAACAAATTTCAGATCCAGGTTTCTAATAAAATCAGTAATTTTGGCTGGTGGGGTGGGATACGCTTGTTCATAAAGTTGGAGAAGCTCGGTAATTGCGTCAAAGTATTCTTGTAAAGGTGGGATATTGTTGGTGATAAAACTGATAGGATTGTTCATTTCATGGGCAATACCGGCGATTAACTCGCCTAAAGTTGAGAGTTTTTCTTGTTGTACCAGTTGTACTTGCGCTTTTTGCAACGCATCGGTGCGATCGCGCACTTGTTTTTCTAAAGATTGAGTCAATTGCTGGAGTTGTAAATGTACGCGCACTCTAGCAACTACCTCCTCTTGGGCAAAGGGTTTAGGGATATAATCTACGGCACCAAGAGAAAATCCCTTGATTTTGCTTTCTGTATCAGCTAAAGCTGTGGTGAAAATAATCGGCACATTTTGCGTCACAGGATTAGCTTTCAGGCGGCGACAAGTTTCAAATCCGTCAATACCCGGCATTTGTACGTCAAGTAAAATCAATTCTGGTTGATTGCGTTCGGCTTGGGCGATCGCACTTGCGCCATCGACTGCTACTCGAAAACGCCAACCCTCACTAGCCAGCGCTGCTGACAAGATAGATAAATTAGTCGGATTATCATCGACAATCAAAATAAATCCGTTAGTTGAAACCTTATTCATGATGCAATTTAAAAATTAAATTTATGCTGAATTAATTTATTTGTTGTTGAATAAAAGTTTCCAAACGTTTAAGTTGGAAATTGCTGGCTAATTGAATAATTTGCCTAGTAAAAGTGCTGAATTTATGATTGGAGTCCGCAAGTTGTTCAGCTATTTCTAAAATTTTTTGAATATCTCCGTCTTGTGCCAGTTCTAAAAATTGTTGTAAAACTTCTTTAGCAGGCAGAACTACATCAACTAAAGTATCTGAATTATCTACATTAGGTTTGTTAATAGAATTTTTTTGATTGTCATATAACCATTCCAGATGCAAAAATTGCCGTAGTAGTTCCAGAAGTGTTTCAGCTTCTATCGGCTTGGGCAGAAAAGCATTAGCACCCATATCAATACTTTTATATTCATCAATTGCAAAGACACTAGCAGAAGAAGCAATTACAGGTATCTTTTCAGATTGAGTCGATTGGCGTAAACTTTTAATAAACTCAAATCCATCCAGTACAGGCATTACCAAGTCAGTGATAATTAAATCTGGTTTGTAGGCGTTTACCTGTTCCCATCCTTCTTGACCATGACTCGCTTCTATGACAGTAAACCCTACGGGTTCCAATAAATTGACAATTACCGAGCGATTTTCCCATTTATCATCAACAATTAATATGGTGCGTTTTTGCCCTTGATAACCAATAATTGTGCCTCGCTCAAATCTTCTCGAAACCTTTGCCCAGTCTTTAGATTCTGGTACTTCCACCTCAAACCAGAAGATGCTACCTTTGCCAAACTCACTTTTTACTTGAATTTGACTATCCATCAACGAAATAATTTTTTGGCTAATAGCTAATCCTAAACCTGTACCTTCAGTTTGTCGCTTTTGACTTCCTACTTGTTCAAAGGGAAGAAAAATTTTCTCAAGTTGTTCAGGAGTCATACCAGTGCCTGTATCTGTAACTTCAAAGCGAAGTTTATAGATGGTTTGTCCCTTGTGATTAATTGCTTGGTTAGTGACTTGAATATTAAAGCTGACAGTGCCTTGAGAAGTGAATTTAATAGCATTACCAAGTAAATTAATTAATACTTGCCGTAAGCGTTTTTCATCAGCACGAATCCCGGTTGGTAAATCGGGGTCTAGTTGCAGATGAAAACCAATCACTTTTTGTTCAGCGCGGATGCGACAAATTTCACTTACACTGTCTAAAAATGCAGGTAAGTAAAAATCAATCGGATTCAATTCCAGTTTTCGCGCTTCAATTTTGGATAGATCTAAAATATCGTTAATGAGAGTTAATAAATGAGAACCACATTGATAAATAATGCCGATGCCTTTACTACCTTTTTCGCTTAAAGGTTCTGTGCGTTGCAGGATTTGTGCATAGCCAAGAATCCCATTAAGCGGGGTACGTAATTCATGGCTCATATTGGCAAGAAATTCACTTTTGGCTTGACTAGAGTCTTTAGCCACTTCTTCAGCTAAACGTAGCTCTGTTTCGATGCGTTTACGCTGGACAATCTCAGTTGAAAGCACTCTATTAACAGCTTCTAACTGAGCAGGACTGGGTATTGTGAGAGCGTGAGGGATGAGAACAAGTAAGGCAAATGCTGTATATATGGAAATAATTGCCGTGAACGCTTTTAAAGCACCGGAAATCCAGTAATCGGGGTGCCAAAGCGTCCAAATTTCCATCAAGTGTCCAGTCCCGCAGGCCAGGATAAACGCTCCAAATAAGAGAAAAACTCCATTAAAAGGAACATCTTTGCGTTGAGAAATAAAGTAAATCAGTAACAAAGGAATAGAATAATAGGCAAGAGCGATCGTGCCGTCAGCAATAATGTGGAGCCACACTAATTCTGGTTTCCAGAGATAACAATGCCCATGAGGAATAAAAGCGGTTGAGTAGAAAAAATAGTTAAAAAATGCCAAAACCATGCCGTGGCTCGCCGAATTTATAGTTGACTGTGCAACCTTATTATTCCCAAATTGTTATGAAAGCTGAACTTACATTTCCAAATAATCTGTCTAATTTATTACTTACCTTAGTTAGTATAACTTGTAGCTACACAGCCAAAATTGATCTAAGCAGGTTCAAAAACTTTAATTTTCTTGTGTTTATACCTAAGTAAATTTATTAGAGATGATAGCGAATTATTTAGATCAATACTGTTCAAAATAATCGTCTAGTATGCTTAAACGCTACATCTATTTGCCAAACATCTGCTGAGAATTAACAATCGAAAAACCCTGGCGTATTGGTTTAACCTTGGCTAACTCAACTTGGAAACTAACTTTATCGCTTGTTTCGCCACTCCGCGCTTCTAAAGTCCAGTTCCCAGGACGGAGATACCAAAATAAATTAGTTGATTGTAGATCAAGTTTTTCACCATTCAACCACCATTCAACCGCTGTAGATTGATTTCCTGCTAGTTTAAATTCTAATTTTTGCTGTCCTTCTGTGCCTGGATAGAGTAAAAATAAATCGCCATTATGAGGAGAAACAATTCTCAAATTGCTAGACACAAAATTTGATTGCTGCTTGGCTAACCACTCGTCATATTCGGGCGGTAGATTAAATTTTGTCTCAGTTTCGTAAGCAATCTTCTCTTCTGGATAAAAATACTCTTGCACTACAGAGTTACAGTCTGGTGTAGGACGTAAACCAGAAACTGCACATATAGGGAGTTTAATTAACCCTTGAGGAACTGTAAAATTTGCGGGTTCTTGGTTTTCGTGCAGGTGCAACATAATGCGATTCCACAAAGGTGCTGCACCCATCACACCGGATACTTGACGCATCGGTTCGCCGTTGAAATTTCCCACCCAAGTTGCAACGGTGTAGTCGGTGGTAAAGCCAACAGTCCAAGTATCGCGGAAGTTGGAAGAAGTTCCAGTTTTGACGGCGGAAGGGAAGGGCAAGTTTAGTACTGAGTCTACACCAAAAGCGGTGGCGCGGGCGTGGCGATCGCTCAACATATCAGTAATCAGTTGCCATGTTGTCGAATTTTCGATTTGAGATTTGAGATTTTGGGTTGAAGAATCGTTAACAGTAGGCACAAGTGGGATACTTTGTCCTTGTCTCGCCATTGTGACGTAAGCTTGAGCCAGTTCCCACAACGTGACTTCGCCACTACCGAGAGTTAAACCCAAACCGTAATATTCTGGAGTTTGATTCAGGTGAATAAAGCCTAATTCACGCAGACGTGCTAAAAAACTCGGTACGCCGATTTTCTCTAAAACTCGCACCGCAGGCACATTTAAAGAATTGGCTAAAGCTACCCGTACTCTTACCGGGCCGAGAAAGCGTTGAGTATAATCTGTTGGGCTATAAAGTTTTGCACCGGGAATGGCATAATGGGCGGGGACATCAGCCAAAATTGTGTTTGGGCGAATCAGTTTTTTTTCTAACGCCAACTCATAGACAAAGGGTTTGAGAGTAGAACCGGGTTGGCGTAGTGCTTGTACGCCGTCGTTGCGTCCGAGTTTGGCTTCGTTGAAATAATCTGGTGAACCGACGTAAGCTAAAACTTCGCCTGTGTGGTTGTCAATGACTAAAGCTGCTGCATCGTGGACGTTGTTAGCAGCGAGGTTGGAGATGACTTGTTGTGCTTGGGCTTCGACGAATTGTTGTAATGGTCGTTCGATAGTGGTTTGGATGAGATGATCCCCCCAACCCCCCTTAAAAAGGGGGGCTATATTCTTCCCCCCTTGATAAGGGGGGCTAGGAGGGATCTGCATTTGATTTGCTAACCAAAACAAGAAATGAGGTGCAGCGATAATTCCCCGTTGACGAGACTGAAAAACGACTTTTTCAGTTTGGGTTTTGTCGGCTATTTGCTGAGTAATATAGCCATCCTGTACCATCCGGTTGAGGACGTATTTCTGACGCTGTTTGAGTCTATCCCAATGTTGTAGCGGGTCAAAGTAGGTGGGATTATTAGGAATAGCTGCTAAAAGACTGGCTTGGGCAAGATTTAACTCACTGGCGGGTGTTGAAAAATAAGTCCGGGATGCGGCTTCTACACCATATATATTGCCGCCCATTGGTAGACGGTTGATATATGCAGTGAGAATTTCATCTTTATTCATTCCCGCCGCTAACCGCCAAGCTAACCAAATTTCTTGCAATTTTCCTGATAAGTTGCGGGTGGATGGTTCTAACATCCGTGCTAACTGCATGGTAATTGTAGAAGCACCGGAGACTATTTGTTTGGCGTGAATGGCTTGGTTGATGGCGCGGATAATGGCTTTGATATCCAACGCGCCATGATGGTAGAAACTGCTATCTTCGGCGGCGATAATTGCCTTGATAAATTGGGGAGAAACTTGATTTAAAGGGACGACGGCGGTATGTTCTTGGTCACGGGTGAGGATTGTTCCTAATGGTAGCCCATTGCGATCGCTAAATTCCAAAGCCAACTTATTTTGGGCGATGTCTGCGGTATGAATAGGCGCAAAATAAGGCAGTAGCCGCACGACTAAGCATATCAATACAATAGCTAAGATAAATTTTGACTTTTGGATGAGCCGCCTACTTAGTCTCATCAGAGACTCCCCTGTATAGTAAAACTTACTTTAATTGTGGCGCGGTGACTCTTTCTTTATCAGTGATTATTTCCAAGACTTAACAATCTCTATCAATATAAATTAAGAATTGTAGTGATTTTTGGAAATAACTACACTAAATTGGTTATCCATTGTATACCGAGTTCCTCTTTATTTTCTTCTCTGTGTAACTTTGCGTTTACCTCAGCGTACCTCTGCGTTTATTTTTATAAAACATGATTATAAAAATCATCCTCCAATTATTTATTACTCTCACATTTATACTAAGCATTAGCGGGTGTAGTTTATTGGGTATATCCTCAAACAAAGAACCGTTACCCGCCGTTTCTCCTCTCACGTCACCAAAGTTACCAGACTGGATTGAACAAATTAGCCCTATTGGTGATGCTACCCCTTTAAATCAGATTCGTATCCGCTTTAAGGAAGCATTAATTCCTGTTGAACGTCTAGATAGTGCAGAACAGCAAAATTTATTACAAAAATTTACTTTATGGCCGCCTTTACCGGGTCAATTTCGCTTTTTAACACCGCGGATGGTAGGCTTTCAAGCAGATAAAGCACTACCACAAGCGACAAGATTTCAAGTTACTTTAAAAGCGGGTTTAGCAGATTTAAAAAATCACAAGTTAAATCAAGATTTGGCTTGGACTTTTAACACTGAACCTATCAAGTTGACTGATTTACCTGGGGTGAATCCTGTGGAGAAGGCTGAGATTCAACCTATAGATTTAAAACAAAAACTGCAATTTACCTCCAATGTCGAATTAAACTTAGCTTCCTTACAAGAACATCTTAAACTTGTACCGGAAGGAAAAAATAAAGATATCAGTTTTAATGCAGAGTTGGCGAAAGAAAAAAAACCTAAAGAGGGTGAAGACCCTTTAGAGAAATTTGACCCTTCAATGCGTAATTGGGTTTATAATCTCATACCCCAGCAAGGTTTAGAAAAAGCGACTAACTACCGTCTGGTATTTTCTCCCGGCATATTACCAAATTACGGTAATTTACCAACAGATAAAGAGTCGGTGAGTAAGTTGGCGACTTATTCACCTTTAGAATTTAAAACCATCAACTTTTATGGACAACCAGATGTTAATGGAACTTACGGAAGGTTTATTAAAGGTAGCCCACAGTTAGAATTTAATAATATATTATTGGCAGATTCAGTTAAAGATAATATCAAAATTGATCCAGCACCAAAAGATATCTCTCGACTGTTCCAAGTTCCAGAAGAATCTAATTTAGTGACTCTTAATCCCTACGCTTTAGAACCTACAACTAATTATAAAATTACGATTGGAACAAATATTAAAGATAAATTTGGGCAGACTTTAAATAAACCTGTCACCTTACAATATAATACTGGCGATTTGGCAGGTGATATTTGGGTTCCATCAGATATACATATCTTTCCGTCAAATCAAAATTTACAGTTAAATATTAGTACAGTTAATTTACCAGAGTCTAAATATAAAGCTGCTTATCGTGTAGTTCAACCTAGCGATTTAGTTTATTTTAATAGTGCTTCACCTAAAGGTAATGATAACGAGTTATTACCACAGCTAAATTCATGGCAAAGCTTTAAAGTCAACACTAAGAAAAATCAACTTGTTGATGTCAATATCCCGTTAAGAGAAAAGCTTGGTAGCCCTACAGGTATGTTAGCTTATGGAGTCCAAGCCCGCACCAATAAATATCAAGATAATGGCAAAGAATTGTGGCGAGAACCTATAACTTATGGTTTAGTTCAATTAACAAATTTGGGTGTATTTAGTCAATGGTTTCCTGACTCTGGTTTAATTCGCGTGCATCATTTGAGTGATGGTTCACCAGCTAAGAATGCAGCTATTGAAGTTTATCAATCAAAGTTAGAGGAAAAATATCCCAGTAATGCTGTATCTTGCGCGATAGGTAAAACTGATGAAAATGGTAATTTCAGATTACAAGTTGATAATTTAAAGCAGTGTTTTGCAGATAATCAAAGATTTACTAAATCACCACAATTATTAGTAATTGCGCGAGAAAAACAAGATTGGGCTTTTGCGAGAACCGAAGAATATAGCGGTTCTTTTGGTTATGGTATTGATGCAGGTTGGCAAGAAGCTAAAGCAGAATCACGGGGTGTAATTTTTTCTGATAGAGACTTATATCAACCAGGCGAAAAAGCTTGGTTTACTGCTTTTGCTGACTATTTACAAAATGGGACTCTTCAGCAAGATAAAAACGCGATTTATCAATTAACTTTGCTTAATCCAGACGGAAATAAGACACAATTAGGTGGTAAAACTACAAATGAGTTTGGGACTTTTTCTTTAGAGTTACCTATTCAGAAAACTCAAGCTTTAGGCTACTATACAATTCAGGGTAAAGGTAAAGAAGGGCAAGAAATTTCTGGGGAGTTTCGGGTAGCAGAATTTAAACCACCTAATTTTAAAGTTGAACTTAATTTAGATAAAGAATTTGCCCTAACTAACGATAAAGTGGCAGCGAAAGCCGCTAGTAATTATTTATTTGGTGCGCCTGTCGAAGCTGGGGAAGCAAAATATTTTGTCACGCGCCAACAAACTAGTTTTATTCCTAAAGGTTGGGAAGAATTTAGTTTTGGGAGACAATGGTTTTGGCCGGAAGAAAGTCCATCTTTAACCAGTGATGTTTTGCAAACTAGTTCTAAATTAGATGCAAGTGGTAAAAC
The DNA here is from genome assembly GCF_002897135.1 of Nostoc cycadae WK-1. Taxonomy (NCBI): domain Bacteria; kingdom Bacillati; phylum Cyanobacteriota; class Cyanophyceae; order Nostocales; family Nostocaceae; genus Nostoc; species Nostoc cycadae. Next base: position 156,289 of record NZ_DF978426.1, on the reverse strand, counting down.
TAGTCAAACTGTGACGGTGGCGAAAGATTTACCTTACCCAATGACTTATCAAGTAGATGTGCAAGTTGCGGATGTATCTAATTTATCTGTGGCTGCTTCTCAAAAGTTTACGGCTTTACCTAGTAACCGTTTGATTGGGTTGAAAAGTAATTTCATCGCTGATGCTGGTAAGGCTTTACCTGTTGAAGTTATTGTTACTGAACCTACAGGAAAATCAATCACAGGTCAACGGGTGCATTTAGAATTACAACAAATGAAATATAGTAGCGTGACGCAGTTAGTTGAAGGTAGCCACACTGCTAAAAATCAAGTTGAATATAAAACAGTTGGACAAGCAGAGATTACATCTGCGGAAAATCCTCAAATATTAACTTTGACACCAAAAGAGTCAGGTTCTTATCGCATTCGTGCCAATTTTAGCGATACAAAAGAGGAATTAAGTGCAACAGATTTACAAATTTGGGCAACAGGGGAAACTTCAGTTTACTGGAGTTCGGAAGATAGCGATCGCCTAGAAGTTAAACTAGATAAAAAAGAGTATAAACCTGGGGAAACTGCCACAGTTTTAATTCAATCTCCCTACCCTGAAGCGGAATTATATTTCGCGGTAATTAAAGATAAACCAATTTATCAACAAGTAACCAAAGTCAAGGGTGGTGCGCCTCAAATACAGTTTCAAGTCACACCAGAAATGTTACCAAATGCAGCAGTAGAAGCTGTGTTAGTCAGACAAGGCGCACCTCTTAACCAAGTCGCACCAGGAAGTTTAGATAAACTTGTGAAAATTGGGTTTACACCTTTTAAAGTCAACTTGCAAGATAAATATTTAAAAGTACAAGTGACACCTTTGCAAGCATCTTTAGAACCGGGTGCAGAACAAACAATACAATTAGAACTCAAAGACAATCAAAATAACCCCACCCCTGGACAATTTACTGTCATGGTGGTGAATGAAGCGGTGTTGCAACTATCTGGTTATCGTCCACCAAATTTGGTAGATACAGTCTATGCAGAACAGCAAATCTCTACCCGGTTCAGCGATAATCGTCCTGATGTGGTGATACAACCCCAAGATATCGCCAAACCCAAAGGTTGGGGTTATGGAGGTGGTTTTTCTGTCGGTGCAGCAAATACCCGTGTCCGCACAGATTTTCAAGCGTTGGCTTATTACAATGGTTCTGTGTTAGCTGATGCGAGTGGGAAGGCGCAAATAACCTTTAAATTACCTGATGATTTCACGACATGGCGGGTGATGGCTGTCGCTACCGATGGAAACTTACGCTTTGGTAACGCTGATGCGACATTTATCACCACCAAGCCACTGCTAACTAATGCCATCTTGCCACAGTTTGTCCGTCCAGGCGATCGCATTTTCGCAGGTTTATCCGTCACCAACACCACCGGGAATAACGGAAACCTCTCAATTAACGGTGAACTTAGCGGTACAGTCAAGTTTGCCGAAAATAACCCCACCACGACTTCATTGCAAACTAACGCAGAACCAGCTACCAAAGCTTATCGCTTCCCGATGATTGCAGGTGGCGTTGGAGAAAGTAAAGTCAGATTTACCACTCAACTAAATAATACAGCCGATGCTTTTGAACTGCCTTTAGAAGTGAAGCCGCTAGAAATTACCGAACAAGTTGTCGAAGCTGGGGTAACAGAAAAGCAAGTTAAAATTCCCCTCAATGTTGATAAAAATATCTACCCGGAAGCTGGCGGTTTAGATATTCAATTGGCGAGTACATTAATACCCGAAATTAAAGCACCAGCTAAACAAGTTTTAGAAGATGATGATTTACCTTTTGCAGAACCAGCCGCTAGTCAATTAATAATTGCTGCTAACCTACAAACTTTAGGACAAAAATACAGTCAATCCTTTGCTGAATTTAATCCTAGCCAAAAAGCAAATCAAGCCATTACCCAACTGCAAAAATTACAGATAGCCGACGGTGGTTTTGCTGCTTATCCAGGACAAGAAAAATCAGATCCTTGGGTTTCTGCATATTCGGCTGAATCTTTAGTAAAAGCTAATCAAGCATTTCCTGGTTTTATCGATTCTGCCACACTAACGCGCTTGAAAAATTATCTGCAAAAGGTACTAGCAAACCCAGGACAGTATGATTTTTGTAAACAACAAATTTGTAAAAATCAACTGCAATTAAACACCTTAATCGCTTTAGCAGAATTAGGTGATAAAAGCAATAGTTTCTTAGGTGATATTTACCAACAACGTAATAACTTTGATATCGTCACCCAAATCAAACTAGCGCGGTACTTATCGCAATTCCCTGAATGGCAAGATGAATCACAACAAATGTTGAACCAGCTACAACAAAATATCTATGAAACTGGACGCAACGCCGTAGTTAGTTTACCCCAAAGCTGGGGATGGATGAATTCATCTACCACCGCCCAAGTACAAGCTTTAAGGTTATTTATTGCCAAACAAAGCAAACCAGAAGTCATCGATAAATTATTCCAAAGTCTATTAGGATTACGCCGCGATGGAACATGGCAAACTAACTATGATAATGCTCAAGCTTTAACAGCATTAGTAGAATATAGTCAACTCCAACCCACACCACCAAATTTTGCCACTACAGTTAAATTAGCTGGTCAAAAGTTAGGTGAAAATCGCTTTGATGGTTACAAAAATCCTAACTTGCAACTAAATGTCGCAATGGATAAATTACCCCGTGGTCGTCATGATTTGATGTTGCAAAAATCAGGAAAAGGTAGATTACATTATTTAGTTGCCTATAATTATCGCTTGCAAGGCAACCAAGCAGGAAGATTTAACGGGTTACGAGTAACAAGAGAAATTAGCAAAGTTGGTGAAGAAAAAGTTCTGCAAAAAACAGGAATGTATGCTGTTGATAAACCCTTAACTGTAGATAGTGGTCAAGTATTTGATATTGGTTTAGAAATAATTGCAGATCATCCTGTAGATCATGTAGTAATTAAAGACCCATTACCAGCAGGATTTGAAGCGGTAGATCAGAGTTTTCAAACTGCGACAGCCGCATTACAAGCCAAAGCCGATAGTTGGGAACTTGGTTATCGGAATATTTACCGCGATCGCATTATCGCTTACGCCGACCACCTTGAACCAGGAGTTTACAGCTTACATTACTTAGTTCGTTCTGTAACTCCCGGTACATACACATGGCCTGGCGCAGAAGCGCATCTGCAATATGCACCAGAAGAGTTTGGGCGTTCGGCTGATTCTACAATTGTGCTTAACGCAGAGGTGCGCTGAGTCTTTTTATTTAACAAGTTAGATGAAATAGAATGCAGAAACTGACAAAACAACTAGTAACTTGGCTAAGTGCAACCATCATAGTTGTAGGTGTAGCAGGTTGTGATAAATTCTCTGGTGCTTCTGGAGATTTGGTTGAACGAGTTAGCGATGGTGATACTTTAGCAATTAAAGATGCTAAAGGTAATAAATTTAATGTGCGTTTTGCTTGTGTAGATGCGCCAGAAGTACCCCATTCGCAAAAAGAAAGGAACAGTAGCCGCGTTAGCGATCGCAATCAATTTAACTGGGGTGAAAAAGCACAAGCACGCTTACAACAACTCGTAAAGCAATCAGGCGATCTCGTGATTCTGAATATCACAGATACTGATCGCTATCAAAGAAAGGTGGCTGAAGTGCGTTTAAAAGATGGTACGTTTGTCCAAGAAGTCTTATTAAGAGAAGGTTTAGCTAAGGTATATCGTCCTTATCTCAATAAATGTCCCAGTAAAGATTTAGTTCAACAAGCTGAAACAAAAGCACAGCAGCAAAAACTAGGAGTTTGGAGTGATAGCAAATTTACCAACCCTTGGGAGTTTCGGAGTGCTAATAAGAATAAATAACTTGTATTTTATCTGTAAACTTTAGCCTCACCACATTAGTAGCTCAGAATAACTATTCTTTCAGACTTCTATTCGTTCTTCCCATCCATGCTTACCTGCGACTTCTTTCGTGACAAATTCAATGAGTGCTGGGGGTGCGATTGATATTAAAACACTCGGATAAACTGCTGTACCCCAAACAGGATGAACTAGCATACAGCATTTATTTTTAATGACTGGATAGCCAAGTAAGGCTTTCACTACAGCTGTATCATTATGGGGCATAGCACCAGGACGGGACAGTAACGGATAGCCAGTACGCGGATCAATTAAGTCTGCGAGATAGCCGCGATCGCGCAGATCAAAAGCCACGTCACAGCCGAACCGCATAAACTTTTCCCGTAAGCGTTGTTTCTCTGACTCAATTTCTGTTGTGCTTTTGACTAAATAATGTTGCGATCGCTGCAAGACAATTACCACCCAAAATAAAGGTTGTTGTTTCCAATCTGGTAATATGTGTTCGCAGTTGGCACAGATATATTGGCTAGGTGCATGAATGGAAATTTGCACCGCTTGTCCCATATCACCAACTAAATTTATGGGACTCCTTTGTTCCGAAATGTCAACGCTGGGGTAGTTCACTACATTGATTCGGTTTTTTACAAGTTGTTAATTTATTCCTTGCGATCGATAATAACTCTTAAAACTTTCTAAAAACCATCAATTTTTCCTCAGCAGTAAGATTTTGTTGCAAATTATGTATGTGGATGCTCAATTTTTAATCCAATTTTTATCATTTATTAACCTTACTTAAAATTCTGCACCAGATGTCAAGGACTAGAATTTTCTGGCTGGGTTGTGTAGTAAGTTTATATGTACTAATTTGAATCTCTAGACTCAAAATTCCTGCTTAATGCTTAGTTGTGAAAGTTTTGGATTGCAACAGTGGACAAGGTTAAAACCCCTTTTCTGGTTTCCTGTTGTGTACTGTCTGAGTAACCAGTTGATTCCCCACAAGATTTCCAACTGATGATTTTTTTGGAGAAGTTGTCCAAACAATTAAGTCAGGACAACTTCTGGTACACCCCTTGCACAATACAAACAATATCAGTATTCACCACAATTTGTTTGCCAAATTGGCAAAAATTAAAAATGTAGTGCGTAAGTAGGTCTGAACCTGATGATTATTGGTGTTAGCAACTCAGGAAAATTCTTAATTTTAGACGCAGTTCTCTCAAGTCAGGAAAGCCGCACACTCGCGTGTCTGTTCCTGACGGCTGAATCTTACGTTGCTAATTGTCATAATAGAAGCAGTTACTTGATTGCGTCTAAATAGTTAAATTTACTTGATTGCGTAAATCCTAGCTCTCAGAAATCAACTAAACTCAGTGAGGCTACTCATGAATACTGATCAGCAACTCAACATTAATTTACGTGAAGAACTTGAAGTAGCTAGAAGACAGTTAAAATATGACCAAAAAGGTGGAATTGCAGCCTTAGATAAGATTTACCGCCAAGGTAGAGTACCAAATCCCACTTTAAACGGTCGCTACTGGGGTGAGTTTCTGACCGCTAATTTCCATCCAGTTTTAGATAGTTGGTTAGATATTATCACTAAAATGTGGCTACCTTGGGAAGGTAAAACCTTTGATGCTAATACCAATACGGGAGATAATATTTTTACCAATGATGGCTTATTACTAGGACGCATCATCTGGCCTTTTTATAATGGTTATATTGCAGATAGTAGAGGTCGAACACTAGCTTTCAAATTCCAAACATCGCGGGACAAGTGTTTATTAGAGCCAGATATTGAAGTTTTGCGCTTGAATTTTGATTTACCTGAGAATCCTCAATTCTTGATTCGTGACTTGGTAGACCAGTTAGTCCAGATTGATGAGGATTTTTATCTAGGAAAAGCGGTACTCAAACATCCTGATGGCGGTCGGTTTTGCGCTGCTTACTTTACCCTAAAATCTGGATTGGTTACTGATTAATTATATAGGTCAATATAGCACCCTCATTTGATTTCAAGAATCGTATGAGGGTAGAGAAACATCAATAAAATTGGCTTGACAACACTTACATTAGCTAATTACTAATTATATTCCCATTCTTCATATTCCACAAAATAAATACATTGATCACACACTTCAGTCGGATTCACAGCACATTGAATATAAGGCGATCGCGCATTAAATAAGCAATCATTCTTTGGCAAAAAATTCTTAGTTTTGCGGCTTTGATTTGGTTCTCTAACCTGCATCTGGGGTGTGGCGATCGCTGATACGATTCCCAGTAAATACCAAACTGTAGTGCAAAAAGCCATTAACACAAAATCAGACACACGTCCCATATTCAACACCTAGCTAAAATCTTGACTTGCAAATGATTTTAGCGATATTAAAAGATTTATTCATCCGTCATTAGTAATTCGTCTTTAGTCAAGAAAAATAATTGATAATGAGCAAAAAAGGCTAAAAATACCTAAATCACCAGTATCTAAAGTAATAGATATCCAAAACTTATAAAAATAAATTATTCACTACTCTATTTAGCTGGAAACTCATTAACATCTGTTGAGCTTGTTACTAAAACATCAGAAGAAAGTAGTATAATTTGCAGGCTTATTAGATCGCTTAAGTAGGCTTTTGGTATTGCTCTAATGTTGTTAAATCCAGTAGTTACAATCAACATATTTCAAAAACAAGCTAACCCTCTAATATATTCAGTCGATCAAGTCATCTTTGAAGAAGGAGAGGCTGGTGATTTTATGTTTGGCATTATTGAGGGAGAAATCAATATATTAGTAAACGGTAAAGTTGTCGAGACAATTACATCTGGTGATGTTTTTGGTACAGGAGTACTCGTAGGAATCAAAAATCGGACTTATACGGCGATCGCCAAAACAAAATGCCAACTTGTTTCCCTAGATGAAAAACGATTTCTCTTCGCTGTTCAAGAAACACCGATGTTTGCACTGCATGTAATCAAAAATTATTCAGAGCGTTTGTCGCGTTTGCAACACATGGTTTAGAGGTGTAGCAAGTCAAAGGGGACAGGTGACAGGTGATAGGGTAAAAAGCTTTTAGTGTCTATCTCTGAATCACCTTGGCTATTGCTATAACTTGACTACAAGCGCAACCGAGAAACGAGACTTAATTAATACTCACTTTCTCGGTGCGATCGCATTATTTAAAGCGGCTGGACGCAATCGATAGAAAATACTCTTGTCAAATTGCACTCGCTCAAATGATTCATGGAGATTAATTGTAGTTTCTCCACTACCCAGAAATAAGTAACCATCTGGGTTTAATTGCTGTTTCACTTTGGTAAGTAAATCTTTCTTAGTAGCTATATCAAAATAAATTAAAACATTGCGAAGAAAGATAATATCAATATTAGGTAAAGTTGACCAAGAATTAACAAGATTTATTTGTTGGAAGTCAATCGTTTGGCGAACTTCATCGTGAATTTGCCATTCATTGTCTAATAATTTAAAATACTTTTCGCGCAAATTTTTAGGTAGACCACGCTTAATTTCTAATTGGTTATAACGCCCTTCCTTGGCACGGGCTAAAACTTTACCAGAAAAGTCACTAGCAATAATTTTTAAAGACCAATTAGCTAATAAAGGAAAATGCTCACGAATCAGCATAGCAACACTATAAGGTTCTTGCCCATGAGAACAGGCAGCACACCAGATATTGAGCGATCGCTCAATTCGCCGTTTTTTAATCAACTCTGGCAGAACCAATTGTTTCAAAGCTTCAAAGGGATATGTATCCCGAAAAAATGAAGTTTCGTTAGTTACTAAAGCTTCAATTGTCTGAATATGCAAATCATTCAACGGTTGATGTCGCAGGTAAGCAATTAAATTCGTAATTGTAGTGAATCCTGCGGCTTCAGCAATGGGCTGCAAATATAACTCCGCCAAATAAGTCTTATCACCATCTAACACTACTGCTGAATGCTGATAAACTAATTGCCGCAAATAGTCAAAATCCGAAGTAGTAATATCCATTGTCTGTTTCATTACAGACCCGACCTTTGAACCGGATGAATGCGCTGCATAATTTCACCTGCCATTTGCTCAAGGGGAACAATCCGATCTGCTAGTCCGGCATTGACAACAAAACCAGGCATTCCCCAGACTACACTACTAGCTTCGTCTTGTGCTAATACTTGTCCGCCAACTTCTCGGATACATTGACAGCCATGCAATCCATCTTGACCCATACCTGTAAGAATCACCGCGATCGCTCTTGCACCATAAACTTGGGCTACCGAACGTAACAGTACATCCACTGAAGGGCGACAAGAATTTTCTGGGGGTGCTTGATGAACAGCTAAACACACCTGATTTCCTTGACGCTGCACAATCAGATGAAAATCTCCCGGTGCTAACCACACTTGTCCAGCTTTGAGGGGAACTCCATCCACAGCTTCCTCTACGGGGATTTTACATTTAGAAGATAATCGTTCAGCTAGTAGCTTTGTAAACATCGGTGGCATGTGTTGCACAATCAGAATAGGAACGGAAAAATCTGCGGGGATTTCACTCAGCAGTGTAGCGAGAGCGTTCGGACCCCCAGTAGAAACCCCAATAGCGACCACATCCACTGGTGCTGTTTTTTTCGAGATAGGAAGAACAACAGCATTGGCGATCATCGCATTTAAGGGCGAAACCGCCGGGATTCCTGCACCAAATAGTTTAATTTTGGGAATTAATTCTTGGCGGATATGTTGGTTAGCAGCCTCCACACTACCCAGATTACTCGGTTTTGTGGCGTAATCTGAAGCACCTAAAGAGAGAGCTTCGATGGTAGCAGTTGCGCCAGCATGAGTAGATGTACTGAACATAATCACCGGCAGGTGTGGATAAATTGGTCGGAGGGCGGCCAAAGTTTCCAAACCGTTCATTTCCGGCATTTCTACATCTAATAGGACAACATCAGGATTGACTTGCGGAATCTTGGCCAAGGCAATGCGACCATTGGCGGCAACCCCGACTACCTCTATTTGCGGATCGCTGGATAAAATCTTACTGACGCGACTGCGAACCAACACCGCATCATCCACAACTAATACCCGAATTTTTGGCATGGTCAAGTTTCAAGAACAAAAATTGAATGTTTCACGCAGAGGAGGCAGCACGTTCGTTGTAGCGACTGCCGTCAAAGTGTCCGTCGCGCGGAGAGTAAACAAAGTTTCCTACTCCTGACTCCCAACCACCTATCAATACTTAAACTGCGTGACAACTTTTTGCAAATCTACAGCCATCCGGGCTAATTCGGTGGCGGCGGCTGAAGTGTTACTGGCTCCAATGGTGGTAGTTTGAGCATTTAGGGCGACAATGCCAATACTTTTGGCAATATCCGTGGTACCTTGAGCAGCTTCGGCTATATTTCGGGCAATTTCATTCGTGGTTGCGGTTTGTTCTTCGACAGCGCTGGCAATGGTGCTTTGCAGGTCGTTAATTTGGTTGATGATGTCAGTAATTTGACTGATGGCTGCCATTGCACCTTGAGTATCAGATTGAATCGCTTCAATGCGTTGACTAATATCTTCAGTGGCGTTGGCTGTTTGCTTGGCTAATTCTTTGACTTCATTGGCGACGACAGCAAATCCTCTCCCTGCGTCACCGGCTCTAGCGGCTTCAATGGTGGCGTTGAGTGCGAGTAAGTTTGTTTGTTGGGCTATGGATGTAATAACTTTAATGACTTTGCCAATTTCCGAGCTACTTTGACCAAGCTTATCTATTGTCTCATTGGTGCGATCGGCGGTTTTAACTGCCTGATTTGCGACTTTCGCCCCTTCTGCAACAGTTTTGGCAATTTCTCGAATGCTGGCGTTCATTTCTTCGACAGCTGTGACAACTGTGATGCTATTTTGATTGACTTGTTCTGCTGAAGCTGAGGCGGAATTTGCCTGTTCGGAAGTTTGTTTGGCATTTTCTGTCATTTCTTTACTGACAGCGGTGAGTTCTTCGGCGGATGATGCAACTGCTGTGGCAACATCCGCCATTTGTCTGATAGAAGATCTCAGACGGCTAATCATTTGATTGGCATTATCGGTCAGCTGCTTAAATTCTCCGGCGTTGTCGGCTTCGATGTGCTGAGACAAATTTCCTTGAGCCACAACTAAGGTAACTTCTCGAATACTTTTAATCTGCTCTGAGATATTTGCAGACATTTGATTGACGTTGTTGAGTAATTCTTGCCAAGAACCTTTAGCACCTTTGACGACGGCTTGAGAACCTAAATTTCCCTCTGTACCAATCTCCGAAGCGATACGAGCCACTTCGTTGTTGACCTTTTGGTTCAAACTCACCCATTCATTAAAAACTGTAGCAATTTCACTTAAACCATTGTCTTCAACTGCTAAACGGACGGTGAAATCACCATTTTTGGCGGCTTTTAATGCTGCTAATAAAGGTTGTAGTTGGATGTCTGTTGTATTTTGATTGGTTTGTATTGGTTCCGCACCATTTTCTGTGGGAGATTTAGAGTTAGCTGTTTTCCCAGAACGATTCGTAGCCATTGCCAATAACTCCTAAATGACTTTAAAGTTGAGAATTTTTTCAGTGTCAACAACTAACAAAAACCCTTCTGCAATTGGGTAAGCTCCCGCCAGTATCTGACGCATTCTACCTTTTAGGGTTGCGGGTGGAGGTTGAAAGGTGTTTTCGGGAAATTCCAAAACATCTCCAACATCATCAACAAGTAAACTAACTACTTCATGATGATGAGAACATACAACGATATTAAACCCCTGCGGTGTTTCTAGCTGAGTATTCCGCCTAGCTGACTCACCCATATCTAATCGCTGCTGCAAGTCGATGACAGTAATAATTTGGCCGCGCAAGTTAATTAATCCACAAATATCTGGCGGTGTTAAAGGTACACGAGTTAGAGCTTGGGGACGAATCACTTCTTGAACGTGCCGCACATCAATGCCAAAGTATATTTTATTTAACCAAAAAGTGCAGAGTTGTTGTTCAGCCACGATCGCTCACTTGCAACAAATAGGGGTTAGCAATCTCAATCACAGCCTCAACATCTAATATTTCTGTGATTTGCCCTTGAATTACAGCACAAAACAAAACCCCAGGTCTACTAGGGATACCTTGAATTGTCAGTGGTTCTTCTACAATATCAAGAATGCGCTCAACTACTAAGCCCACACTTAGTTCGGTATTGGGAGAAACAATTACTAATTGTAGTGTCTCGGTTTGCTGACTAGGCTGTGTATCGCCAGGAAAGATGTTTTTTAGGTCAATTAACGGCAAAATTCTGCCAACAGACCGCACAACATCCTGATTACCTACTTTTTCGATCGCAGTCCGCTTAATTTCTTCTAACCGAAAAGCGATCGCTACGGGAATTCCCATCAATGCACCTTGAGTTCCTTGAAACAGTAAAATTAACTGACGTTCTGCTACTTCTGTTGGGATGTTTGCACCGGAAATACTCGCCAATAGTTGTTGTTTTTCGTGTATCCCCGCTTGTTTTGCCAAATTTACCGCATCGAGAATTAATGCTACTCTGCCATCGCCCATAATTGTAGCTCCCGTAAACAGAGACAGGGCTTTTAATTGTTGTCCTAAAGGTTTGACAACGATATCTTCAATGTCTTCAACTGCGTCTACAACCAGCCCAAATTGGTAGTTGTCGGCTTGGATAACTACTAGGATGAGTTGGGAGTGAGGAGTGGGGAATGAGTTTGACGGGTGTAAGACTTGGCTGAGGTAAACCAAGGGGATAAGATTTCCTCGCAGGGGATATACGGGTACATCGTAAAATATTTCAATTTGTTTATGTGCTTGCTCTGGTTCTAAGCGGACTAATTCTTGCAAGCTGGCTTGGGGGATAGCATAGCGATCGCCATTACTGTTGACAATTAATGCGGGGATAATTGTTAATGTCAGGGGAATTTTCAGTTTAAAGATGGTTCCTGTTCCCGGTTGACTATCAATTTCAATACTGCCGTTAATTTTATCAATATTACTTTTGACAATATCCATCCCCATACCCCGCCCAGAAAGGTTCGTCACTTGTTGGGAGGTGGAAAATCCTGGTAAAAAAATTAAATTTATGGCTTCTGCATCACTCATTGTCTCTGCTTGTACAGAACTCACTAAACCTAGTTGCTGCGCCCGCATTTTGAGTTGTGCTGGAATTAAACCCCGTCCATCGTCACCTATTTCAATGTTGACTTTGCTGTTTTCATAAAAGGCTTGCAAAAATATCTTGCCTGTGGTTAGCTTACCAACAGCACTGCGCTCGGTTGGCAATTCAATGCCATGATCAATACAGTTGCGGACTAAATGAGTTAAGGGGTCTTTAATCGCTTCAATAATACTTTTATCGACTTCTGTCTCTGCACCTTGCATTTCTACTGCAACTTGTTTACCATGTGCGATCGCTAAATCTCGAATTACTCTTGGGAATTTCTGCCAAATAGTACTGATGGGTTGCAGTCGAGTTTTCATGACTGCTTCTTGCAACTGGACTGTAATCAAGTTGAGGTGCTGACAAGTCGCCTTAAAGCTACTATCTTGATGTTTCTGGGAAAATCCCATCACTTGATTCCGGCTTAAAACCAGTTCACCCACTAGATTCATCATCTGATCTAGCAAACTGACATTCACACGGATATAAGCTGATTCTGAGCTTGTGATTGTGGTTTCTGTTAGTTCACTAGGCTGGAGCGCTGAGGATGATGGCAATACACTAACTACCTGTTGAGTTTGTTCTAATTTTGCTAAATCACGAATAAGTGTGGAATAATCAACATCACCCTCATACTTGGTTGTTTTAATCTGAGATAGCAGCTGACGGATGCTGTCTACTGTTTGAAGTAAGGTGCTGATAATTTGTGGTGTGACTGTAAAGTTGCGATCGCCATTAACCAATGATTGCTTAGAAACATCACGCAAACATGAAATTAAACTTTCTCCTGCATGAGCTAGTGACTCTAACTTAGGAAATGGCAAAAATCCACAGTTGCCTTTAAGTGTATGGAGCGAGCGATAAATCCGATCTAACGCTTCTCGATTGACAGATGCTTTCTCAAGCTCAATGATGTCTCTTTCAATTTCCGACAAACTCTCATTGCTTTCCAAGAGAAATGCTTCTATATCATCTTTGTCAATTTCTGTTAACTCCATTAGATTTATCGGCAATAAATTTATATCTTTTGTCTTAATTTTAATATTTTTAAAACCAATAGATATATTTCTCTAGAAAGATGTTCACAGTAGTTAATGCTGAAAAGATAATGATTATCCCTAATGACCCAAATGTGAGAAATGCAATGTCCTCGTTGCCATTCAACTCAAGTTTTTAAGAATGGTCGTCGTAAAAACCGACAATGCTACAAATGTAAACAGTGTAGCCGCCAGTTTCTCGAATCTTACCATTCTTGGAGCTATTCAAACGATATCAAGCAACTTTGCTTGAAAATGTATTTCAAAGGTATGAGCCTACGGGAAATTGAACGCGTTACAGACATTCACCACACCACCGTCTTACACTGGCTACGGCAAGCCCAGTCAACCAAAGATCAAATTGCCAAAACCTAATCAGTTTGACAAAAGTCTCCCAAAAGTAGCATTATAATTTCAGCAGTATATGTATTTTGAGAGGATGTTGCTTTTGTTGAAAAAATATAAAATTAAATTATATATAAATTAAATTTAATTTCGATATTCTGCGTTTTATTTAACAACATTTATAGACGAAATCACCAATCTACAATAAGTAAATATCACCAAAGAAATTTTTAGGATCAACCTGATGAGCTTAGTGTTAATTATTGACGATGCAGCCTTTTCGCGGAGAATGATTCGCAAGTTTCTGCAAGCCGATGGTTATGAAATATTAGAAGCAACTAATGGGCGTGAAGGATTAGAAATAGTTCACAAACATCAACCCAATTGCGTATTGGCTGATTTACTTATGCCAGATATGAATGGATTTGAATTTCTCCAAGCTTTACAAGATGAAGGGTTAAAAATTCCCACAATTATCATTTCGGCAGATATTCAAGAAGGCGCACGCAATCAAAGCTATAACTTAGGAGCAGTTAACTTTATCAATAAACCACCAAAAGAACAACAATTGCGCGAAGTGGTTCAGCAAGCTATAAATACAAAGGAATAAACATCCCATGAATGTGACAGTAGATCAACTAGATGCTTTACAAGAATTAATTAATATTGGAGTTGGTCGAGCCGCCAGTCTACTCAATGAAATGGTAGATTCTCACATTCGTTTAGAAATTCCCTTTGTCAAAGTCTTGACTGCTACACAAGCTTATCAAGAATTAGCGAACAGATTTCATGATGCTAGTTTATCATCTGTCAAGTTGAATTTTACAGGCTCTTTTTATGGGACTGCGGGATTAATTTTTCCGACAGAAAGTGCATCAACATTAGTGGCAGTTCTGACTGGAGAAGAGGCAGGTTCAGCTGATTTAGATGCAGTGAAAATTGGCACTCTGAGCGAAATAGGCAATATTGTGATTAATGGAGTTATGGGTTCTATTAGTAATGTGTTAAAGCAACACATGAATTACACAATACCTGTTTATTTAGAAGATAAAATTGATAATTTATTATTATCTGATAATGCCAATAACACAACTAAAATATTACTGGCACAAGCACGGTTTGCCATTGAACAATTAGAACTGATTGGGGATATTATTTTGATTTTTGAGGTAGGGACATTTGATGCTTTAATTAAAGCGATTAACAAAGAAATTGCCGTATAACATCGCTAAATTATGTGTGCAGAAGCGAAGTGAATTTTTACATCTTTAATTTTATGTTCCCTGTTCCCTACCTCAACGAGTAATTTCATAACTCATTTAGGATGGCTATATTATGGGAAAATTTCAATTAGTTTGATTAGCATCAATTAAAAACAGTGTGAGAAGATGAGCAAAATTGAGCAAGCCCAGGAAAAATTTAGCTTGTTAGACCAAATTCCGTTGGGAGCTTTTGTTCTACATTCAGACTACACCGTTTTATTTTGGAACTGCTGTTTGGAAGAATGGACAAAAATTTCCAGACATAATATTTTAGGTAGCTCGATTGATGAGTATTTTCCCCATCTACATCAACCCCGCTATGCTATCCGCTTAAAGCAAATTTTTGAAGGCGGCCCGCCAACCATCTTTTCTTCACAGTTGCATAAATATGTTATTCCTGTAGCGCTACCACAAGATAAATACCGCATTCAACACACAACAGTTACTGCTGTACCGTCATTGGATGGAGATGGATTCTATGCACTGTTTTCTATTCAAGATGTGACAGATTTAACCTTTCGCGTGCAAGAATACAAGAACTTACGAGATCAAGCCTTAGCTGTAGCTGAAGAACGCCAAAAAGCTAAAGAAGCCGCCGAAACCGCAAACCGTATTAAAGATGAATTTCTCGCGATAGTTTCTCATGAACTGCGATCGCCCCTGCATCCGATTTTAGGCTGGGCAAAGTTATTACGGAAACGCAACTTAAACGAAGCCGCCAGCGATCGCGCCCTAGAGACAATTGAACGGAATGCAGAGTTGCAGGTGCAATTGATTGATGATTTATTAGATATCTCTCGGATTCTGCGCGGTAAGTTATCACTGAATCTAGAAAATGTTAATCTCATTTCTACAATTGAATCTGCCTTAGAAACAGTACAATTAGCCGCAGAAGCCAAATCAATTCAAATTCAACTGCATCTTGATGCCACAATTGGGCAGGTAAAAGGTGATAGCGGTCGCTTACAACAAGTTGTGTGGAATTTGCTATCTAACGCCGTCAAATTTACTCCAGATGGTGGACAGGTGACTGTTGACTTAAAACAGATTGACTCGCAAGTCCAAATCCAAATCCAGGATACAGGTAAGGGTATTAGTCCAGAGTTTTTGCCTTACGTTTTTGAGTATTTCCGTCAAGCAGATAGTAGCATCACCAGGAGATCAGGCGGATTAGGGCTGGGTTTAGCCATTGTTCGCCAGCTAGTAGAGTTACATGGTGGTAGAGTTTGGGCAGAAAGTCCTGGAGAAGAGCAAGGCGCAACATTTACAGTTTGCTTACCAGCCCAGCCACAAAATCGAGAGTTAGCCACAGAAGAAACTAAAATACCTGGAAATTCCTATCCATTAGCCATGCTTTCTCTACCTTTAGAAGGCATCAAGGTATTAGTGGTAGATGATGATGCGGATACACGAGAGTTTCTGGCATTTTTCTTAGAACAGCAAGGAGCAATTGTCACCGCAGCACATTCCGCCCATGCAGCCCTTGAATCAATAGCACAGTCCCTGCCAGATTTACTGTTAAGTGATTTGGGTATGCCCGATGTTGATGGCTATGCTTTAATTCGCAAACTGCGATCGCTACCTAATCATCAAGGTGGGCAAATTCCCGCCATCGCCCTGACTGCTTACGCCGCTGAGACAACACAACAGCTAGTTTTCGCCGCCGGATTTCAACTGCATATTGCCAAACCTGCTGATCCGGTAAAATTAATTGCTGCCATTGCTGGACTTATTCAAAAATAAAAAGCGATCGCAGTTCCGTGGTAGCGATCGCTTTAATTTATAGCCTATAAAACCCTGAACAAAGTAATCGATTACTAAAATTGTATTTTTACTAGTTTAATTCTGACTGCGGGGTTCACCCCTTGAGGGGTTTGACCCCTCATAGTACTTGGTAATTTCTTTCTGTGTCTAATTCATAACCGAATTAAAAAACTATCCCGCAAGTGAAAATCCGCTTCAGCACCTGTATGAGCTAATGCCCAGTAAGATATTTGATGGTTTTTTTGTTTCACTACAGTCGTAATTGCGACATCAAGCGCTGGCTCTGATGGCACAATTTTAGCCAAATCCACATCTAAAATCAGGTTGAAAATATCATCCTGATATTCGACACAGAACGGCAGAGTTGTCAAAGCTGTTTCTGTTTGCATTCCTTGACGATAGCCATCAAAACGATATACATTCCAATGTCCAGCGGGGGAAAGGTTAAATTCCCAATAGTGTTTTGAGTCTTTAATTCCCACAAAGAACTCAAAGCAGGTATCTTCCCAGAGAGCATCTTTTCGGGTTGGTGTATCTGATGGTGAAGCAATGATAATTTCTGTTAAATTGCCGACTAGGTTGTAATTAATAGTAAGTTTATGATCATTTCGGGCGATATTACCTATAATTTGCACATCCGGTAGCAAATTGTCAGATTTAAAAGGTTGCAAAGTGAATTTCTGCTCGTTCATTGCATATCCTGAATAATTTTGCGAATCTGGCTTGCTTGGGCTTCGATACTTTCGGTGAGTTTAAACTGAACGATCGCCCGTGCTAAATTATGTTCTGGGTACTTGACTTTAAAGTAAACATTCCCAGCTAAGTAATCGGTAAAAAATCGCAATCCTAATTCAAAAGCAATCAAACGAATGCCATCGTACATATAGGCATAATCATTCTCCGTGAGAAATGCTTTTGCTACTGTCAAATAACCTTGTAAAATTCCCTGACATAAATCCGTATCAAAATAAACACTATCCCACTGCTCAGTTTCTTCCCCAGCCGGATTGCAACCAGAACGTAAACAGTCACCAATGTCGTAATGTACTAATCCTGGCTTCACAGTATCCAAGTCAATCACACTGACAGCTTTCTGAGTTGCCGTATCAAACAGCACATTGTTAATTTTAGGATCGCCGTGCATTAAGCGTAATGGTAATTGGCCTTGAGCTTTGGCATTTTCGAGGATATGTGCAGAAGTGGTGCGATCGCTGACGAACTGCAAGCAATAATTAACTTCAGGCGATGATTGCGGCGTGGTGTTTGCTAAAACTTCTTGATAATCATGCAGGTAAAGCGGCGTAATATGGAAACCTGCCAGAGTATCGGCAAATTTTTCTGGTGATAAATCGCTGATCAAATTGTGAAACATCCCCAACGCATAGCCAATTTCTGTGGCGTATCCGATATTTGGCATCGTATCAAACGACTGTGAGTCGGGAATAAAGCTAATTGCTCGCCAAAAAGAGCCATTAGCATCAATGCAATAATCTTGAGCATCCTTAGTTGACAACACCCGTGGTAATTCCCAGCGACGGTTGAGGGGTGTATTTTGCAAACGCTGATAAACATGATCGCTCAAAATCCGCATATTCCGCATAATCAGTTGCGGTTGGCGAAATACTTGGGTATTGATGCGTTGTAAGACAAAATGCTGTGCTGTTGTAGCATCTAGAGTCACCAAAAAAGTGTCATTAATATTACCGCTGCCAAATGTTGCCACACTCTTAACGTTACCCTGAATGACAAATTGCTCGGCAGTGACAACTAAATTCTCCGCACTCTGCTGACTAATAACTGTTGCCATATTTATTTTTGACTACTCCCCACACAAAATACACAAAAGCAATAGCAGAAATGTTAACTCAAGTGTTGGTTTTAGAATATATAAATGTGTTGCAACTGTAAATTTTTACACACTTTTGTGATAAGTCTGTAATCTAGCTTTTACTGATAAGTTAAATAGAAAGATGCAGTTATCAGAAAGAGGCACTTATATGAGCAGCGAACTCAGTACAACTGCCAGATACTACAGTTACAACCTAGCATCATTAAGCTTTAGGAACTTTGAGGATCATTTTGAGTCTAACGACCTGGACAGAAAACTTTACGTAAAATTCCGCAATTGTCACCAGGACAATTGAATACTTATCATGTCATCTTTAACTAGAAAATCAGTAAGTGGTGATTTCTAGTAAAAATTTCCACTACTGCTATAACGCGATCGCTTATATATATTTCCTTTGTTCCTCATACTATGGCAGAAAAACACACCAAAATTAAATTTCCCCTTTGGCAGTATCTCAACCAACCCTTATTTAGCCGTGATTCTCAATTAGAATTAAATCCCCAGCGATTCGCCCATAGCTGGCGGATTGGATTGCTCAAAAGGTGTTGGCATAAAGAATGCGATGCCAAGGGACATCAACAATCATAAATTTAAATAATAAGTATATATTCTGAGGGTAGCTATTTACTCAAAGTATCAACGCTGAGGCAATTATCAATATTTCATAGGTTTGCATTTGTAGGTTTTATTGAGATATATCTACTTTTGTCAAAAATCTATTAATTTTTGTAGGGTGCGCTAACACTGTTAACGCACCCTATTTACTTAAGTAGTGCTGATCCAAACCTACTGAACACCTTGTTCTACCTCACTAAAACGAGAAACGCTATATTGTCATCATTAGATTAAGTAGTCTGGTAAATTCACAGAGTTTCATAAACAACATTATGAGTCAAACATTGGTGAATCCATATCTCGATGGCAACTTTGCGCCAGTTCAAGAAGAAATTACAGCAGAAAACCTGCAAGTAATTGGTGAACTCCCGCCTGAACTGTCAGGAATGTTTGTGCGGAATGGCCCTAACCCTCAATACTCCCCCATTGGTCAATATCACTGGTTTGATGGCGATGGGATGCTCCACGGTGTGAGAATTAGTGAAGGTAAAGCTATTTATCGCAACCGCTATGTGCAGACGCAAAAATGGCAAGCAGAACATGACGCAGGTAAAGCGATTTTAACTGGCTTGCTAGAACCACCCCAGGCTGTTCATCCTCCGATATCGAGAAATGCTGCCAATACAGCCTTAGTTTGGCATGACGGGCAGTTATTAGCCGTGTGGGAAGCTGGTGCGCCTCATGCAATTCAGGTTCCTGAGTTAAAGACAATTGGTGAGTACACATATAACGGCAAACTAACGTCTGCTTTCACTGCCCATCCCAAAGTAGACCCAATTACGGGTGAAATGGTATTCTTTGGCTATTCATTTATGCCGCCATATTTGCAATACGGCATAGTTTCCGCCGCAGGTGAATTGTTATGGACTGTACCCATTGAAATTCCAGCACCTGTGATGATGCACGATTTCGCCATCACAGAAAATTACACCATTTTTATGGATTTACCCCTGACTATTCGCCCAGAACGGATACAACAGGGAAAACCAATGATCATGTTTGAGTGCGATCGCCCCAGTCGTTTTGGCATTCTCCCACGTCATGGCGATAACAGCAATATTCGTTGGTTTGAGAGTCCAGCTTGCTATGTGTTTCATACCCTGAACGCTTATGAACAGGGTGATGAAGTCGTCCTCATAGCCTGTCGGATGAGTTCTACTTCAGTGTTAGGTTTTAATGGTACTGAAGACCCAGATGCTAACATTCCCCGACTTCATCAATGGCGGTTTAACCTAAATACCGGGGCTGTGTCTGAATCTAGGTTAGATGATCACGCCGGGGAATTTCCTCGCGTCAACGAGAATTTCTTAGGGCGACAAACTCGCTATGGCTATGTTAATAAAAGCGCAGCTACTCCCGTACCGTTGTTTGAAGGCGTAATCAAATACGATTTTCACAGTGGTACATCCCAAATTAATATATTTGGGCAAGGACGTTATGGCGGCGAGTCTGTATTTGCACCACGTCCCAACGCAACGGCTGAAGATGATGGCTGGTTGATCACCTTTGTTCACGATGAGACAGCCAATACTTCCGAATTGTTGGTGATGAATGCTCAAGATGTTACCGCTGAACCTGTGGCGCGGGTGCTAATTCCCCAACGTGTCCCTTATGGGTTTCATGCTGCTTGGGTAACTGAAAAACAATTGCAAGGATTTTAGCTAATTGGGCGGGGCTACCCGCCCTTAATTTTGCCCATCAGTTCCTAAGTTAATGTGAGTTCGACAAGTCTTTTTTGACCTCTCCCCCAACCCCTCTGTCTTGAAAAGTTTTGCGCCGGGAAACCCGGACGCGCAGCGCCAGTTGCTTTATGCCGGGGAACCCGTCCAACGCACTGGCTCAACTTTTCGCTCCGACGCCTACGGTGTACACACAAGTACTATCTGCAAGGGTTTCAGGCGTTATAGACCCCTTAAATTGTCATTACGAGCGCAGCGACAGCGAAGCGAAGTAATCGCATAATCTCGTAGTTTTGGCGATTGCTTCGTCGTTCCTCCTCGCAATGACAGGTTTTCAAAGCGATCGCAAAACCGAAAGCTAGACGATGAAACCAAACGTTAGGTAAGATTTCAAGACTTGTGTGTACACCGTAGCCGCAACAAGGAGAGGCTTTGATTCTTGCTTCACTTCCTTGTAGGGAATGGTTTGGCGGTTAGGTTTGAGAAAAAGTTGTAGATGGCGTTAAGTTCTCTTGGGATGGACTAGAAAGTTTATCCTACAAGAGAAAGGTTGTATTGCTTTTACATGAAAACTTGTGGCTTAACAATTAAAGAACTCACAGAAGCTGTGGGAGGTGGGATAACTCCCCGGATGGTACGACATTATCATCAATTGGGGCTATTGCCGCAACCAGTGCGATCGCCCAGTAACTATCGTCTTTACACTGAACAAGATGTGATTCGGCTGCAAAGAATTGTGGCGCTGAAGCAGCAAGGGTTCCAACTCAACCACATCCGCAATATTTTGGAGACGGAACCAGAAACCGAAAATCTTACCGCACAATTACAACAACAGTATTGGGCGATTATGCAGCAAATTGCCCAACTACGACAAACAGCCTCAGCCTTAGAAGGACTATTAGGACGCGATCGCCATTGTCAAATTATGCAGGCGGAAGTCCTCGCCCAACTGAAATTGTTAGAAGTCGAAACCCAAATTGGCTTAGGTGGACTGGAACAACTTTGGAGTGGTTTAGATGCCGAGGTACATACCCACTCAGAAGCATTTGCCGAATCGTTACAACGTTTGCTACCTGATTTATCTCACCGTTCGGAGATTGAACAACACCTAATTTACCAGTTGATTTTAGCCTGTGGTGATGTGAGTTTAGCATCCTTTGTGAGAGTGCATGGTGGTGCGATCGCGGCTAGTCGTCAAGCCTTATCTGCCAGTTGTGAGATTTTGGTTGATATTCCTACCGTTGCAGCAGCTTTAGATCAAACTAGATTAGCTCATTTGGGCTGTCGCGTCACGACTTTAATTAATAACCCCCACATCACCACCGCCACAGAGGCCGAACAGGAATTTTGGCAACATCAAGAATGGCAAGAAAAATTACAACAAGTTGCCAATGGCTGCATTTTAGTCATTGGTTATGCACCGTCAGTTCTCCTCGCCGCCTGTACCGCCATCAAAGAGCAAAAAATTCAACCAGCCCTAGTGATTGGAATGCCTATCGGCTTTAGTCATGCTCCCGCCGCTAAACGCCAACTTCTGCAACTAGAAATTCCGGCAATTACAGTTGAAGGAACTTTAGGCGGTGGTTTACTGGCTGCAACTACCCTGAATGCTTTGGTTGAGTCTTTAATTGAAAAGCCTGATTGTCATTGTTATTTATCAGGCAGTGGAGAGTAAGTACTGAGTACTGAGTAATTAACGGTAATAATATTTAATTTTTTCTCTCGCCTATTTTCTCCTTGGCGTGTATATTTTTGTGAAATAATCCTGGGCTAATTGGTAATAAATGTGTTAACTACATCGATATCGACAACAAGAAATAATTTAGATTTTAGAGTATGTCAGCTATTCAATGGTTGAAAAAATTAAACAGGCCATGAATAATAGCAAAAGTCAAGATAAAGTAAAACACAGTATAGATTCGTATACGTAGATTACATAATTTTAAAAGAAACTTGACACCAGATGTATAATTAGCGCGTCTCCTCCTGGATAACAAAATCACATTGAGGACTGGCCGGTTCGCTGTTTTCTGTACCTTGGATTAGGAGTATATGGGGCAACAACAAAAAAAAGATAGTGCGATCGTCAACCTGGCATTAACGTTAGCTTTAGCTACCACCCCTATGGCAGCGACTCTTTTTGTGTCAACATCAGTGTTGGCACAATCTGCCACTGACACTCCCTCTTTCTCACTGCCACAAACAGTGGAGAATGGATCTACGGTGCGTGTTGATGGTTCCAGTAGTTTGGCGCTGATCAACCAAAACCTCAAAGCAGGTTTTGAGAAACAGTTTGCTGGCACAAAAGTAGAAGTGGCTAACAACGGTACAGATGCGGCAATTAAAGCTGTACTTGAGGGAAAAACTGATATAGCGGCCATTGGGCGTGGTTTAACTCCTGAAGAAAAAGCCCAAGGTTTAGAACAAGTCCGCTTACACCGCGAGAAAATTGCCATCATCGTCGGTGAAGAAAATCCTTTTAAAGGCAGTTTAACTGATAAACAATTTGCCAGAATTTTCCGAGGTAAAAGTGTGACTGATTGGTCACAGTTGGGAGGGACAGCAGGCAAAATTAGAGTAATTGATCGCCCAGATACTAGTGATACCCGCCAAGCCCTCAACAACTACCCAGTATTTAAGGCAGCAAAATTTGCTACAAGTGATACAGCTACCAAATTAACCGAAGACAACACTGCCGAAATTGTCAAACAACTCGGCAAAGATGGCATTAGTTACGCCAGAGTCAATCAAATCAGCAAGTTACCTGGAGTGCGGGTACTGCAATTACATCAAGCCTTACCCAATGATCCGAAATATCCTTTCTCTCAACCTTTAGTTTACGTTTATAAAAAGAATCCTAGCCCCGCTGTCGCAGGTTTTCTCGGCTTTGCTTTAGCAAAACCAGGAAAACAAGCGATAGAAACAGCTAGAACAGAAGAAGCAGATGCGATCGCCAAAGGCGAATCTCCTACTCTGCTGTTAGCAGTCAACCCCCCATCGCCGCCAGAAGCCACACCTCAAGCTAGTGTTTCTCCCTTTACGACAGCAGTACCAGTCGCAACTACAGCCCCGACTGCAACAGCATCACAGCAACCACCTGCTTCCATCGCCCCAGCTGCAACAGGCGAACAGCAACCAGTAACTCCCGCTGCGAATAATCCCATTGCTCAAGGACAAATACCGCTGTGGTGGTTGCTATTACCAGTAGGTGTCATCGCTGGATTGCTGTTGTGGATGATTAGAACTAGTCCATCGGGTTCCCCAACAGCAGAAGACATCCCACCAGCAAATCCTCAGCCACCTGCACCAGAAATAGCCCCAGCAATGGAAACCACTGCTATCAGCGAACCTGTAGCAGAAGTTTCCCCGACTAAGTGGGCTAACGGCAATGGGTCTTACAATGGTGCTAACGTCCTAGAAGGTACTATCCCAGCTTCAACAACCGATGCAGCTGTAGCTATTGGTACAGGAGCCGTGATCGGTTCAATTATTGTCGGCAAAAACTCAGAAAACCATCAAGCTGAAGACAGTGGTTACGATCTCGGCATATCACCGTGGGATATGGAAGCACCAGCCGCAGTGGTCAATACTTCCTATCCGCCCATGATAGATAGGTCGAAAACAACCGCGAATTCAGAATCATCAACAATATCTGACCAGCAAGAGGCGACCCCTGCAACAGTCGAAGTTCCTCCAGAAATTACGCCAGTAGCAGCAGTTAATCAGACTGAGACAGAGACAAACGTAACTCTCGACTTGCCAGAAATTCCCGAAAACTCAATAGATGAGGATGATTGGGGTTTTGAACTGACTGAAGATGTCACAGAACAAGACTCGCAATTAGACCCGGAAATAGAGAAATTGAATTTTGTAGCAGATGCAGCAGAACCTGAGCTAGAACCAACAGAGGAGTTGATTGTGACCAATTCAGAAAGCTTACCAGGTGCAGGGATGGGAGACTGGTCAGGGATTAATCTACCAGAATCAGCAGGGCAAATACCAACTACTACCACAACAGAAATTTTAGCGATCGCCGACCCTCACAGCAGTGTCACTCTCACACCAAAAACTCATGATCTAGCTGATGTGACTTGGGAAATTTCCGCAACTGGTCAGCAAATAATTCACAATGCTGGGCTATCCCAATTTATTTTGCGGCTTTATGATGTCACCGATATTGACATGAGCTATCAGCAGCCCCACTTGGTGCAGCAGTATGAATGTGAAATCACTACATCTGGTGGCTCGGTGGCGATTCCTCAAACTGAACGCGATTACGTTGCAGCAATTGGTTATGAAACCGCAGATAACGGCTGGGTAACGCTGGCTCATTCTCAGATTGCGCGTGTCTTTGGCAGTGCTTATACCAATCCTAAAGCTGCTAATGTGGTGTTAGTTGATGAAACCAGCACTGTAACTTTGACACCTAGCTCTCATCAATTAGCCGATATTGCTTGGCATATTTCCGACACTAGCAAGCAAATGCTGCAAAATGCGGGAATATTCCAATTGGCTTTGCGGCTTTATGATGTCACCAACATTGACATGAGTTATCAGCAACCGCAATTAGTCCAGCAGTACGAATTTGATTTCGCCACATCTGCAAGCTCTGTGGGTATTCCCATAGCCGATCATGATTACATTGCAGAAATTGGCTACCTGATTGTGGGCGATCGCTGGGTTAGCATTGCTCGTTCTCCCATTGTGCGTGTCTTCAGCCCACTCTATACAGAAGATGAGCATCTACCAACGTTAGATCAGCCATCGCCCTCACCAATAGACAATAGTAGTATTACCTTGACATCACGCACACCTAAGTGGGCTTATGCTGCTTGGGAAATTTCCGAGACTCGCAAACAAATGCTGCAAAACGCTGGCATCTTGCAATTAGCATTGCGGCTTTATGATGCTACTGATATCGATATGAGTTATCAGCAGCCCCAATTGATTCAGCAGTATGAATGCGAAGAAATTACCCATGACCGCTATGTGGCAATTCCCACGAGCGATCGCGACTATATGATTGAACTCGGTTACGCTACAGAAGGCGATGGTTGGGTGACAATTGCCCGTTCTACTGCGGTTCGCATCTTCAGTCGCCCCCAACGCGATTTCTGGTTTGTCGCTGATGCAGAGTTAATCATCCACGGTGCAACCGAACCCAATGCTACTGTCAATATTGCTGGTAATCCCATCGCCCTTAAACCAGATGGCACATTCCACCTCCGCGTTCCCTTCTCAGAAAACTTGATTGACTATCTGATGACGGCGGTTGCTGCTGATGGGGAAAAATCCAAAACAATTCATAAAAAGTTCTCCCAAGAAGTGCCAGAAGCATAGTTGTTAAGAACAGGGAACAGGTAATCAGTCTGTTCCTGATTCTCTAAAACATCAATTCAAGTATCCTAGAATAACCTTTCCCTCAGCCCTTCTCCAGATTGGAGAGGGGCTGTATCGTTTTGCTCCGCCCATAAAAAAAGCTACAGTGTACACACAAGTAATATCTGCCAGGAATTACGCAAAATTAACGTAAATCTGTCATTACGAGCGATAGAGAAGAAATTTCCCCTGACGCTGGGATTCCTTCTCTACACTCCGTTCCGGTCGCAATGACATATCAGCGTTGCGGAAGTCCTAATATGCAAGGCTTTCAAGCTTTTTAGATCATTTAATTTGTGATTACGAATGTAGGGACGAGGAACGTTCGTGCAAGCATTCCCCCAGGGTAGGAATCGCCAGAACTACGAGATTATGCGATTGCTTCGTCGTTCCTCCTCGCAATGACAATATCGGCGTTGCGTAAGTCCTATAAAGGT
Organism: Nostoc cycadae WK-1; assembly: GCF_002897135.1. Classification (NCBI taxonomy): domain Bacteria; kingdom Bacillati; phylum Cyanobacteriota; class Cyanophyceae; order Nostocales; family Nostocaceae; genus Nostoc; species Nostoc cycadae. The sequence goes on along the minus strand of NZ_DF978426.1, from coordinate 129,905 downwards.
CTATTTTTTGACAGTTTACCTTATAAATAACTTCTTTCAGAAAAATGAAAATTAAATGAAATTCTTCTATATCCAAAGATATATACAAAATTACAGTTCATTATTGATGCCTTTTTTATAAAAATGAAAATTAAACGAAATCTTTCTCTATCTAAAGATTTACATATCAAATATTGGAGCATTGATTCATAAATGTTGATTTATTTTCTTACAAAAATGAAAACTAGATGAAATTTCTCTATGCCTAAAGATAGATATATTAAATTGCGGCATATTATCAATATTAATTTCCTAAAAAATGAAAATTAGATGAAATTTTTATCCACCCAAAGAGCAATAAAATATTTTAATTCCTTCCAGATACTGTACTTTATTATTACTGTATGCTTAGTCATAGTAAAGTCTGATAAAATATGTAGTCTCTCCGAACAAATCGGTATTCAAACCTAATATATTGTTGCCTTATCTTGCCAGAATATAGCCGCCATTTTCATAAGATATAAGTTGAATTAGAAGTGAAAATCTGAAGATTGTTAGCAGCTAATCTAGTCTCAAAAGTATCTTATTGTTTAAACAAAGTTCTTGTGCAGTAGTATTTTTAGGCATTTATTGATATTTGCTGTAAACCTGAATAAGGGCAAATACTTATTACCATTTACGCTACACTAAACTTCAGATATTGAGAATGAAGCGTAATACTGATAGCAGGTATTTCAAAAAAAAAGGTGATTGCTTTTCACCAGCCCTCACCTTTGACTTAGTTAATGCGAGCCTTAATTATGCCACAAATATCAAACAATAATCCAGTCCCCTAAAATTATTTCAAATACAATATCCAGTCGATAAACTTGATATTCACTTAAGATGATAAATTGTTTGCTGTCAACAACAATAGCTAGGCGAAGGGTGCAACCTGTGAGTTAAGGCTCGGTTAATAAGCGTATGTTTGTGCAAAATCTTAACCTAATTACTGTATCTAAATTTGGCAATATTTGTTTAGTACAGTCTCCGTAAAATTTTCAAGTGCTAATAAAGCAATTATTAAATTATTAGTAAAGAGATGGAGAATCTACTGGTTATGTATTGTATCTTTTATTTATGTTGAAGTAGTGTATGTTTCTAATAGCGCAGCAGTACAAATCATCACTTAGTTGATGATTGACAGCCTTGTAAAAAGCAACTTTCCTATACAAACCTCAAAACTTATGAGAGAGCGAAACATCTTGAGGTTTACGCGTAAGCGTAAGCTTCCAACTTTGTTATTGATAGTATGTTGTTCATTTGCCCTTGCCATATTTTCGGCGGCTCTCTTCCCAGAGATCGGCTTGGCAAGTATCTTCTCTTCTGCTCCTATTGGTTCCAATGTGCCTGACGATGCTACATTACTGGCTCAACGGCAAACGGAGGTAACAGCCAATGTATTTGATGTCGCAGAGCCAGGCCCCGGAACCGTATTTACTCCAGCAGAGCGTGTCCCCCGGAAAAAGTTTGGTGTTGTAGGAACCTTCCCTCTAGGTCTGAAAGACTTGGATGCGTTGGTATATCCTTCGGCAACCAAAACACAACGTGAGGCTTTGGTAGAAGGGATAGCCTTCTTTACAACACCCCACCTTGCAGTAGAAGGTGCTGGGCCAATTGCCAACCAGCAGATGTGTTTGGGTTGTCACTTGAGTTCAGCAGAAGCAACACCCAACAGCCGAGTAGTGCGTGATGTTTCTAACGTATCCCGCGCGGCACGTTCGACACCAACTAACTTCAAATTCACAGCCCTTGACCCTGCTACCGGTGGTGGACGGGCTGCTGATAACCTCGATGCCATCAATAACACTGGACTAACAGCTGCCTTTACGACCTTCGGTGACTATAATCCCGCACAAAACATATTCGACCCTCTTGATGGGGTTGCTAGAGGTGGAGCTTCACCGCGCCTCGGTGGCTTTGTGCAACACACTCGTTTTTCCATCCCACAGTGTCTACCTGAGCGCATTCCGACAATTGCTGAAGACCCGAATCTACCTAATATTGACCCGGTAACAAAACTTAGTTCCCTTGGTTTCCGAAGAGGTGTGGTAGAGTTTGCAGGGCCTCCATATATTGGTCGTGGTTTGATGGAGGCTATTCCAACAAACGATATCCGACGCTTTGAAGATGAAGGTTCTGATACCCAAAGCATCCCCTCATCTCTCAACAATGCAACCATCTTTGCTTGTACAGGCGATTGTATTACAGGTAAAACCAACACTATTCCTACCCCTTCAGGGACTGCTATCACTGCTGGTTCAGCCTTTGCCGGTGGTGTAGGACGTTTCGGTTTGCGGGCTAATGGTGTAGAAATCCTTCAGTTTGTTGCTGGTGGTCTTCAAGGGGAAGTTGGTTTTACAAGCATTCTCAACCGTAATGAACCAACTGAATCTCCCACCAACCGAGGTCGTCCAGGATGTGATGATCCATACCCTGACACTCTAGAATCACACCTCAGCGTGCCATTGAGCGAACGAAACTTCTTACGGATGACGGCTCCTCCAGAATTTGGTGACACACTATTAGCTGTGTTGAATAATCCTACACGCTCTCGTCCTGCACAAAGCCCGGAAGGTCAAGTTAAGCGCGGAGCAGAGCTGTTTGGGATTGACTTAGTAGCCTTCTCTAACCGGATGATTCCAGGCCGCTTTCCCGGCAGTGGTGATGGTCGCGATCCTAATGCCATTAATCGGAACGATTCTATGGTAAGTTGTGCCAGCTGCCATATCCCAGTTCAAAGAACAGGACAATCACCAGCAACCACAACCAGAGATGGTGCAATTGTCGCGCAACATCTTAGCTATAAATGGGCGCCAATTTTCTCCGACCTACTTCTGCACAACGTACCGCAAATCGATGCAGAACGTTGGGCTTCTTTACCTCGTGACCCACTGGTTGTTAACAGACAATATCAACCAACTCTTTCCAAAGAGCAAGACGCTACTAATGCTGTAGGTCGCTCCTTCGCTACCTTTGATATTCCTCGCAACTTAGCTGGCGATGTATTTGCAAACGGTCAAGCCGCTGCTTTTGGTGATGAGTTCCGCACACCACCTCTGATGGGCTTGGGTAGAATGGGGCCTCCATTCTTACATGATGCTCGTGTGTACTTGAGCCGACTCACATTTAACACCAACCCTGCTGGTACTGTATTCACCAATAATCAAGTTACCAATGCGCCACTAGTAGTTCGTACTTTGGATGATGCTATCCGTGCAGCTATTGAGTTACATGACTTACCAGCGCCTGATGACAGTCGCACACCCGCGGGTGGCGGATGTCCAGTACCCCCAGGTGGTGCCGTAGGCAATATTTCTTATGGCTCTTCACCCAGTGACGTGATTTGTCCTCCTTACAATAGCGAAGTTTCTAGAACCCACCGCAGTGATGCGAAGGAAGTCATTCGTCGCTATCGTTCTTTAAGTCCATCTGACCAACAATCCATAATTGAATTCCTGAAAGAGTTATAAAATTTACACTCACCTAAATATTCCTAACTCTAACGGAATTTAATCATTGTTCATTTTGATAGTCAGAGGAGAGATGAGCAATGCTCACCTCTCCTTTTTTTTATTACATGGAATTGTAAAATTTATGGCAAATATCAATGGTACGAACGGCAATGATAACCTCATTGGCACAACGGGCAATGATATTATTAGTGGCTTGGCCGGGAATGATACCTTATTGGGCAATGGTGGCAACGACATTCTAGATGGTGGTGCGGGAAATGATAGCCTCAATGCGGCCACAGCAGTTGCCAGTTCCACAGGGAACAGTATCCTCAGAGGTGGAACAGGAGATGATTTTTTAAATATTACCCGTTCTACTGGAAATAACCTTTTAGAAGGTGGTGATGATAATGACACTCTACTAGCTATCTTTTCTACTGGAAATAACCTGTTGAGTGGAGGTGAAGGTGACGATATCATCGATATCAGTTCCTCTACCGGAGACAATCTGGTGGAAGGTAGTAATGGGAATGATGAGATTTATGCAGAACGAGTCGCCGGAAATAATAACCTATATGGTGGTGCAGGGAATGACTCCTTCTACATCAGCAACCCTGTGTCACAAGAGCCAAGTTCCACAACAGTCACTCAAATAGTTGATGGGGAAGATGGCGAAGACTATCTTTCAGTTGATTACAGCGATGCTGATGCAGCAATCTCCTCAACGTTCAATAGTGCAAGAAACATCGGCACAATCACAGCCGGCACAAATGAGGTTAGCTACAGCAACATCGAACGTTTGAACATTATTGGTACGCAGTTCAATGATTTCATCACGATTAGCAATGCGCGTTTAGATGACAGCATTGATGCAAGTGATGGAGACAACAACATTGCAGGTGAAGATGGCAATGACACAATACTAGCTTCCTTTACCACAGGAGATAATACCCTGAGTGGGGGTGAAGGTGATGACCTGATTGATATCAGTTCCTCTACCGGAAACAATCTGGTGGAAGGTGGTGATGGAAATGATGAAATTTATGCAGAGCGAGTCGCTGGAAATAATAGCCTATATGGTGGTGCAGGGAATGACTCTTTTTACATCAGCAACCCTGTGTCACAAGAGCCAAGTTCCACAACAGTCACTCAAATAGTTGATGGGGAGGATGGCGAAGACTATCTCTCAGTTGATTACAGCGATGCTGATGCAGCAATCTCCTCAACGTTTAATAGTGCGAGAAACATCGGCACAATCACAGCCGGAACAAATGAGATTAGCTACAGCAACATCGAACGTTTGAACATTATTGGTACACAGTTCAATGATTTCATCACGATTAGCAATGCGCGTTTAGATGACAGCATTGATGCAAGTGATGGAGACAACAGCATTGCAGGTGAAGATGGCAATGACACAATACTAGCTTCCTTTACCACAGGAAATAACACTCTGAGTGGAGGTGAAGGCGATGACCTGATTGATATCAGTTCCTCTACCGGAAACAATCTGGTGGAAGGTGGTGATGGAAATGATGAAATTTATGCAGAGCGAGTCGCTGGAAATAATAGCCTATATGGTGGTGCAGGGAATGACTCTTTCTACATCAGCAACCCTGTGTCACAAGAGCCAAGTTCCACAACAGTCACTCAAATAGTCGATGGGGAGGATGGCGAAGACTATCTCTCAGTTGATTACAGTGATGCTGATGCACCAATCTCCTCAACATATAATGCTTCAACTAACAGTGGCAGAATTACCGCAGGTACAAATCGGGTTAGCTACAGCAACATCGAAAGTCTAAATATTATTGGCACAGCCTACAGTGATAGCATTGTCGGCAGCAATGGCAATGATACACTTTATGGTGGTAGTGGTGGCAATGATCAGATCAATGGCGGTGCAGGTGACGATACTTTAAATGTTGACTATTCCATCGGCGATAACCTGCTGAATGGTGGCGCAGGAAATGATGTGGTTTCCGCTATTGGTGCTTCTGGTGAGAACAATCTTGATGGTGGAGTGGGTGACGATAGAATAATTGCGGATGATTCTACAGGCAATAACTTGCTGAATGGTTACAACGGCAATGATGAGCTTTATGCTATTGGTTCGTCTGGGAATAACACCCTCATTGGTGGTGCAGGTGACGATATCTTAAATGTTGACTATTCCACAGGGGATAACCTGCTGAATGGTGGTACTGGTGATGATTCTCTTTATGCTGTTGGTTCATCTGGAAATAACACCCTTAATGGTGGTGCTGGGAGAAACGCATTAATTGTGGATGATTCAACAGGTAATAACCTGTTGAATGGTGATAACGCTGATGATTTTCTCTCTGCTGATGGTGCATGGGGGAATAACACTCTTAACGGTAGATCTGGTAATGACATATTAATTGTGGATGGTTCCAGTGGCACTAATATCCTAAATGGTGACAATGGTAATGATTATCTGTCTGCTGATAGTTCGTCTGGGAGTAACACTCTGAATGGTGGTAATGGTAGCGACATATTAATCGTAGATAGTTCTAGTGGAAATAACTTACTCAATGGTGGTAGTGGGAATGATTATCTTTCGGCCGCTGGTGCTGTAGGTAATAACACCCTCGACGGTGGTATTGGCAATGATATTCTCACTGGTGGTATTGGCAATGATATTTTGATAGGTGGCCAAGGTAGAGATATTCTTTCAGGAGGTGGCGGTGCAAATACTTTTGTCTTTAATAGTTTCAATGAAGGTACTGACACTATTACTGACTTCAGCATCACTAATGACATCATTCAAATATCAGCAGCTGGTTTTGGTGGTGGTTTATTAGCAGGTTCGTTTTCGATTAGTCAGTTTACTTTAGGAACATCTGCAACTACCAGTGATCAGCGATTTATCTATAACAATACGACTGGTGCGCTGTATTTTGATCAAGATGGTAGCGCTGGTGGATTTAGACAGGTGCAACTGGCACAAATAATTGGTACGCCTTCATTGAATGTTAGTAATTTTGTGATTGTTTGACAAAATAAATGATTCGTTAGTTATTTGGCACATTTGAAATAGTTCAGCAACCCAAGGTTACGCTATAGCGTAACCTTTTTATATTGTGTTCGGTAAAAGACGGCTTTTTGAAACCGCAGAGAGCGCAGGGAAGAAGACTATAAAGGCAGCCGGATTGTAAATGTGCTACCCAAACCAGATTGACTTTGAACGTGAATAGTGCCTTTGTGTGCTTGAACGATCGCTAAAGCAATGGCTAAACCCAAACCAGAACCACCAGAACTACGAGAGCGATCGCGATCTATTCGATAGAACCGATCAAAAATTCGCTGTTGATGTTCGAGCGCAATCCCAATTCCGGTATCTTGGACTTTAATAATGGCGTAAAGCTCACTATCTTCTAAAAAAATGATAACTTTTCCCCCACTAGATGTTGCTTGAATTGCATTGATCATTAAGTTAGAAATTAACCGATAAAGTTGTTCTTCATTTCCTTGAACATAAACTTTTTTTGTAACCAATATCTGACCAGAAAGATTGACGTGATGCTCTACTGCTAAAAATGCTAACTCCTCAATTAAATCGCTAATTAAGTCATTTAAACAGCAAAGCTGATATTCTCTGGTTATTTGTTTTTGATCTATCCTTGTCAATAGCAATAAATCACCAACTAATTGTGATAGGCGATGATTTTGGCGTTTGAGAACATCTAAAGTGCCATTATTAGATTTTTGTTCCGGCTGTAACTTAATAGCAGCTTCAATAGTAGAGTGCATTGCGGCTAAAGGTGTACGGAATTCATGGGCTGCATCAGCAGTAAATTGTTGCATCTGTTGATAGGAACTATACACAGGCTGCATTGCCCTTTCTGCTAACCACCAACTAGATAAAGCAACCAAAATCAGGGAAATTGGCAATCCTAAAATCAAAGTTAATCTCAAATAAGCAACATGTTGCTCCAAATCAGTAATACTCCGTGCTACTTGGAGATAACCAGAAATTTGGTTGTTAGTATACAAGGGTAAAGTGATTTGGCGGTAATGAGTCCCAAAAGCATCAGTAATAATTTGCCACTTTTGTGACGATAAGGTAATTTGTGAATTATCAAATTGTATATCTGTACTTGCAAAGACTTTTTGTGAACTATCTAATAAGCGTATATAGTAATTAACCTGATTACCTGCTTCCTCTATTGGTTGTTGAATAATTGTTGTTTTCGGCAAACAGTTTGTCGGATTTATACATAATTCTAAGGAAAGTTCTTTAGCTAGTTCTTGTAAATGTCCAGGTTGTTGCCAAGCAGGTTCAATGCTTTTATGGAGTGCCTTGGCTACTGATTTTAATCCCTGGTCTATAGTTTCATAATAAGTATGGGCAACCACAGTATAAACTCCTAAGCCAGACAACCCTAAAATACTACTCATAACTAGGGTATACCAAGCTGCTAATCTCAATCTAGTTTCGGAGAAAATAGGATTACGTTTCATATTAATTAACTGCCTATTTCTGTTACCGGAATATTGAGACGATAGCCAACACCATAAATAGTTTCTATCAAAGCTTCGCTATCTTCTTCTCCTAATTTACGTCTCAATAAACGAATTTGCGCTGCTACTACATTGCTGACTGGCGCTGCACCAATTTCCCAAAGTTGATTAATAATCTGGTCGCGGTTGATAATTTGGTTAGGATGTCGCATAAAATATTCTAACAATTGAAATTCTTTGATAGTTAAAGTTAATATTTGCTTTTCACCATTAGGATATAGGCGAGTTAGTTCATGAGTGTTGTAATTAAGTGTCAGATAACCTATTTGTAAACGTCGAGTTTGGACTTGGGGTATAACCGATATGCCTGTGTAAGCAGCCCGTCTTTGTAAGGCTCGCAATCTTGCCAGCAGTTCTGCCATGTCAAAAGGTTTAACTATATAATCATCTGCACCGCTATCTAGACCAATAATTTTTTCTTCCATCCGGTCTTTAGCAGTTAGCATCAACACAGGTAGAGTTAATTGGCGCGATCGCAACCACTTACACAACTCTATCCCAGAAACTCCAGGCAGCATCCAATCAAAAATTCCTAATGTGTACTCTGTCGAGCCATCTTTTAGAGATTGCCATGCTTGAGTCCCATCCAAAAACCAATCCACTACATACGCCTCATGACTGAGAACTTGTTTAATTGCTGCACCTAAATCTGTTTCATCCTCAACTAATATCAATCTCATAGTCAACCAATGCTCAAAACTTGCTTTAAATTATTCTAAATTTCTGCCATGTAAATTTTTATCTTGAGATAGATATGTTTATGAAAAATTTTGTTTAAAATTTTTTATCAAAATTATTTAATTTTAGGATATTACTTTGGTTAATAATCTTCGTAACCGCTTCAGAGAGTTCAAGAAAAAAAGGGTTGAACCTTTAGAAATACAACAGCTTGTGGCTGAATTTTTTGAAGAATCGACTCCTAATAATACATATTTAATTTTAATTATTGGTTCTTGTGCGATCGCTACATTTGGGCTACTCTCCAATAGTACGGCGGTAATTATTGGCGCGATGATTATTGCCCCTTTAATGTTGCCAATTCGGGCTTTAGCTTTTGCTGCATTGGTAGGCAATGTCAACTTATTTCGTCAAGGTACAATAGCAATTTTATTCGGCACCTTATTAGCTCTGTTAATTTCTTATAGTATAGGTTTGCTAGTTAATTTACCAAGTTTTGGTAGTGAAATTTTATCTCGCTCTAAACCTACCTTGCTGGATTTAGGAATTGCCGTTGCCGCAGGTGGTATTAGTGGTTACGCAAAGGTAAATTCAAAAATATCTGCTAGTGTTGCAGGTACAGCAATAGCTGTTGCCCTGATGCCGCCAATTTGCGTTATTGGCTTAGGTCTAGCAAAATCTGATTGGTCGCTGAGTTTAGGTGCAACTTTGCTCTACCTAACGAACCTGTTAGGCATTAGTCTTGCCTGTATGTTGACATTTTTATTCACTGGCTATTCTCCTTTCCGTCGCGCCCGCAAAGTACTTTTATGGGCGTTGTCTTTGACAGGGGTTTTACTTATTCCTTTAACTGTGAGTTTTAGCGAATTATTTAGACAAGCACAACTCGAAACTTCGTTGAAAAGAGCTTTGTTAAATCGCACCGTAACTTTTCAGCGTTTGGAACTACTAAAAACTGATACTAATTGGCTAACTAATCCGCCCCAAGTCCGCTTAAGTGTTCGCGCCCAAAAACCTGTAACATCCAAGCAAGTGCGTCTTTTAGAAGCATTTCTTAAAAAAGAAATGGGTCAAGTTTTCACCTTAGTTTTTGAAGTTAGTCAAGTTGAAGAAGTAAGGAGAGAAAACTCTATTGCTCCTGATAAAATACCAAAAAAAAGTAATCCAGCAAAATTTTAATCATCCTATTTATAGACTACAAAAACTTACTAGAGATGGAATTAAATAATAGGAGTTTTTCTTATTATCAGCAATGCTGATCATTAAGCAACTATCATGAATGCAGATATATCCGCACTCTGGAATCAAATCCAGGGAATGATTAACGGATTGATTGTTTTGCTACCGAATATTGTGCTGGCGTTGATTGTATTTACAGTCTTCTTTGTTGTAGCTAGAGAAATTAAGAGATTGGTGAAACGCTTGACACGCGATCGCCACCAAGCTAGAAACTTAGGATTAGTACTAGGACGCTTGGCACAAGGTACGATACTATTACTAGGACTATTTGTTGCTTTGTCGATTGTAATTCCCACATTCCGTGCTGGTGATTTAGTACAACTACTGGGGATTAGTGGTGTAGCGATTGGTTTTGCTTTTCGAGATATCCTGCAAAACTTCTTGGCGGGGATTCTAATTTTATTAACAGAGCCATTCCGCATTAATGATCAAATAGTTTTTAAAGATTTTGAAGGAACTGTAGAAAATATCGAGACACGCGCGACAACAATTAGAACTTATGATGGTCGCCGCATTGTAATTCCCAATTCAGAATTGTTCACTAATTCAGTGACTGTAAACACAGCTTTTGAAAATCGGCGGCTTCAGTATGATGTCGGTATTGGCTACGGTGACGATATTGATCGAGCTAAGGAATTAATGCTACAAGCATTGCATAGTGTCCCGGAAGTATTGCCAGAACCAGCACCCGATGTTCTCGTTATGGAACTTGCGGAAAGTACTGTCAATATCCGCGTTCGCTGGTGGATAAAACCGCCGCGACGTGCAGATGACCTCACCTCACGAGACAAGGTGCTGACTGCAATTAAGAAAACTTTGGTCGCCAACGGCATTGATTTACCCTTTCCCACACAGCAAATTTTACTTCACGACCAAACAGAAGAAACCGATGGAAATCGCTCTCGTCAGCGAGAAGGCTGGCCTGCTGGTAGAAGTGAAGTTCCCAAACCTCGCCCGATGAGCGATTCATATCAGATGTTTGCCCAAATGCAAACACAGAAAAATGATCACAATAATGGCAAGATTTGATAGTAAATATTCTGTTTAATTTGAATACTTTTATGACATTAGAATCTGCTGCGGGTGAAGTTGTAATTGCAGAACAACTTAAGCAATTTCTGTTAGTACTTTCTGTCTCTTTAGGTGTAGCAACACTACCACAAATTTTTAGTTGGTTGCGCCGCATTCCTTATACACTGCTACTAGTCATAGTTGGATTAGGGTTGGCATTCGTAAATGTACGATTGGTAAATCTCTCTCCTGCATTAATTCTCGTAATTTTCCTGCCACCTTTACTATTTGAAGCTGCTTGGAATTTGAAATGGTCAGACTTAAAGCGGGATTTATTACCTATTTGTTTGTATGCAGTGATTGGGGTAATCATTTCGATTGCCGGGATGGCATTTGGTCTGCATCAATTAGCTGGTATTGAACTAAATATTGCGCTTTTAATTGGAGTTAGTCTATCAGCAACCGATCCAGTTTCAGTAACAGCTTTGTTTCGGGAACTAGGAGCAAGCAAACGTCTGACAACACTGATGGAAGGGGAAAGTTTATTTAATGATGGTATGGCGGTTGTGGCTTTTGGTTTATTAGTTGCCTTGCCTTTAGGCACTGCCAAATTAGATTTACAATCTGCTGTATTAGAATTTTTTCAGGTGGTAGGTATTGGTATCGGCGTTGGCGGATTAACGGGATTTGGTATTTCTTACCTTACACAACGTTTCGATTTACCATTAGTAGAACAGTCACTCACCTTAGTTTCAGCCTACAGTACTTATTTAATTACAGAACATTTGGGTGGTTCGGGAGTCATTGGTGTAGTTACGACGGCTTTAATTTTAGGTAACTTTGGTTCGCGCATTGGTATGAACCCGCGTACACGCATTATTGTGACTGAGTTTTGGGAATTTTTGGCTTTTTTTGTGAATTCGATTGTGTTTCTGTTAATTGGTGATCAAATTCACTTTGCGGTATTAGGAAATAACCTCAAAACTATTGCAGTCACAATTACTGCGATGACTTTGGCAAGAGCGATATCTATTTATGCTTTAAGTAGTATTAGCAACTGGTTGACTAAATCGGAAATTCCCTTAGCTGAACAAGCTGTATTGACTTGGGGTGGATTACGTGGCTCTGTTTCTATAGCTTTGGCTTTCAGTGTACCAGCTATATTTACGCAAAGAGAAGAAATTATTGCGACAGTATTTGGAGTAGTTTTATTTACATTGTTAGTGCAAGGTTTAAGCACCCAAACATTATTAGAAAAATTACATCTTTTAGGTTCGCAACCATTACGTCAACAATACATGGAAGCGATTGCGCGTCAAGTTGCTCTCCAGCGATCGCTAGAATATTTAGAGACAGCACAAAAGCGTCCTGGTATTACCCTAGAGTTTTATAAATATCAAAAAACTTTGATTACTGGAGAAATCAATTTATTGCAAGAAATAATTGACAAATTACTAGATGAATACCCAAATTTGCAAGAGTTTACAACTGAGGAATTATGCGGGGAACTATTGGCTATCGAAGCTGATACATACGCTGAGTTTGTTCGTGCAGGGAAGTTAAATAAAGAACTTTCACCTTTTTTGCAAACAAATCATGATAGTAATTATTCAGAATAAGTATTTTGTGTAACTTCCAAATAAATATGTTCTAAACGCACAGGCTGACGCGCGATCGCCTCAAGTTTTATACCTTCAAATCTGGCAATAATTTCTTTTAATTCTAGTGGTTCTGGTAGCCAAAAAGCTAACTCATTACCATAATATTTAGCAGTAAAATTATATTCTTGAGCGCGGGCGATCGCTTGTTCTTTTTGGGAAGTTTGTACTACTACAATTTCGGCGGCAGGAATTAAGTTACGCAACTGAGCTAAACTACCTTCAGCCAAAATTTGCCCATTTTTGAGAATACCGATTCTATGACAAAGACGTTCGGCTTCCTCTAATAAATGCGTCGTCAATAAAATACTAATTCCCTGGTTACTCAACTGCCGAATTAACTCCCAAATCTCGTACCGAGATTCAATATCTAACCCGGTAGTTGGTTCATCTAAAATGACTAACTTTGGTTGATGCACTAATGCAACAGCAATATTTAACCGTCGCTGCATTCCACCGCTGAGAGTTTCTACAGGACTTTTCGCCCTATCTAATAAATTTACCGCCGCCAGAGTTGTTTGTATTTGTTCTTGACGAATTTTTCTATCTAATCCATAAATATCAGCAAAAAATTTTAAATTCTCTTCACAAGTCAGAGTTTTGTACAATAAATTTTCTTGCGGGGCAATGCCAATAATTTTTTTGGTTGCATCGGAAATTGGCTGCTGATTAATTATCACATCACCACTATCAGCTTTGAGTAAGTTGCAGATAATATTAATTGTGGTTGTCTTACCAGCGCCATTTGCACCAAGTAAACCATAAATTTCTCCTGGTTCTATATGTAAGCTTAAATCTTGTAATACTTGTCTTCTAGAGTAAGATTTATTGAGATTTTTAATTGTTAACATATTTTTATTTTCTCTGTTGAAACTATTAAATAGGAAATATCAATTTTCAATAATTAGCAATTAAAAACATTCACAAATATTTTAACCACTTGCTAGGATGCTTTGCCTTATAACCCTTAAACCAACTACAAATAGGGTAAAGTAGAACTATCATGATTATCCAAAAATTGTAGAGCATTGGTAAATCATATCCATAATCAGCAGGCATTAGGGAAGAAGCGATAAAAGGCATAATAATTGCTTTTAATCCATATTTAGGGAAGGCCAGCAAAATAGCCATCAAATGGAGCAGCCAAATATGAACTATATAAAAAAATAGAGGAACCTGACCAAATAAAACTAGCGGTTTAAAAATTCTAAATCTGTGCTTTTCAAAAAGGTAAAGTAAGAGCGCTGCTAGACCTAATGTGATTAACAAATAAAGTAATGAAGGTGGATATTTCTGACAGTTAATAAACGATAATATGGTAAACGAGAAATTATTCTGTACAGTCCAAGGGGAAGGATCGCCATATATATTTAAAGCGCGGAGAATTACGAAGCCAGTAATTAAACCCAGTCCTAACCTGAGCAAAAATCGCTGCCGATAACTTTTTTCCTGCTTCAGCACTATCCCAAAGGCATAACCTGTTGCCATCACTCCAATCCAAGGAATCAGGGGATAGCTAATGATCAAACTTTTATTAGCAAAAGGCATAAGCATTTTGGGTTCATGAAGTATTACCCAAAACCAACCCCATCTTCCTAATTGTTCAGCATGGATATGATCAAATAAATTATGTCCACATATCAGCACAATTCCAACAGTGGCTATCAGAGGAATTGGCATTCTAATTAATGCGGCTAAAACAACCATTGACCAACCAATTGCCCAAAGTACACCCGCAGCCGAAAAAGAGTAGGTAGGTTCAAATATCCAGCCAAAACGTACCACTGTTAACTCTAGAAACACTAACCATAGTCCCCTAATTATCAGATAGCGTGATAATTCTAGCTTTGTTTGAGGTCGATTTTCAAAATAAAGATAGGCTCCTACCCCAGCTAAAAATATAAATGTGGGAGCGCACAAATGAGTTAACCAGCGGGTAAAAAATAAAGGTATATTTGTCTGTGTTAAGTCTGTAGGACGGAAGCGAACATTAGTGAAAAAAATACGCACATGATCTAATACCATCAGCACCATTACTAGCCCACGCAACATATCTATTGAGATGATTCGCTTGGTTGGCAATTGCTCAGAATTAGAATTTGTAATTGAAGAATCCATAGTTTATTCAATGTTTGTCAAAATAATTATGATTTTTCCCTATTTATAATCTTCTCTCTACTAGTAACATACGGCGATAAGATAACCATCCACCAATAATCATCACCAAAGTAAATACCACTAAAAACCAAAAGTGTGGTGCAATATCACCAATTTGTTTACCTTTAGTTGAAACCCCTACAAATGCCTCATTCATGTGATAAATTGGGTCATATTTAGCAATATTAATTAAACTTTTGGGAAACAATGAGCTTGGTAAAAAGGCTCCACCTAAGATTAATAAAGGTACGCCAAATGCAGCGACTAAAGCATTCACATCTTCAATTCGCCTAGCTAATTGCGTGCCTAAAATAAACCCTAAGCCTACATAAGCGGCAATACTCATCAAAATAATTATGAATCCTAAAAAAATAGAACCTTTAAATGTAGCACCCCAAAAAGCAGCAACGGTATAAACTAGGAAAGTTTGTCCTAAGCCAATGCAACTATGAGCTAAAAAAATTCCTAAAAAATAGGATATACCACTCAAAGGCGAAAGAAACAGGCGTTTGAGGGTTTGCTGTTCTCTTTCTGCAACGACAGTGGCGACGCTACCACCCAAACAACTAAAAAATAGTGCAGCACCCACTAATGTTGAAGGTGCAGTATATTCAAAAGCTGTGTTGATTGGTAGTTTTGCACGTTCTGCCAAAATAAACGCACCCAAAATTAATACGGAAATTGGAAAAATACTCCAAAAAATCAGGCTGCGGCGGCGACGTAATAATTCAATGAGAATGCGTTGAGTGACAGCTATGGTTTCGCGCCAATATTTCATCTGAGGAAGTCTCCAGTATTGTGTACTCTTGACAATTTCTGCCATTCTGGCAAAATAAATCCGTTCGGGACTTAGCACGGTGAGAAAAAAATACCCTTAACAATACAATCTGCGAACTCACAGTTATCATTTCACGACTGTGTTGTGTGTGAAAAGTTAATTTTGTAACCAATGCGCCAAATACCTAATTTGCTGGAATCATCTACTATCTCCCGTCGTACACTGCTGAAGTTGTTCGGGGTCGGTACAGTTGCAGGAGTCACAGGATATTCGCGGTTTACTAAGCCAAAACCAACGGTATTTCAAAAAGATACTCTCGACTTACCACAAATATTAAATCAATCCAAAACTGTTGTTGTGATTGGGGGTGGTTTAGCTGGTTTAGCTTGTGCTTACGAATTGAGTCAGCGGGGATTTATTGTCACACTATTAGAAAAATCTCCTCAATTGGGTGGCAAAATCGCTAGTTGGCAAATAGAAGCGGCTGGGGAAACTTTTATGATGGAACATGGGTTTCATGGCTTTTTTCCTCAGTACTATAATCTGAATAGTTTAGTAGCAGAATTAGGGATAACTAATAATTTTCAATCGTTGAATTTTTATTCTGTTGTTTATCAGGATTCTCATTACAAACCAGAGATATTTCGCCCCAGTAGTTCGGCTTTTCCTTGGAATATTATAGATTTAGCGATCGCATCTCCAAATCGCTTCCGTTGGGGCATAAATTTAACTAAAATCAAACATCTGCAAGTTTTTCAAGCTATCACAGGCTTTCAAAGAGAAAAAAATTATCAGCGATTTGATAATATATCTGTTGCTGATTGGGTAGAAACAGAATTCCCTCAAGGTTTATACGATTTATATTTTCTGCCTTTTGCTAAATCTAGCTTGAATGCACCAGATTTAATGAGTGTGGGAGAATTAATGCAGTTCTTCCATTTTTACTTTTTTGGCAACCCTGAAGGATTAGCTTTTAATGGGACAAAAGACGATATGGGGACAAGTTTAGTCCAACCCATTGCTCAGGCAATTAAGCAACAAGGTAGTAAAATTATCACCGATGCAACTGTAACTGAAGTGGTAGCTGTAAATGGAAAAATTGATGGGTTAAAATATAACGCTGGTAGTAATCAAACTGCGGCACCGTTTATAGCCAAACAAAATACTGCGATCGCAGATGACAAGATAGAATATTTTGGCGCGGCTGATGAGGTCTTTGCTTTACCATCAGGCTCTCAAGAAGTAATTTCTCTTACCTGCACTCATCAAGGTTGCACTGTCCAAAAAGCTGAAGATGGAAAGTTTTTGTGTCCTTGTCATGGAGCAGTATTTTCTGCGGATGGTAAAGTTGTTAAAGGGCCTGCTAAACGAGATTTAGCTAAGTTTAAAGTATTGCAAAGACAAGGTGATGAGGTACAACTAGTAGCAGCAAATCAAGAGTTAGCATTACCCGAAAAACTCCAAGCCGACTATTATGTTTTTGCTACTGATGTTCCCGGAGTGCAGAAATTATTTCAGCGCGTCAGTGGCGATATTGATACTACAGTAAAAAGTCAAGTAGAAAATTTGAGTATTGCTGATCCATTCGCTGTGTGTCGCTTTTGGTTTGACCGCGATTTTGAGTGGCAACAAAGTAATTTTACTTCTTTATCTGGATACAGGTTAACAGATAGTATTACTCTGTATCATCGCATTCAACAACAGTTTATTGAGTGGTCACAAAATACTGGTGGTAGTGTTATCGAGCTACACGCTTACTGTTATAAAGAAAAAGACTTTCCCACCCAGGAAGCTTTGATTCATACTTTTGAACAAGAACTTTATGCCATTGTTCCAGAGTTAAAACAAGCTAAAATATTACACAGAGAATTAGTTAATCAACATAATTTTTCGGGATATCCACCTAATAGTTATGCCACACGTCCCGAAACAAAGACGAATATTTCTAACTTAATATTTGCTGGTGATTGGGTGAAAATGCCTTTTCCCTGCGGTTTAATGGAACGTGCTGTGAGTAGTGGTTTATTAGCAGCTAACGAAATTTTATACCAGGAAGGTTTGCAAAGGCGATCGCTATTTTCTGTCAATCCTGAAGGGTTATTGCAAATATAAACTTTTCCCAGAAGACGTAGCTACTATTTTTTCCTCATAGAAGCTACGTCTTTGTTCTCTGTTACCTAGCTTAACAAGCAATTTCACAACTCATTGAGGATTGCTATATTGGATTCAGTAAATTTTCATACCAACAAAATAAATGAATAAGATGGGATTGGTAGTTGCAGCAGTTCTTACTATGTCACCATTGACGTTAGGACTAGTAAAAGATGTACAAGCTGCTGTGAAGGAGCAAGTAAAATCAGCGCCAGCTAATCAACCAGAACAATCTGTACAAAGAACTTTTACTAGCCTAATAAATGCCATTGAACAAAAAAATTACAATAAGTTTATCTCTCAAGGAAATGCAGCGTTTAAAGAAGGCCTTACACAACAAACATTTACACAAGTTAGTGGACAATTAGCACCTCGGTTCAATAAAGGGTATTCGTCCGTTTTTTTAGGAAAACTGAATCAGCAAGGCTATCAAGTCTACTTATGGAAATTAACTTTTAAAGATGGCAGTGATGATATCTTAGCCAGACTTAGCCTCAAAGCTGGAAAAGTCGGTGGATTTTGGCTGAATTGAGGAACTTCCAGCAAAAAAATCCAACTAAATATTTAGTGCTTTACCGTTTTATGCTGAAGATGGGTAATTTCTGTTGTGGGTGAGAATGTGTTTTTCAGCGTTGTGATACCAACTTATAATCGCCTGCCGATTTTAGAAAAGTGCCTCCGAGCCTTGGAAATGCAGGAATTGAGTGCGTCAAAGATAATTCAGGATTACGAAATTGTCTTAGTAGATGATGGTTCTACCGATGGAACCTTAGAATGGTTGGCAGCCCACAAGCAAGAGTTTCCCCATGTGCGATGCTTTGAGCAAGATCATGCTGGCCCCGCAGCGGCGCGGAATTTGGGAGTAGAACAGGCACTAGGAGATACAATCATATTTATTGATAGTGATTTAGTCGTGCTGAAAAACTTTCTGCAAGCTCACGCTGACGCATTATTGCAGGGAAAAGAGAAATTAGGTAGCGATCGCTTTTTTACTTATGGTGCAGTAATTAATACCTCTAACTTCGAGAATCCTACGGCTGAACCTTATAAAATTACAGATTTCTCTGCGGCTTTTTTTGCTACAGGTAATGTCGCCATCCCTAAGTATTGGTTAGAAAAAGCTGGATTATTTGATATTGGTTTTCAACTTTATGGTTGGGAAGATTTAGAATTAGGCGTGAGGCTGAAAAATCTCGGTTTAAAACTGATTAAATGTCCAGAAGCAGTTGGTTATCACTGGCATCCAGCATTTAATTTAGAGCAAATTCCTAACTTAATTGAAAAAGAAATTCAACGCGGCCGTATGGGAGTTTTGTTTTATCAAAAGCATCCCACTTGGGAGGTGCGAATGATGATTCAAATGACATGGTTACATCGCTTACTCTGGGGCATTCTCTCATTAAACGGGCTGCTGAATGAACGTACAATGGCTCCCTTTTTACGCTGGCTGATTAAATTAGGTAAACCTCAATTAGCTTTAGAAGTAGCTAGGATTTTCCTCAATTGGTACAACGTCAAAGGTGTGTATGAAGCTTATGCACAGGGAATTGGGGAGTAAATTTTGATTGGGTTTAGGGGTGTGTGGGTGTGAGAAACATCACCCCTCCATACCCTTGAAGAAACTAGGACTTATACCATTTCACGAAAAAAATGATCCGAATTTATGGGTTTTTTATTCTTTCCCCCTGCGGTCTATTTGTATCAAACTTAAAGTGAAACGGTATTATACTCAGCACTCCCTTATGTTGACTGTAATATTCCGCGGCCATTTTCGGCAAATTCATCAATGGTTTGTGCTGACAGTTCGTGATTAGTTATGGACTGCAACATTGCTAAAGGTAAAGTGAGATGATGCGCACCAGCTTGTAGGGATGCAACTGCTTCTTGAGGAGATTTGATGCTGGCTGCCATAATTTCGGTGTTGCTTCCTGCTACAACACTCGCCATTTCGCGGACTAGTGCTACTCCATCACCTAATAGTCTAGTGGCTCGATTGACATAAGCGATCGCATATTTTGCTCCTGCTTCTTGAGAGACTGCTGCTTGTGCTGCACTGTAAATAGCTGTGACTGCACAGGGAATTTCTGGCGCTAGTGCAGCCACTACCTGAAAGCCAACTAAGGACGCAGGAATCTTTAAGACTGTTTGCTTTCCAATTAACTCAAAGGCGGTTCTACCTTCTGCTACCATTTCGTCAAATTCAGATGCCATCAACTGATAAAATACTGGCCCTGGAGTTAATTGTGCCAGTTGTTTTAATATAGTCTCGACTGGTAATGGGCTTTTGCCTAACAATGTTGGGTTAGTAGTGATGCCTTTTACCCAACCTAATTTTTTAGCAGCTTCCGCCTCCGCTGCGATCGCTGAGTCCAAAAATAAGCTCACTGAATTTATTTTCCTTAATGTGCTATCGCTGGCATCATACCAATTTTGGCTTTAAAATTTCAGTCTTTATATTATGTCCGACTGATCAGTGATGATTCAAGCCATCTGTGCAGAAAACGCCAAATCATCTCCCCTGCACCGCTATGTTTTTGGAAAATTAAACAAGCACTTGATTTTTCTAGCAGTAGCATATATATTGCTACCCATCTTTTGCCGCTAAACTTTTCTATCCTCTACGTAACCATGCGGTTTCTATATCTATATCATGTCTAGCCAAAGCATAATTCAAAGTATATATACTGATGGCGCTTGTACTGGGAATCCTGGCCCTGGAGGTTGGGGTGTTGTAGTTTATTTTAACGATGGCTCAGTTCACGAAATGGGTGATGCTGCATCCCATACAACTAATAATAAAATGGAGATGCAAGCCGCGATCGCTGCCTTAAAATATTTCCATGCTTCTCAACAATCTCAACCCATCACTCTTTACACAGATAGCGAATATCTCATCAACTGTGTTACTAAATGGGTAAAGAACTGGAAAAGAAAAGGCTGGAAAAAAGCCGATGGTAATCCTGTACAAAATCAAGACCTTTTGGAAGTTTTAGATGAACTGAATACTCGCCAAATCACTTGGCAACACGTTCGGGGTCACGCTGGTAACGTTGGTAACGAACGCTGTGATGCGATCGCCCGGAGTTTTGCTGCTGGTAAAATCCCATCACTCAAAGAATTATCTTCTAGCAATGCTCACAAAACTTTACCTACTTCTCATGAGCGAAATGTAGCGAAAGTTTCTGAAGATAAGGCACACTCGACAATAATTACCAAAGAAAAATCGGAAACCATTACATCTGCATCAGACATAAACGTTATGGAACCATCCACCGCACAGACTGCGGCCGCAATTGACACAACAACGCCTGGAATCAGGGTCGACCAACTTCGTAACTTGGTTGAAACTCTACGTATCGCTGATGAAATCGCTGACAAAGGCTATCTAATTACTAGTTCTGAATTAGCAGACTTAATGGATGTCCACGCCAGCGCCGTCACTAGCCGGGGGGATCAATGGCGCTGGCGGAACTGGATTGTGTCACGAGTCCGCCGCGAAGGTAATCAAATTCTCTGGGAACTTGAACGAGGCGATCGCGTGGGAGGTGAGGAGGAATAGGGGTGTAGGGGTGTATGGGTGTATGGGTGTATTAAGACTCAGCACTCATTCCATACTTCCTACCTCGCCATTCTCGTGGGGTGCGGAATGCAGATAAGAAAATGCGTAACACAGCGATGGGATCAGCCAAAGGAGACAGCCAGAATAACCAGCCACCTTTAGCGATTGTGCGGTCATAAGAAGGTGCGATCGCCAGTAGCATCCCAAAGCGAATCAGTAACAGAAATCCATTCAAACCCAGCAATAACATCTGTGGCACAGATAACGGCGTAGGCAGAAAAATCAAGTAAGTAAGTATAATCAGCAGGGGCAGACCTTGAACTGCTGAAAGTATCCATAAATCTCCCCAAATTTGCCCAGAAGTCGATGCGTCTTTTAAATCTAGGCTACGCCCCCATTCTTTCCAAGTCTCCAGCGCCCCCTCATACATCCGCACCTTCAGCACCTTGGCCCCATCTAAAAAACCTACCTTATATCCTTGAGCCGCAATATACCGCGCCAAAGTCACATCATCACAAAAAGAACTACTAGCACTGGTATAACCACCCACAGCCGCTAAAACAGCGCGACGACATAAAAAACATTGCCCATTGGCCATTACCCTTTCTGGTTGCTCAGTTCTAATTCCCGCAGGGTCAAAGCGATACAGCAAAGTCATCAATAAAGCTGGTTGTAATAAACACTCTCCCGGATACTGAAGGATGAATTGGGGTGAGAGTGACACCAAATCATAGCCTTGTGCTATTGCAGTCTGCACTAAACCAGCAACTAAACCCGGATGTGGTTGAGTATCAGCATCCATCCCCAAAAACCATTCACTATCCTCACAACTATGTAAAAAGCCATTATGTAGCGCCCAAGGACGACCCACCCACTCAGCAGGTAAAGGGTCATCTGTCATCACCCGAAAGCGGGGATCTTTTTGCTGTTTAGCTTTTACTAAGTCAGGAGTCCCATCTTGGGAATTACTATCGACAACGATAATTTCTCGAACTTCGTAGCTTTGTTGGCTCAAGCCCGATAATAAAGGAGTAATGCGCCCAGCTTCGTTCAACGTGGGAACAACAACGCTGACGTTACCAAAAAGCTCTGGAGTTGGCTGTTGGGGTTGAATTGGCGGTAGTCTTCCCGGCCCTTTCAGCAGACGCGACAGCAAAATTGCTGTTGCTGGTAGTTGGATAAGTAGCAATATAAGCGGTATAACGCTTTCTACTATCGAAGCGTTGGCCATAAATCTGTATTAGCTCTACGAAGGCTCATCTGTAACTTGACATAGGTTGAAGTATAAATTTTATCAATTCACAAAGTGAGAGAATTGTAAAATTTAGTTAAAATAATACACTTTTTTTCTAGCTCTTAACCTTCCGTTTACCTATACGTCTCTCCTTTAGGATTATCGTAGAGGCGCTAACCTGGAAAGTTACTGAAAATTAACACAGATGCTCTCACGTCTACATGCAATAAAAAATAACCGTCTTGCCTCTTCAACAGCAGTGTTATTACTGACATTAAGTCTAGCTGCTTGTGGCGGACAGCAAGGTTCTGACAGTTCTGCTACCAAGGAAGCACCTACCGGCACAGCGCAAGATGCTACAGCTTCCAGTCCAGCTAAATTAGATTTGGGCGGCAACGTTTCCTTAACAGGTGCAGGAGCTTCTTTTCCCGCACCACTATATACAAGTTGGTTCACTGAGTTAAACAAAAAATATCCCAGTTTACAAGTCAACTATCAGTCTGTGGGTAGTGGTGCTGGGGTTGAGCAATTCATCAAAGGTACTGTCGATTTTGGTGCCAGCGACGTGGCGATGAAAGATGAGGAAATTCAAAAAGTTCCTCAAGATAAAGGCGCAATTTTGTTACCGATGACAGCCGGTAGTATTGTCCTCGCTTACAACTTACCAGATGTTGCTGACCTGAAGTTACCACGGGCAGTTTACACCGATATTTTATTAGGCAAAATTAAAAACTGGAACGACCCCAAAATCAAAGCAGCTAACCCAGACGCAAAGTTACCAGACCAAGCAATTACAATTGTTCATCGTTCAGATGGTAGTGGTACTACAGGCGTATTTACCAAACACCTCAGCGCCATCAGTCCAGAATGGAAAAGTAAAGTTGGTGATGGCAAAACTGTTAACTGGCCAGTAGGTGTGGGTGGTAAGGGTAATGAAGGTGTAACCGCCCAAATTCAACAAACTCAAGGTTCTCTTGGTTACGTTGAGTATGGTTACGCCAAACAAAATAATCTCAAATATGCGGCTTTAGAAAACAAAGGTGGCAAATTTGTTGTACCAACAGAAGAATCAGCCGCTAAAACTTTAGAAGCCGTAACTCTGCCAGAAAATCTGCGGGCTTTTATCACCGACCCAGAAGGTGCAGATTCTTATCCTATTGTTACCTACTCTTGGATTTTGGCTTACAAGAAATATAGCGATCCTGCAAAAGCTAAAGCAGTGGAAGCTATGATTGAGTATGGTTTAACTGAAGGTCAGAAATTAGCTCCAGAATTAGGTTATGTTCCTCTACCGCAAAACGTTTTGCAGAAAGTAGCAACTGCGGCTGACCAAATTAGCCCAGACTACAAAATTGCGATTAGTGGTAGCACTAGTGCCAGCAAATAACATTTAAAAATCACGAAAACTGAGTGAGACATCTATAGTCAAAAATTGATTTAATTAATAGTAAATGAAAAAACATTGCTATTAAAAATCATTTGCTGATGTCTCAATTTCTTAAAACTTTTGGCGACTTGACTACGCTGGTTTGCTCTCACATTTTTCTCTGATTTAATCTATAAAGTCAGTATTCATGGCTACAAATTCTCAAAATTTGTCATCAGCAATTAAGAATCGCTCCGATATTGGTAAGTCTTTAGATCGGGGTTTTATCTGGCTGACTCGGATTTTTGCTCTAGCAGTTGCTGCAACTTTATTATGGATTGCTATACAAGTTGCCATTGGCGCTTGGCCAGCCATCCAAAAGTTTGGTCTGAGCTTTTTAGCAAACAGTACTTGGAACCCAGTTAAGGATGAATATGGAGTATTACCTCAAGTTTATGGAACTATAATTAGTTCGCTGATTGGGTTACTAATTGCTGTACCAATAGGCGTTGGCACTGCTATTTTATTAAGTGAAAATTTTCTGCCAGCCAAAGTTAGACTAGTGCTGGTATTCTTGGTAGAACTTCTGGCCGCTATTCCTAGCGTTGTTTATGGAGTATGGGGAATTTTTGTCTTAATTCCCATTTTAAACAACATAGGTAGATGGTTGAATACCTATTTTGGGTGGTTTCCGCTTTTTAGCACGCCTCCCACTGGGCCAGGAATGTTACCTGCGGGGATTATCTTGGCAATTATGACTTTGCCAATTATTACAGCTATTTCTAGAGATGCTTTGATTTCTGTTCCATCTAGTTTACGGCAAGCATCTATAGGGTTAGGTGCAACACGTTGGGAAACGATTTTTCAGGTTTTGATTCCAGCAGCTTTTTCTGGGATTGTTAGTGCTGTAATGTTAGCACTTGGTCGGGCAATGGGAGAGACAATGGCGGTGACAATGTTGATTGGTAATTCCAACAAAATTAGTGCATCACTATTAGCCCCAGCCAATACAATTTCTTCTTTATTAGCAAATCAATTTGCCGAAGCTAGTGGTTTGCAAGTGGCAGCTTTAATGTATGCTGCTTTAGTTTTATTTGTCTTAACACTGATAGTCAATATTTTGGCAGAGTTCATCGTTCTCCGAGTCAAGCGAGTGTAGCTGAATTGTGGGTTAAATTTATGGTTTCTCATTATCCAGAAAGGAGTTTAACTAGTGCCTCTATGTCGCCTCGGACACTGTTTAATACAACGATGACTGGGGTAGCGTTTATCTGTGGAGTTTTGGCACTTGTGCCTTTGGTGGCAGTACTTTCTTATGTTATAATCAAAGGCTTTGGCAGTCTTAATTTTAGTATTTTCACTGAATTGCCCCCCGCACCGCTGAGAAAAGGCGGAGGTTTTGGGAATGCAATTGTGGGAACGTTGCTGATGGTAGGAATTGCGTCCTTAATTAGCATTCCGTTAGGTGTGATTGCCGCAATTTATCTAACTGAGTTTAGTTCTGGTAAAATAGCTAGGTGGGTACGTTTTGCGACTAATGTCTTGAGTGGAGTGCCTTCCATTATTGCTGGGGTATTCGCTTATGGAATTGTGGTTTTGACATTAGTGAGGCTGAACCTAGGATCATATTCAGCTATTGGCGGAGGGTTTGCTTTGGCAATTTTGATGTTGCCAATTATTGTGAAAACGACTGATGAAGCTTTACAGCTAGTATCGAATGATTTACGGCAAGCATCTGTAGGTTTAGGTGCAACTAACTTTCAAACTGTTACACAAGTTGTATTGCCGGCGGCATTACCAGCGATTGTCACTGGATCAACTTTGGCGATCGCCAGAGCCTCTGGTGAAACGGCACCGTTGCTATTTACCGCTTTGTTTTCTACCTTCTGGCCAAATAGCTTGTTCCAACCAACAGCGTCCCTAGCCGTTTTGGTTTTTAATTTTGCGATTTCTCCATTTCAAAATTGGCAGTCGTTAGCTTGGGCAGCATCTTTGATATTGGTGTTAATGGTTTTAATCACCAGTATTTTTGCTCGCTGGGCAACTCGCCAAAAAGCCTGAATCAAGTCTGAAGTATGAAATAAAAAACACCATTGATGATGGGTGTTTTATTTCTGCCAAAAAATTCAGTCAATTACCCAAATAGCAAAGTTGCATTACTGTCTCAAAAACTTACATTAGACTTTTTATGGCTACTAACATTAGCACATTGAATAGTACAGACACCGTATTACGCACAGAAAATCTAAACGTTTATTACGGCAAATTTTTAGCTTTGCAGAATATTTGGCTAGATATACCCAAAAATAAGGTGACAGCCTTTATCGGGCCTTCTGGCTGTGGTAAAAGTACACTGCTAAGATGCTATAACCGTCTCAATGATTTGATTGATTCATTTAGAGCCGAAGGTCAAGTTTTTTATTACGGGAAAAACTTATACGCATCTGATATTGACCCAGTAGAGGTGCGGCGCAGAATTGGGATGGTATTTCAAAGACCAAACCCATTCCCAAAATCAATTTATGACAATATTACTTTTGGTGCCAAAATTAATGGCTACAAAGGTAACTTAGATGAATTAGTAGAAAAAAGTTTGCGCCAAGCTGCGTTGTGGGATGAAGTTAAAGATAAACTCCGCCAAAGTGGTTCATCTTTGTCTGGTGGACAGCAACAAAGATTATGTATTGCTAGAGCGATCGCAGTTCAACCAGAAATTATCCTCATGGATGAACCTTGTGCAGCTTTAGATCCTATATCTACATTGCGAGTTGAAGAGTTAATTCATGAACTGAAAGAGCAATATACAATTGTGATCGTTACTCACAATATGCAGCAAGCGGCGCGGGTTTCTGATAAAACCGCCTTTTTTAACGTGCGTCCTACAGAAACAGGTGGACGGATTGGCTATTTAGTAGAGTATGACGCAACAGAAGTTATTTTCAATAATCCTAAGCAAGAAGATACCCGCGATTACGTTAGCGGTAGATTTGGTTAAATATTGCAATTGAATTAAATATTTTCCGAATTGAGAATTAGGTATGCGGCGCATATCTAATTTTATTTTTTATAGACTTTGATTTTTCAGAATCAAAAGGCTCAGATCCCCGACTTCTTCAAGAAGTCGGGGATCTTGTTGTTCACGAGAATAACATCCTCAATAAATGTAGGATGGTTACTAAGCATGACTTAACCATAGAAAATTAAGTTGTGACTATCTTCATCTCCAATCTCTCGTAAATTCCGCATGGCTCGCATCTCCAAATTAACCTTCGATCGCGGTACATTAATTCTGCATCCACCACCACGCGGTAAAGCTTGGATGGATTATGCTACGTGGGACGATCGCGTGGAAAAATTTCGGATTCCGGCGATGCGTTATCGTGCTTTAGTTGAAGCACTACAAGGAGAAGAAGTCGATTTTATTGATGAGGCGAAGGAATTTTATCCGCTAGAGTTGATTGCAAGTTTGGAAATGGAACCCTATCCCCACCAAAGTGAGGCTTTAGCTGCTTGGAAATTGGCGGGAAGACAAGGTGTAGTTGTGCTACCAACGGCGGCGGGAAAAACTTATCTGGCGCAGATGGCGATGCAAGCGACACCGCGCACAACGTTGATTGTTGTGCCAACTTTGGATTTGATGCACCAATGGTATGCACATTTAGTGGCGGCGTTCCCCGATGCAGAAGTGGGATTATTAGGGGGTGGTTCGCGGGATAAGTCACCCATATTAGTGGCGACTTATGACAGTGCAGCGATTCATGCAGAAGCTTTGGGGAATAAATATGCTTTGATTGTGTTTGATGAGTGTCATCACTTACCCACCGATTTTAGTAAAGTGATTGCAGAATATGCGATCGCCCCTTATCGTTTAGGATTATCAGCGACACCAGAACGCACCGATGGTAAACACGCTGATTTGAATATTTTGATTGGACGAGAAGTATATCGTAAACGCGCTGAAGATTTAGCAGGGAAAGCCTTAGCCGAACATGAAATTGTCCAAATTAAGGTGAAATTATCGCAGATTGAGCGCGAAAGATACAATCAATTAATTCAAACTCGCAATGATTTTTTACGCCAATCGAAAATTTCTTTGGGGAGTATTCAAGGTTGGCAAATGTTTGTGCAGATGAGTGCGCGATCGCAAGCTGGCCGTAGAGCGATGTTAGCACACCGTGAAGCCAAAGAAATCGCTTTAGGAACTGATGGCAAGTTGCGAATTTTAGCTGATTTATTAGCGACACATTATCCTGAGCGCGTGTTAATTTTCACGGCTGATAACGCGACGGTTTATAAAATATCTCAAGACTTATTAATTCCGGCAATTACTCATCAAACTCCAGTCAAAGAACGTCATGAAATATTAACTAAATTTCGGGAAGGTGAATATAATACTTTGATTGCTTCTCATGTGTTGAATGAAGGTGTTGATGTTCCGGCGGCTTCTGTGGCAATTATTCTTTCGGGAACTGGTTCGACAAGAGAATATGTGCAGCGTTTGGGGAGGATTTTACGTAAGGGAAATGTGGAAAATAAACAAGCGATTTTATATGAGGTAATCGCAGAAGATACGAGTGAAGAAGGAACTTCGGCGCGGCGGCGAGGGGATAATAAAGCAGGGGAAGCAGAGGTAGCAGAGGGAGACAAAAAGCAGAGAGGAAATTTGCAGGTTGTGTATGGTACCGGAAAGGAAAAAAGTTTAAAGGCTGCGGAACAATTAGAAATTCATTATTCAATCCAAAATCCAAAATCCAAAATCCAAAATTCAGAAGATGTTACCAACGGAGTTACTAAGCCATCGCCTAAACGGAGAAGAAATCATTCCGAAAAGACTGAAGATTGATGATAAACATTTGGCGTTGACCAACGAATTAATTGCTTGTTTTCAAGCAGCGCAAGGTAAAACTCAAGGGGAGTTAGACAAGCTGCTTTTAGATTTGGAAGGTGACGCTACAGATTATCGGATAAAGCGGGGATTAGCTTATATTATTAAAAGCAATTTTTGTACTTTTGAAGTGGTGAGTCCTTTAGAACCACCGATGTTAAGAGAACGGGTGTTTGCATTGGCGGCTCAGTCAGTTGCGCGTCAGGACTCAACCCAAGCTACTTTAAACAAAATTGCTGATGAATTAAGTCAAGAATTAGAGCGAGAAGTTTTGTTAGAACAGGTGCGTGCTGGGTTATATGCTGACTTATCAGAAAATAAAATTTTGACGCAATTTGATACACCTTCGGCTGTAGATATATTAAATAGATATAATTTGTCGCAGGTGCAGGGAATTTTTTATAAAGCTAGTCAATTAGTATTAAATGCTCATCGCAATGTACCGGGAGAATATAAGCTATTATTTCGCTATTTAAAATTGTTTCAATTAATGGCTTATATAGAAGGTGATGCTGACCACGGGTTTACAATTACAGTTGATGGGCCGACGAGTTTATTTAATCCTAGTACGCGTTATGGGTTGGCGATCGCTAAATTAATTCCGGCTTTACTGCATGTCACCAAATGGAGTCTGTCAGCAACATTACAAACCCGTGATGCTTACACAGATACTTGGAAAATTGGCAGATTTACCCTCAATTCCGAATGTGGTTTAGTATCGCACTATTCTAAAGGTAAACCTTACGATAGTATGTTAGAAGCTTCTTTTGCTGATAAATGGGATGCTTTAAAAACAGATTGGGTGCTAGAGAGAGAAGTTGATTTAATCCCCATTCCTGGTAGTGTGATGATTCCTGATTTCCGCTTAGTGCATCCTAATGGACGGGAATTTTTATTAGAAATTGTTGGTTATTGGCGACCAGAATATTTACAAAAAAAGTTTTCTCAGGTGCGGCGTGCAGGATGTGATAATTTGATTTTGGCAATTTCAGAACGGCTGAATTTGGAAAAAGCAGGGGTAAAATTAAATGATGTACCTGCAAGAATCGTATGGTTTAAAGATAAGTTATTACCCAAGGCTGTGTTAGCAGTGATGGATTAAATATCTGTGTATTCTTTCATTCAAAATACCCGAAAAGTGACACAAAAAGGATAAATATTTTTCGTAAGTAGTTTAAGCAAAATATGTTCGGACAAAGGCGCTAAAAAAACTTTGCGCCTTTGCTCGAAATTATTCTTAAACAATCCCAAACACAGACCCGACAGTTGATTTAATCGAATCTCTAGCATCCTTTAAAGTTTGAGTAATTGGATGTTTAGATTGTAAAAATACCCGCGCACAATTGCGTCCTGGCATTCCAGAAATCGAACCACCTGGATGAGTACCCGCACCAGTTAAGAACAAATTTTCAATGGGGGTTTTGTAGTTGGCGATTTCCGGTAAGGGACGGAAAAATACCATCTGATCTAGGGTCATATCAACGTGGTAGTAATTGCCTTTATATGCGCCTAATCTTTCACCTAATTCTGCCGGACTTTCTACTCGTCTAGCAATAGTCGCTGTTTTGACATTAGGTGCATAAGTAGCCAACTTATCAACTACTTTGTCTGCAACTTGATTTTTCAATTCATCAGTCCAACCAGTACCTCTTAAGCCTGTACCTTCTGCACCAGCAATTTGATAAGGTGCAAAAAACTCAATCCAGACTGTATGTTTACCAGGAGGTGCTAATGTGGGGTCAAGGTAACTCGGCATCACCACATACATTGATGGATCAGAGTCTGGGATTTCTCCCAAGGTACACTTACTATGAGCCTGTTCCACATGAGCCACAGAATCAGCAATTAAGATAGAACCCACAAGATACTCATCTTTGTGCGCGTGGAAAGGAAAGCGCAGAGGTTCATCTAAAGCCAAATCTATTTTGAGGATGGTTTCGTTGTTGTTGACAATGCGGCGTTCTAATCTTTCCCACAAATCAGGATCGGCTGAGTCAATATCGCTTTTATCGGTCATTTGTAAAAACAACCGCTTGGCATCGATATTAGAAATTACACCGTATTTCGCCCGATATTCTGTGCCACCAGCAACGCGTACACCAGCAGCTTTCCCATCATCAATCAACACTTTTTCTACGTGCTGATCTGTGAGAATTACACCGCCTTTACTAGTGACTAAATTCACCAAAGCTTTGACTAATGCACCAGTTCCACCACGCGGTCTAGCCATACCAGGATTATGACGCATTGCCATCATAATTGCACCAATACCAAGAGTTTTTTGTGATGGTGGCGCACCTAATTCTGCTGCTAATCTTGCCAATGGTGCTTTTAAAAATTCTGAATCAAACCACTCATTGAGTAAATCTTCAGCACTGGTTAGCATGGTACGAACAAAATCTAATGTTTTGTTTGGTGAACCAATAACTGAGAATAAATCTTTGAGTTTGGTAATGTCGTAGTTACCAACAATATCGATGATTGATTTTGGTGGTGCATTAAACATAGGAATCATTGCACCTAATGCCCGTTGCCAATACTCAGTAAATTCGGCATATTTTTTAGCATCACGTTCACTATAACGGGCGATTTCTGCACAAGTTTTTTCTAATGATTTATGTGCTAGAAAATACTTGCCATCGGGATGAGGGCAGAAAACTACTGGATCACATTCGAGATATTCTAAGCCGTATTTTTTCAGTTCTAATTCTTCAACTACTGGCCCTAAGTGAATAAATTCGTGGTCAATAGCACACAAATTAAATTTAAATCCGGGGGCTTCTTTGGGTAAACATTCTTCCGTGGTTGCTGCACCACCAGGGACAGAACGTTTTTCTAAAAGTAGGACGCTATAACCAGCTTTGAGCAAATATGCTGCACAAACTAGTCCGTTATGTCCTGCGCCGATAATTACAACATCATATTCTTGCATATTTGTATTTTAGAATAAAGTGGCTTGTTAATAGTACAAAGGGTTAAAAGAAATGACAATCTTGATAATTGATTAATTTTTTGCTGTAAATTTTACATATAATAATTTAATCCATTAATTCTGTTACAGATTCAGGTATTTGGTTAACATTAGCTTCAATAAACAAAATTAAGTTTTTATTCTGCAATTCCATATTTTTAATCCTGAATTTCATATCTTCCAACTGAATATAAGGTAAATTGGATAATTCTTGGAATCTCTGCATTAACGAGACCATCAAGTCTAGAGATACACCTTCTCCTTGAGTACAGGTAAAACTGTCAAAAATTATGGGGCGGGATAAAGTACGAGGACGAAGTTTAGCGCTAAAACCTAATAACCGACTGTGACCATTTTCTTGCAACTGAAATTTTCCTTCTAAAGCGATTTGACCAGTATCATGTAAGTAGATTTGCATTTGTTGTAAAGCAAATTTGACAATTTTTCCTTCTACATTTAACTGGAATTTCTGTACTAAATCACGAGAGAACTTAGAATTAAGAGCATTGTTAATATCAGCTTCTGCCAGGGTAATACGAGCAACTAGATTTACTGATTTATTCAGTTTAATTTGCCCAAAAATAGCACTAATAGGATTAATATCAATGTTATCAGTTTGCAGTTTGATTTCTTGAAGACGGATATTTTGTTTAGTTACTAATCCTTGTCCGGCAAATCTCAAGCCGTCTACTTGACCTTGAACTATTTTTAAAATATCTGTTTCTACATAAATATCAATTTGTTCTGCTGCTTCTAGCTGATTAGATATACTGTTTTCAGCGACTTGAGAGATGATTTGCTGATCTAGGCTGTGTTGGTCTGCCATGAATACATAGTTTTTTCATTTACTATCATTAGTTACTTTAAACTCTCAATATCTATTGATGAATCTATAGCATGGTATATATCTATCAACTGAAAAGTCGGAAGATAGATAAGGAGGAGATTTAAATTACTGATTTTATTGATTGTCAATATGTAGCAAGGCTCAACATTTTGTACTAGTTGCTTGATGGTGATCGCTACCCGGTAGACTATACTGAAAACTAATACTACAAAATACTTGACTAGAGAAATTATCTGGTGTTGGTAGCTTTGAATTGTGACGAAAATCATTAGTTTGTGTGCTGTCTGCCAAGCTAACTAGCAGCGAAAGGAATTTTAGATTTTAGATGAAAAACTAATCTAAAATCCAAAATTTAATTGCCTTGTCCGTAAAATTAATTTGTCATCATCCTATGGTGGTAGTTTCTAAACTGCGAGACTTGATTTGACGCTGACTTTTCACCACCATTTGAATAGGACGATTTGGCCCGGTGACTAAACCACGACGTTGGGGTTTAACTTCTGTGCTATCAACTAAATCTAATTCTTTCATGGTTAAAATTTTAGCGATCGCTAGTTTCATTTCCCATTGAGCAAAAGCTAAACCAATACAACGTCTTGCACCAGCCCCAAAGGGTATGTATTCGTATGGTGAAAACTGTTTTTCTAAAAAGCGTTCTGGTTTAAACTGTTTGGGTTGTGGGTAGATATCTTCCCGTTGGTGGGTTAAGTAAATTGAACCCATAACTGGTGTACCCGGTGGAAGTTCACAACCACTGACAGTAATAGGTGTTTTGACTCTTCTAGGAAAAGTTAGCATTCCCACTGGGTAAATGCGTAAAGTTTCTGAGCAAACAGCACTGAGATAGGGTAGCTTGTAAATTGTATTTGGGTCTGAATTATCCCCCAAACTATCCAGTTCTTGGATAAGTTTTTCCTTAACTTGGGGTAACTTATGAATCCAGTACATAGCCCAGGCTATAGCCGTGGCTGTGGTTTCGTGGCCTGCGACCAACAAAGTCATCAGTTCATCGCGTAACTCGACATCCGTCATTTGTTGACCTTGGGCATCTCTAGCATCCATCAATAAGCTGAGGATGTCTGTGCGTGATGAGTCTGGATGTTCTCGCCGTTCTTGGATTTCATCATAGATGAGTTTGTCGGCTTGTTGCTGGAGTTCCTGTCGTCTTCTCCAGATTTTAATCGGCCCAAAATCTCTTTGTAATGCCGGGAAATATAGTGAAACTACACGCCACACAGAACTGCCATTTTCTAAAAGTTCCTTTAATCGCTGTTGGAGTTGTTCGGCGCGGAGTCCTTCATCTAGACCAAACACAGCCTGCATAATTACCCGTAGAGTAATGTCTTGGCTGACCGTGCGAATATTCAAAGGCTGTCCCACTGGGTATTGGCTGATAACTTTGGCAGTAATCTCATTAATAATCTGGCTGTAGCCGCGCATTCTTTCGCCATGCAAAGGCGGCATGATTAATTGCCGTTGGCGTTGATGTTCTTCACCAGACAGAGTAATTACAGAATGCTTACCCAGTAAGCCTTCTGCTAAACTATTTAACTCCCCAGGGGCTTCTAATTCTTTGGTATCGTGACTCAAAATTTGCTGTAAATCCTGGGGGTGACTAACAAACACTATAGGAGGAAACTTTTTTTGCAGTTTAAGGGCAAAAACGTCACCATAGCGTTTCGTACACTCTTCCATGTAGGGCATAGGACGGAATACCCAATTCAGCAGTTGTAAAGCTGCTGGAATATTCGGGGTTTTTGGTAGCTGCATAAAAATAGGTTTAATGGATATCGTTATTTTTACTTAAATTAGAAGTTAATTGCTGAGTGTTGAGTCAAGACACCAATCTCTAGTTATTTAAACTACTTATCTTTAGCATCGTGAAACACTGATATTTCTTCACATCCTTAAAGATGTAAAATTTCTGTTAAATTCAACGGGCATCTACAGTTTCCGTTCATCCTCATAAGGTACTCAGCATGACAGCAATTACACCAAAGGCATCTTCCGCGCTTCCTGACTTTTGCGAAGGAATTCAATATTTTGGCGAAGCGTTACCAGATTTTGCCACTTATGGTGCTACACCTGCGATAGATTCAGATAAAGTAGCGATCGCATCTCCTACAGATACCGCAGCCGTATATCAAACTTTACTTGCTGCTGATGCCCTGCGTTATTTAACATTGCAAGTTACTGGTAGTAAAGCATCAGGACATCCAGGCGGGTTTGCCAGCCAAGCGGAAGCGTATGCAGCATTGGTCATGCTGGGTTACAAAAATATTATTACCGAAGTGGGACACCACGCCCCTGGATTTTATAGTGCCATGTTTTTGGATCGCTCCTTAGAAGACATGGGCATTTTTACAGTACAACAATTGCGCGATCGCTTCCGCGAAAAGCACGGACTTTTAGGACACCTCTCCGGTTACATTCCCGGCATTCTCGCACCAGCCGGGCCTTTGGGACAAGGGCAACACTTTGCAATGTCGGCTGCGCTGTTGCACCGAGACAAACTTTTCCCCTTCACCCTTGGTGATGGTGGACTGGGTGAACCATACATCATGAGTTCAATGGCACATTTCAACACCGCTTACCCCAGCGTCACCAACTTCTTACCCGTGCTGGTATGGAACGGTTACAGCCAAGAACATCACAGTATGGTTTCCCTCAAAACTAACGAACAGATGAAAGCATACTGGCAAGGTAACGGTTTTGCAGAAGTCATTCTTGTAGATGCTAAAGAATTTGACGACCAAAATCAACCAGGAGACTACGTTGATAGTACCGCCTTTTCCTTCCAGCAACGCCTTGCCTTTACCCAAGCCGTATTAGTAGCCGTAGATAAAGCCGCACGTTCCGCACTTAGCGGTAAACTCACAGTATTCATTATCAAACAACTCAAAGGTGCAGGCGTTCACGCCAGAGGTGCAAAATCTCATAACTTATATCCCAAAGACACTTTAGATGCACCGCACATTATTAGTGCATTGCAAGGACGCGCCTTATCACAAGCAGCTTGGCAAACAGTCAGAACCAACGCCGAACGCGCTGGTGGTGGCCCAGCTGCCAAAACTGTAGTGACAGAATTTGAATTACCATTACCAGATTTAGGCGAATTGCCATTAGAAGAATATGCAGTTGGTGGCGAACCCAAAGTTTCGACAACCGCAATGGGAAGATTAGTTGGTATCGTCGGACAAAAGGATAAAAATTTCCTTGTCACCAACGCCGATGGTAACGAAGCATCAGGAATTGGCAACATCAACCAAGCATTAAAAATTATTCACCCCACAACCGACGACTTATATAATCAAGCACCAAACGGACAAGTTTATGAACCATTAAGTGAAGATGCTTGTGCAGGTTTAGCAGTTGGTTTATCACTCATGGGTGCGAGAAGTTTGTGGTGTTCTTACGAATCTTTTGCCATCAACGGTTTACCAATTTGGCAAACAGTCACCCAAGCAATGGCAGAATTACGCCGTCAAACTCCCTCAACAATTACCTTATTTACAGCTGGTGCATTAGAACAAGGTCGTAACGGTTGGACACACCAACGTCCCGAAATTGAAGCTTACTTTGCATCGATGATGCGAAATGGAAATGTATTTCCTGTATTCCCACCTGATGCTAATAGTATCCAAGCTTGTTATGACTGGGCATTGCAAACAAAAAATAAAGGAATTGTGATTACTGCGAGTAAGTCACCCTTGCCAATTCGCACAACATTAAAACAAACTCAACAAGGTTTAGAAGATGGTGCAATATTATTAAATGAAATTGCTGGCGATAAGCAAGTTGTATTTGCAGTTATAGGCGATATGACATTAATTCCTGTCTTTGAAGCAGCAGCTTTCTTAGAAAATGAAGGTATCGGTGTCAAGATAGTTTCTGTTATTAATCCTCGCCGTTTATATCGTCCTAATGATGTTGCTTGGGATACTTGTTCTGAAGCCGATGGTGGTTTTATTGATGATGCAAAATTCGCTGAATTATTTGGTGGTGATGCGTTAATTGGTGTAACTGGTGGTGCTGCGGCAATGCTAGAACCAATTATGTTAAGAAGCAACAGCAAACGCGATACTTTTGCCTGGAAACGTGGCGAAACTACAGCTAGTGCTGGAGAGTTAATGGCGTTTAATGGTTTGACTGCTGAGGCGTTGACGAAACGGGCTATTGAGTTAGTACATTAGGATTTAATCGCAATGGTGGGTTATAGTGAAATGTAAGTATATTTGTTAATATCATTTCACAAGTAGCACCTAACCCACCTTGCTTTTATAAATGTTTAAAATCATCCATTTGGTTTTCAAATTGTGCGAAACATTTATTAGAAGAATTTGTTCCTAAAATACATTTCCAATAAAGATACTAAAAAATAGTGGCGATCGCCATCAGCTTCTTGTAAATCATCACACTCATAATTTTTACAGCAATTATAAAAAAATACGAGCATACGACGGTAGTTTATAATCAAAATAAAGTCATAAACATTATTTAACTATGACTCTCCAAACCTTAGATAAAAATATCACAATTCTAGAACAGCGATTTCTCCTACCTGGACATTACACCTGGGAAGAACTGGAGAAAATAGAAACCTTAACCGCAGATGCAGCAGGTTTGCGGATAACTTATCTTGATGGGTGCATTGAATTTATGACGCTTGGTGAACAGCACGAAATGATTAAAAGCGTGATTGGGATATTATTAGCATTATACTTTTTTGAAAAAGGTATAAACTTTATCCCAGTGGGTAGCGCCACGCGTCGCGCCAAAGAAAAAAGTGCTTCCTTTGAACCCGATGAATCGTACTATATAGGAGAGAAAAAAGAAAATCCAGATTTAGCGATTGAAGTTAATATCACCAGTGGCAGTATTGACAAACTAGAAAAATACAAACGGTTTAATATTCCTGAAGTTTGGTTCTGGGACAATAATCAATTTTATCTATATCGTCTAAAAAATGATAATTATGAGCAAATTCAACAAAGCGAATTATTCCCAGATTTAGATATACAATTATTAACTAGTTGTGTTTTAATGCCTTCGATTATTGATGCTAGAAAACAATTTATGCAGGGAATTAAAAAATAGCTATAACTTGGATAGTACGAACCCTATACAATAGACTGATTTTAAGTCAAAATTATTTAAAGAATATGCGTGACCAAATATCAACAATATCTACCATCTTGTCGGCGCTTATACCCTTAACTTGTTTTTTAGCACTAGGAATTGTTACTCTGGCTATTACATCTTTTAGAGATTCAAATTGTTTCTTCTTCCGTGCTTTTTCAACACTTTCAGCCACTTGAACAGCTTTTTTATCTGTAAATCCAGCCGTTCTTAATCTTAAAGTGAGTTCCAGTAGATTTAAACTATTAAATGCTTCTAATGGTGTAATCTGCTTGGGTATTTGAGTTTCAAGTGACTTTATGTATTCATAAAATTTTTGTCTTTCTTGCCTTTCTTGTGCTAACTCTACCCTTAAGTCATTAATTTGCTTTTCTATTAAACTCAATTCATGTTTTCCCAAACTTGATTCAGATTGATTGGTTTCTTTTAATACCTTATTCTCTATATTCTTAGAATATTTAAATTCTTTAAAAGCAGATACTTGCTTAAATATTGTATCTTCATTCTTCGGTGAAATGACAAAAGCATTCACCATTTCACCCTTCCGGGGATTTTTTTCCTTTGCTTTTACAGCAGCATAGTACTCAAAATGCCCATCAATAACTGTATAAGTTTCTGCATCTGTTGGTTTTAAAACTAATGGTCTTATAATTCCTCCACTTTCTATAATCATATCTGCTAAGTTGTCGATATCAGCCTCAGCAAAATTTGAACGCGGAATATTGGAATTAATGTCTTTCACATCTACAAGATAAAACTTCATCATTAATTAATCCCCATTTTTTGTAAAACTTCATCTGCCAAAATTTCAAACTCCATAGCAGATTGTTGAGCATTAGATTTAACTTCTGCATATTTAATAACAGACTTAGGATCAGGATATTCTAATTCTCCAACTGTTATTGTCTGATTCATACACTCTGACAACACTGTTCTATCATAAATTACTGCTTCCATCAGAGGTAGATTATAGCGTTCTAATATTACTTCTCTTTGCTTTGGAAATGTGTATTGTAAAAATTTAGCATTTGTTGAAATTTTAGAAGCAACAATACCCATTATATTGATAGGTAATTTACCTATATCATCTCTATATTCATTAACTTGCTTAATAAAATTTCTTACTGTCGGTAAACCTTGGTTGGCAAATGGTTTTAAATCGGACGGAATGATTAAGTAATCAGCTGCAATCAAGGCAACCTCAGCATAATAATCTCTTGAAGGAGGTGTATCAATAATCACAATATCATAGTTGCTTTCTACCATATTCAGTTTTTTTACTAACCTACGTCTAGTAGCAGCAATTTTATTTAGTGTATCTTGGTACTCAATCAAAGTTATATGAGAAGGTATTACATCAATCTCAGGATTATTAAAGTATTGAGACTGACGAACAATATCTGGAATATAATTAAATTCTCCTGATTCTATTAAATGGTATACATTTTTATCTTTTAAATCATCATCTTCTTCAAATTGAAATTTAATTAGCCCTGTAGCAAAAGTAGTATTTGCCTGAGAATCGATATCAATTAAAAGAACCCTTTTACCTTTTTTACTTAATGCTGCTGCAAGGTTGACAGCAACTGTTGTTTTTCCAACACCGCCTTTATTATGGTATATTGCAATAGTTTTCATAGAATTTTTCCCCTGATCTGGTAAATTTAATTCTTTTTCAGAGTTATGAATTGTTGCACTATCTGTTAATTGGTTTTTGTTGAGGCTATCTCTACCAATTAAATCTTTAATTTCTCCTAGCTTTGTCTCTACATCCTTCCCATAACAAGAGAAAACCAACTTAATATCATCACCTGATTTTTCATAAATTCTAATCTCTTTGCCATTAGTCAACAAACCATATCTCACATTCAAGCTGGTTAAATAATGCCTGAGTCTGAGAAAGTGATTATTTAAGTTTTGCTTAGGATGCTTTGCCTCCATCACCACACTCAATGGTGAATTAGCATCTATGACAAAGGGTAAGACTTGTGCTGCAAATGCTAGAAAATCTAATCGTATGCTACCAACTGCGACTTCTTGATGCCAGGTATCGGGGGTATATCCTAACTGTGGTAGCAAATATTGAACGATGAGTTTACTTTCAACTTCGCTTTCGTTACGACACAACTCAGGATTAAAAGGCAAATTATTTACCTCTATAGAGTTTAGTTTATGGAAAAACACTTAATATTTGTTTGATTTTGTCACAAGATTACTTATAAAATTTGTGTATCAATATTTTTTAAGTATTTGTAAAAAAAAGAAATATATTTGATTGAGAAAATAATACTGTATTCAAGGCTCAGATTCCCGACTTTTTAAAGAAGTGGCGGATCTATTTGTTCACGAAAGATATATGACTGCTATAATCTAACAGCGTTTATTTTTGATTTGCCACAAATATTAAATTTAACGAAAGTTTTAGTTATTCAGGATGGGTGTACGCTACCTAGATGGGAATGCGTCATCAGAGGAATTAACCAATGGGATATGTAATTGCTACTGCAAATATGAAAGGCGGTGTCGGGAAAACTACTCTCACCGTCAACTTAGCTACTTGTTTGGCGAAAAATTACGGTAAAAAGGTACTAGTATTAGACTTAGACACCCAAATTAGCGCGACACTTAGTCTAATGTCCCCTTTAGATTTTGCCAAGCGTCGCAAACAAAGACTGACATTTAGATATCTCATCGACGATGTTATCAATCCAGATCCCAACAGTAAGGTAACAATTAACGATATTATTCAACCCCAAATTTGTGGACTTTCTGAACTGAGTTTATTACCGGGAGATATCGACTTATATGATGAGTTTGTTGTGTCAGAAATGCTGCATAAGCAAACGGTTGCGTTTGGTGAACAAAACTTTGAAACAGTTTGGAACCGTTTTGAACGGGTTTTGATTAATAACATTTTAAAACCAGTGCGCGAGCAATATGATTTTATTCTTTTAGATTGTGCGCCTGGTTATAATCTTTTGACTCGTAGCGCCTTAGCTGCGAGTGATTTTTACATTCTCCCCGCCAAGCCAGAACCTTTATCTGTGGTGGGAATTCAACTTTTAGAAAGACGCATTGGCCAGCTAAAAGACAGCCACGAACAAGAAGCGAAAATAAATATCAAAATGTTGGGAATTGTCTTTAGTATGTGCAATACTAATTTGCTTACTGGCAGATATTACAAACAAGTTATGCACCGGGTTGTCGAAGATTTTGGTGTAGAACAAATTTGTAAGGCGCAAATTCCTGTTGATATTAATGTGGCTAAAGCTGTAGATAGTTTTATGCCTGCGGTATTGAATGCACCTCAATCTGCTGGTTCTAAAGCATTTTTGCAGTTAACTCAAGAGTTGTTACAAAAGTTGTAATCATCATTTGTAGAGACGTTGTATACAACGTTTCTACAGATTTATTTTTGCAATAAATCACTTTAACCTCTGTTATGCTTCTGGATAATTTCACTTATTTACTACTTGCTTAATTCGGAGAATTATACAATGGGTATAGCTGAACAAAATACCCGACTTCTTAAAGAATCGGGTATTGGAAAATATGGATTTTTGCAACTCAAATAGGAATGTTCAATAGTTTTCCTGCTAAATTCTGAATTGTGTGTTCTCAATACTTTAATTACTGCTTACACAATACCTGGCGCATTTTCCGCATATTTGCAGGTAATTCAAAATTCATTGCTTGTTGAATAAAAATTGAAGGGATGGGGATATTAGGTGTAGCTTGCACATTATAAGCAAGCAATGTACCATTACCAAAATCTTTTAAATCTACGCAGGCAGTAAAGTCATCAAAAGTGCCTTTTTCCATCCGAAAGTGGATTTGTTGTCCAATCACTTCAACAACATTGAGGTAAATTTCCACTTGAGCAGTAAAAAATAAAAAAGCCTTTTGTGCTGCTTGATACAGGCGCTTAACTTCGCCTCTCTGGACAACTTCGCTTTTGGTAATGTCAGGAAAATAGTGTACCCAACGAGGGTAATCTGTGAGTTGCTGCCATACCTGCGATCGCATCATTGGTACATACATCCATGCA
This sequence comes from Nostoc cycadae WK-1, assembly GCF_002897135.1. NCBI lineage: Bacteria > Bacillati > Cyanobacteriota > Cyanophyceae > Nostocales > Nostocaceae > Nostoc > Nostoc cycadae. The sequence continues at coordinate 88,166 of NZ_DF978426.1, read as the reverse complement.
GTAACTGCACCACCCCACGCCGTATGCGATCGCGCTTCTACTAAAATTTCGCCCTGTATTAATAATCTTCGCTTGTCATCGCTCCAAGCCATATCTAAACCTGCAATAATTGGGTCGGAAATATGAGACGCAGCCATACTAATTCACTCACTCCTCACTTTGCCACACTTCCAGCGTTGATGCTCATCAACTGTCGATTTAACTTTAGATCAACTCACTCAAATTTTAGTTCCACTTCCCAAACACTGTTTTCCGGAACTAATCTCATTTCTGGTCATTATTCTGGGAAATCACTGATAAATTCGTATTGATGATTACAGTTAATCAAATCTATATTTAAGCAGCTTTAACAATAGCACCACTTTTAATATAGAAGTGTAATAAATTTTGAATCAAAGGCGCATTCCATGAATCAATCTTCTCTAAATCGTCGGCTAACCCAGGCTTTTGGTATGCTACTAGGCATTGGTATCACCATTTGGATTCTCAGAGGCCTTGGTATTCTTACATTTCTACCTGGAGGAATTATTTGGCTATTTGTCTTAGGTGCGATCGCTATGGGAATTATTAGTTTTGCTCAAAGGACATGGTGGCGTTTCTAATCTATATAACAAAATTGTGTAATATTACGTAAATAAGATTGTTAAAGTTGCCATAAATCTAACTTGTGTAAACTTTTAAATCTTAGTAATTATGGTCATAAAAGCCATATATCTTGTTTTCTCTTGAGTGTACAACTGTGCTAATTGTAGTTTGACACTCAAACATGCTCCAGAAATCATTGAAATTAAGCGATAAAACAATGGAAACTTACGAATGCACTGTTTGCGGCTACGTGTATGATCCAGAAGTCGGTGATCCTGAAGGTGGAATTGCGCCAGGAACACCATTTGAAGATATTCCTGAAGATTGGGTGTGTCCAGTTTGCGGCGCGACAAAAGATCAATTTGAACCAGCAGAAGTTTAATGTAGGAAGTACTAAATAAGTCAAAAGTCAAAAGGTAAAATCTTTTACTTTTCCTTTTTGCCTTTTAACTTCTTACTTGACCATTGACCAATCAACGAGATTTTTTAAAATTGCAACCGTTAACAATTGTAGTTATTGGGGGTGGGGCTGCGGGATTTTTTGGTGCGATCGCCTGTGCTAATGCTAACCCTTACGCCCGTGTTATTTTGCTCGAAGCCAGCCGTCAACCACTAGCCAAAGTCAGAATTTCTGGTGGTGGTCGCTGTAATGTGACTCATGCTTGTTTTGAAGCAGCAGCCTTAGTGGCGAATTACCCCAGAGGTGGAAAAGCTTTGCGGGGTGCTTTTAGTCGCTTCCAAGCTAAAGATACGATATCTTGGTTTGCCAACCAGGGAGTACCCCTGAAAAAAGAAGCTGATGGCCGGATGTTTCCTGTTACAGACAGTTCAGAAACCATCGTGCAATGTTTGATGAATGCTGCTGAAGAAACGCAAGTAGAACTGCGGACTGGGAAACAAGTTGTTTCAGTTAAACAGCTACCCAGCAATGAATTTGCAATCAATTTAAAGTCAGGTGAAACTTTAAAATGCGATCGCTTACTCTTAGCCACTGGTAGCAACCCCATAGGCTATAAAATCGCCAAAGAGTTCGGCCATCAAATTGAACCGCCAGTCCCTTCACTGTTTACCTTTAACATTGTTGACCCAAATTTGCGAGCCTTAAGCGGTGTAAGTATGAATCCAGTGCGCTTGCGGCTGTCTGTTCCCGAACAACCTGCTTTAGAACAAATAGGGCCTTTACTAATTACTCACTGGGGTGTGAGTGGCCCGGCTGTGCTGAAGCTTTCGGCTTGGGGTGCAAGAATGCTGCATAACAACCGTTATCAAGCCACTTTATCAATTAACTGGCTACCAGATTTACAACAAGAACAAGTACGAGAAAAACTTTTAGCCGTTAAAAATGAATGGGGTAAAAAAGCGATCGCCTTACATCGTGGAGTTGATCTACCTCATCGTCTTTGGCAATACTTTATCACCCGCATCGGTATTAGTGCGGAAGACCGTTGGGCTGAAATATCCAACAAAACCCTAAATCAGATAGTGCAAGAAATTTCTCAGGGAAAATACTTAATTAATGGCAAAGGAGCTTTCAAAGAAGAGTTCGTCACTTGTGGTGGTATTTGCCTCAAAGAAGTAAACTTTAAGACAATGGAAAGTAAAATAATTACTGGTCTTTACTTTGCTGGAGAGATTTTAGATATTGATGGTATTACGGGTGGTTTTAACTTCCAAAGTGCTTGGACAACTGCTTATTTAGCGGGTTTAGCAATTGCAGAAAATTAATAAAAAATACAGGATTCAAAAAATTCGTCTACAGAAGTACTGTATATTTTTTTCTACTATAAAGAGAAAGCAATATTAACTCAGTAAAAAATAATTTAATGTAAAAAACAATACTATCTTTCAGGCATTTCTCTCATTGTCACTCTATATTTACAACAGTCACCCTAGAGTAGGCGATTTTTCGTGTATTTTTTGTTAAAGGGTGTATGTCAAACTACCAATCTACTCTGTCGGAAATTACATTACAGGGCAGTCAGTATATGCTGCACGGCTTTCCTGTATTAGGAATTCCCGATCAAGAACGTGCAGTTAAATACTTCAGTCTTAACCCATTTCTCCCAGATGCCCGGAATCGTTGTCCGGTTGAATGTGCTTATTGTGTCTGCCATCAAGACAGTGAATGGCATCATCATCCAGAAAACTTTGAGAAAAATTCTACTCCATCAGACCTGCTTGATCGTTTATTAGACCGCATTTTTGCCACTCCAGAAGGACAAAAAGGCTTTCCTATTTCCTTATGCGACTATTCCGATCCCTTCATTCCAGCCCATCGGGAAAGGGTACTGTCAATCCTCAATGCACTGATTGACCGTCAAGCAGCCAACATGGTCTATATCACAACAAAAGTCCATCCTGGTCAAGCATTTCTCGAACGTCTCAAAACTACCTTAGCTCAACCAAACTCATTACGAGTTACAGTCTTTGTGAGTCTCCCGCCCTTGAAACCAGGGTATGAACAAGCTTCCATTCCAGGACGAGTTAAGCTGCTACAAGATTTAGTTAACCTTGGGATTCCTTGTTGCTGGTATCTTCGCCCCCTAGTTGAACAGTGGTTTGATCAAGCTTTAATGTGGCAATTGACACGCTCACTTCTACCCTACGTTGCCCATCATGTTATTTTGTCTGGAATTGTTATGTCTGAAGAAATTGAAGAGAGTTTATTAAAACAGGGATTAACTGTACCGCAATGGGATCGGACACAACCAGGACGCAAACAACTTTTATCAGTAAAATTTGAGTCTCAACTGCGTTCTATTCTCAGCACAGTTGCTAGTGAGCAAAATATTTCCCTTGGCCCAGTCATGGGACACCGACTTTGCGGTACTAATGGCAATCATGCTTACGGCTGTTTAATCTGTGCTAAACAAGAGCGTTATTGTCAACTATTTCAACTACATCATTACGGTGAGGCGATCGCCGCCGAAGATAATCAAAAACTCAAAATTCTACTGCGACAGAATCTCCAAACCAAAGTACCATCAGCAGAAGAATGCCATTGAAGAAGAATTCTGAATTTAAAATCAATCAGTGGCGGGTCTGAATCCGCCACTTTCTTGTTGATCAATAGTTCCTTTATGGTACAAGCCCTCAAATTTATCTGTGGCATCAATCCAAACTCCAAAATCTCAAATCCAAAATTATTTGACTCCTGAATTCTGGGTTGATAAAGAGGGAAAATAATGTTGCCTTTGACGAATTCTCCATCAACTTAAAAAATGAAATTTAGCGAAATCATCAGCCAATTCGGGGACATTTCCACTAATAACAGCCTAACAACTAACCCAGACCAAGACATAGAAATCACTGGGGTAGCTGCTATTGATGAAGCCACAACTGGGACTATCAGTTATGTAGAAGGCGGAAAATTTACATCTTTAATTGGTCAGACAGGCGCAAGTGCTTTGATTTTGCCAGAAGATCAAACCTTACACACCCAAGCACAAGAACGGGGGATTGCTTGGATAAGCACACGGGAACCAAAACTTTTATTTGCCAAAGTTCTGACTCTGTTTTATCAACCCTATCGCCCCAATCCCGAAATTCATCCGACTGCTGTCATTCATCCCACCGCCAAAATTGGCAGTGATGTTTACATTGGCCCTCATGCAGTGGTGCAAGAAAGAGTAGAAATTGGCAATCAAGCAGTGATTCATCCCAATGTAGTAATTTATCCCGATGTGAAAATTGGCGATCGCACTACCTTACACGCTAACTGTACAATTCACGAACGCAGTCAAATTGGTGCAAATTGCGTAGTTCACAGTGGCGCTGTCATCGGTGCAGAAGGTTTTGGCTTCGTACCTACCCGGACTGGTTGGTTCAAAATGGAACAATCTGGCTACACAGTCTTAGAAGATGGCGTAGAAATTGGCTGTAACACGGCTGTTGACCGTCCAGCAGTTGGAGAGACACGCATTGGACGCGATACCAAAATTGACAACTTAGTACAGATTGGTCATGGTAGCCAAATTGGGATGGGTTGTGCGATCGCCGGTCAAGCTGGGATGGCTGGCGGTGTCAAAGTTGGTAATCGCGTAATTCTGGCGGGTCAAGTAGGAATTGCCAATCAAGTCAAAATTGGTGATGGAGCGATCGCCTCTGCCCAAACTGGCATTCACAGTGATATCGCTCCCAAAGAAATTGTTTCCGGTACTCCAGCTATGCCCCACAAAATCTATCTCAAAGTCAGTGCGATTACTAGTCGTCTCCCAGATATGTATCAAGCATTCAAACGCTGGCAACGCCAATAAAATCAAAAGTGAAAAATAAAAAGGTAAAACATTTTTTACTTTTACCTTTTTATTTTTGCCTTTTTACTTTTGATGTTTATATTCCCAATTTTTCTAACACTGGTTTTGTCGAAACAATATGCCTATCTAAACCAAGCTCTTGAGGACTAATACCCAGCGCTAAAGCAATCAACTGCGGTAAATGTAGCACTGGTAAACCTAGCTTCTGCCCAATTACTTTTTCGACTTCTGGTTGACGAGAATCTAAGTTTAAATGGCATAAAGGACAAGGCGTAACTAGACAATCTGCACCATTGGCTAAAGCTTCTTGAATGTGCATTCCAGCCATTTTAAATGATTCGGTAGTGGCGTAACTTGCCAACGGCCAGCCACAACATTGGGTGCGCCCACGATAATAAATTGGTGTTGCATCCACAGCCCGAAAGACATTTTCCATTGCTTCAGGTTGGAAAGGGTCATCTAATAGCATGGTCTTTTGACCGCGCAGCAGATAGCAACCGTAAAAAGCTGCACACTTTAAATTTGTTAACTTACGAGTAACGCGACGCGTAATTTCTGCCAAGCCATAATCTTTGACCAAAGCATAAAGCAGATGTTGAACTTCTGTACTGCCCTGATAAGGCGAACAGTTCTCCTTTTTCAGCAAGCCATTAACTTGGTCAATGTAAGTTGGATTGCTATTTTGGCATTCTTTTAGGCGTTCATTAACATGACCAATCACACCTTGACAAGTGCTGCAATGAGTGAGTAACGGTAAATTTAATGATTCGGCTAGGGCAATATTTCTGGCGTTAACAGTATCTTCCAGCAATTGAGAATCTTCTTTAAATGTGCCAGAACCACAGCAAGCAGCTTTTTTCAGTTCAATCAATTCAATACCCAACGCTTGGCTGAGAGCTTGAGTTGATTGGTGAAGTTCTCGACAAGCACCTTGGGCAACACAGCCAGGAAAGTAAGCGTATTTCAGCGTTTGAGAAACCATAAAATTAAGGGGGGAGAGGGCAGAAGGCAGTATTTAATACTATTGACCATTGACCATTGACTATTGACTACTCACTCAGAATTTATTTGGACATTAGCCAAAAAAATAGTAACAATTAATAAGTAGAAGCATTTATACAGTGTATGCGATCGCTGAAATTGCCTGACTACTCTGTCTGAACCTAGGGGGCTAGGGAGCAGGTTTTCTAGAAGAAAACACCTCGGTAGTATACGGGCGATCGCGCTTTCCGATAAGATGTATATGCTCAAAAACCATGTCACTCATCAAGAGCGGCTAATAGCAACTGGTCAAGGAATTTTATTGTATGAGCCAAAACGAAACTTTTGAAAAGGTCAAGAAAAGCGTCGCTGATCAACTAAGTGTTGACGAAGAAAAGATTACTGCCCAATCTAATTTTATCGATGATCTAGGTGCTGATTCCCTGGATCTCGTCGAGCTAGTTATGGCTTTTGAAGAAGAATTCGAGATTGAAATTCCTGATGAAGCCGCCGAGAAAATTTTGACAGTCCAAGATGCGGTTGACTATATTGACAAGCAAGTTGCCGCATCCGCCTAAGAAAGTGCCGAGTCACCGAAGTTCAGATCGGCGGTAGCCGCCGCTCCGACTTCTCGCTGAATAGTAAGTGCTGAGTAGTCAAGAATTGTTTTCCTAACTGTCTAACTTAGTCTTCCTACTTAAAAACTCAGCACGGGCTGAACGCCCCGCTACCGCTAACAGCACTCAGCACTTGAATTTGCAGCTTTCTCGCTACCTTTAACTGAGTCATGACAGATTATATACGTAAACGCGTTGTTGTCACTGGTGTTGGCGCGATTACACCTATTGGCAACACACCAGCTGAATATTGGCAGGGATTGATCAGCGGTCGCAATGGCATTGACTACATCACACATTTTGATGCGTCCAGCCATGATTGTCGCATTGCTGGTGAAGTGAAAAACTTCGATCCACACAATTATCTAGAGCGCAAAGAAGTTAAGCGCATGGATCGGTTTTCACAATTTGGGGTTTCAGCAGCAAAGCAAGCACTAGCTGATGCAAATTTGGTCATTAATGAGCTAAATGCCGAACAGGTAGGGGTAATTATTGGTTCGGGGATTGGTGGTATTAAGGTATTAGAAGACCAGCAAACAATTTACCTCAACCGTGGCCCCGATCGCTGTAGTCCCTTTATGATTCCGATGATGATTGCCAACATGGCAGCTGGACTCACAGCAATTCACACTGGTGCTAAAGGGCCAAACAACTGCACTGTGACGGCTTGCGCCGCAGGTTCCAACGCCATCGGCGATGCTTTTCGCCTGATTCAAGGAGGATATGCCCAAGCAATGATTTGCGGTGGTTGTGAAGCAGCAATTACACCTTTATCTGTAGCTGGATTTGCCGCTTGTAAAGCCCTTTCTTTCCGCAATGATGATCCGGCTCATGCTTGCCGTCCCTTTGACCGCGATCGCGATGGATTTGTCATGGGTGAAGGTGCGGGAGTTTTAATTCTCGAAGAACTGCAACACGCTCTCAGTCGTGGCGCACGCATTTATGGGGAAATGGTTGGTTATGCCATGACCTGTGATGCTTACCACATAACATCCCCAGTTCCCGGCGGAGAAGGCGCAGCTAGAGCCATTCAACTAGCACTAAAAGATGCAGGTGTTACCCCAGAACAAGTTACCTACATCAATGCTCATGGTACTAGTACCCCAGCCAACGACTCCAACGAAACCTCCGCAATCAAAACAGCCTTGGGCGACCATGCTTATAAAATAGCAGTTAGCTCCACTAAATCAATGACAGGTCACTTGTTGGGTGGTTCTGGTGGCATTGAAGCTGTAGCAACTGTATTGGCGATCGCTAACGAGCAAATTCCCCCAACCATCAATCTCGAAAATCCTGATGTTGAGTGTGACTTGGATTATGTTCCTCACACCAGCCGCCCCCAAACAATTGAAGTGGCTCTATCTAATTCTTTTGGCTTTGGTGGTCATAATGTCACCCTAGTCTTTAAAAAGTACTAAGTGCTGAAGTCAATGCTCAAAAAGCAGAAGTCTAAGAATAAGATTTCATACTTCATACTTCACACTTCATACTTTTCCTCAGATGCGCCAGACAAAAGTATCATAGATATCATTCCCAGCTGAACCAAGGGTTCAGCATGACCAATATTCTCAGCTTGATTAATTACCATAAACTCAGGAGATCCCGCTTGTCCATCGCCAATCGGGAATGGGATGATGAGGATACTGTAGGGGGAATACCAATCAGTCATCAGTTTAAGAGCAGTAGTAAATTCTATCTTGATAACTGTGACCTGTGAACTGTTAAAACAACCCCGGTAAATGAGAAGCTCGTAGAGTGCTAACCCGTCGTTAAAAACAATCTTATTATGGCTGTTGCAACCCAATCCCTCGAAGAACTGTGTATTAACTCAATCCGCTTCTTGGCTGTCGACGCTATAGAAAAGGCAAAATCGGGACACCCAGGGCTGCCGATGGGCGCTGCTCCAATGGCATTTGTGCTATGGGATCGCTTTATGCGGTATAACCCCAAAAATCCCAAGTGGTTCAACCGCGATCGCTTTGTCTTGTCTGCTGGTCATGGTTCTATGTTGCAGTATGCGCTGCTCTACCTGACAGGCTACGACAGTGTAAGCATCGAAGATATCAAGCAATTTCGTCAGTGGGAATCTAAAACCCCTGGACACCCGGAAAACTTCATGACCGCTGGGGTAGAAGTTACCACCGGGCCTTTAGGACAAGGTATTGCCAATGCAGTCGGTTTAGCCATAGCAGAAGCTCATTTAGCAGCTAAGTTCAACAAACCCGATGCCAAAATTGTCGACCATTATACTTATGTGATTTTAGGTGATGGTTGCAACATGGAAGGTGTTTCTGGTGAAGCAGCTTCTTTTGCTGGACACTTGGGATTAGGTAAACTAATTGCTTTATATGACGACAACCACATCTCCATTGATGGTTCTACAGATGTGGCATTCACAGAAGATGTTTCTAAGCGTTTTGAAGCTTACGGTTGGCACGTTCTCCATGTCAAAGATGGCAACACCGATTTAGAAGCCATCCATAAAGCTATTGAAGAAGCAAAAGCTGTCACCGACAAACCATCGATGATTAAGGTGACAACAACTATTGGTTATGGTTCTCCCAATAAAGCCAACACTGCTGGAATTCACGGTGCTGCTTTGGGTGGAGATGAAGTAGCATTGACCCGCAAAAATTTGGGTTGGGAACAAGAGCCATTCGTGGTTCCTCAAGACGTTCTCAACCATACCCGCAAGGCAGTAGAACGCGGTGCAGGCTACGAAGCTGACTGGAACAAGGCATTTGCTGACTACAAAGCTAAGTATCCTCAAGAAGCTGCTGAATTTGAGCGTTACCTCAGCGGCAAACTGGCTGACGGTTGGGATAAGGTACTCCCCACCTACACCCCCGAAGACAAAGGACTACCCACCCGCAAGCACTCAGAAACCTGCCTCAACAAGATAGCTGCGGTTTTGCCTGAACTCATTGGTGGTTCAGCTGACTTAACTCACTCTAACTTGACTGAAATCAAAGGCAAGGGCGACTTCCAAAAAGGACACTACCAAAACCCCAACATCCACTTTGGTGTACGGGAACACGCAATGGGCGCAATCTGTAACGGTATTGCCTTGCATGGTTCGGGATTAATTCCCTACGGTGCTACCTTCCTCATCTTCACAGATTACATGCGGGCTGCCATCCGCTTATCTGCCCTGTCTCAAGCTGGGTCGATTTGGGTAATGACTCACGACTCAATCGGTCAAGGTGAAGACGGCCCCACCCACCAACCAATCGAAACTTTGGCTTCCCTACGGGCTATTCCTAATTTGACAGTGATTCGTCCTGCCGATGGTAACGAAACCTCTGGTGCTTATAAAGTAGCGGTTGAAAGATCAAAACAAAATGATCCTACTTTATTGGCATTCACTCGGCAAAACGTCCCCAACTTGGCAGGTACATCAATTGAGGGTGTTACTAAAGGTGGATACACTGTTGTAGATTCTGAGGGTACACCAGAGCTAATTATCATTGGTACTGGTTCAGAATTAAGCCTCGCTGTCACTGCTGCGGAGAAACTTGCAGCCGAAGGTAAGAAGGTGCGTGTAGTCTCCTTACCTGCTTGGGATTTATTTGAAGCGCAAGATGCAGCTTACAAAGAATCTGTTTTACCTAAAGCTGTTACCAAGCGTTTAGCTGTGGAAGCAGCTTCTAGCTTCGGTTGGCACAAGTATATTGGTACTGAAGGCGATACTGTAACTATTGATCGCTTTGGCGCTTCGGCTCCTGGTGGCGTTTGTTTAGAGAAGTTTGGCTTTAGTGTTGATAATGTATTAGCTAAGGCTAAACAACTGTTGGGTTAATCGCAACAGCCAACATATTCTCTGAATTTGCTAGGGTGGGTAAATTGCCTGCCCTTTTTTTGTTTTTTATATGACTTACGCATAAAAACGAAAAATCCAGCTTGGGGAGAGGGTGAAGCGACAATGCAACCCAACATTTGCTGTTCAAACAATAAAAGTTTGAGTTCTGAAGGCGAAGTTTCAGCCTTTTTGCTTGAACGTTGAGGTTCAGAGGGTGAATGTTGAGCCTTTTTACTCGAACGTTGAGGTTCAGAAGGTAAACGTTGAGCCTTTTTGCTTGAACGTTGAAGTTCAGAGGGTAAACGTTGAGCCTTTTTGCTCGAACATTGAGGTTCAGAGGGTGAATGTTGAGCCTTTGAGGTGGAAGTGTCAGGAAATTTTCTGCGTTGGGCGTTGTGGGAGGTTAAATTTTCTCACGCAGAGGCGCAAAGGCGCGGAGAGGAAGGCGAGATTTTTTGACTTTTTTCACAACGGTTTTGCGAAAATTGCTGAGTCCGGCATGATTTACATCATAGCCAAACCTATAAGCTTGTAAGTTGACTGTGAAAAAATTACTTAGTGCAATTAATGCTGCGGGTATGTGTCTTGTACCTTGGATGGTAGCAGGTGCGATGACAACAGGGTTAGTTTTAAGTATGCCAGTCACAGGCATAGCGCAACAGCAAACCCCCACATATTCAGCAGAGAAACAAGCAGCTTTAAAGGAAGCGGAGGAACTGACTCAACAAGTAATAAAGTTATACCAAGAAGGTCAATACAGCACAGCCATACCTTTAGCAGAAAGCGCTCTGGCTATTACAGAGAAAGTGCTAGGTCAAGAACATCCCTCAGTCGCCACTAGCTTGAATATTTTGGCTCTACTGTATCGGGAACAGGGAAATTATCAACAAGCCGAACCTT
>NZ_DF978426.1:303-74233 GCF_002897135.1 Nostoc cycadae WK-1 | reverse complement strand
CGAGAGAAGGTGCTGGGCAAAGAACATCCTGATGTCGCCACTAGCTTGAATAATTTAGCTTTCCTGTATGACGCACAGGGAAAATATCAACAAGCCGAACCATTATATCAACGCTCCCTGGCTATTTTAGAGAAAATGCTAGGAGAGAAACATCCCTTAGTGGCCACTAGCTTGAATAATTTGGCTGCACTGTATCTAGCAAAGGGTGATATTACTCGTGCTATTGATTTCTCACAACGTGGGCTAGAAATTCAAGCACAAAATCTCAATCTAATTTTTGCTGTCGGCTCAGAACGACGAAAACAGGATTACATTAGGACTTTTTCAGGGACAACTGATGCTACTGTTTCCCTATCCCTACAAAAAGCTCGCAATAATTCAGCCGCCGCATCTCTGGCTTTAACTACTGTACTACGCCGCAAAGGGCTAGTATTAGATGCTGTAGCTGACAGCATCCAAATACTACGCGCTCAACTCGACAAAAACCCCGAAACTCAAAAATTATTCGCTCAATGGCTGCAAGTGCAACAGCAACTCGACGCATTAATCAACTCTCCGTCAAAAAAACAAATTGCTAACCTAGAAGATGAGTTAGAACAACTCGAAGCCGAAAAAGAAAAAATAGAAGCAGCAATTAGTAGTAAAAGCTCCGAATTCCGTCAGCAAATTCAACCAGTAGGATTAGCAGCTATTCAAGCCAAAATCCCCAAAGATGCAGCCTTGGTAGAGATTGTCCAGTATGAACCATATAACGCCAAAGCCAAAACAGAGGAGCAAAAATGGGGTAAACCACGTTATGCTGCGGCGGTGTTACGCTCAACTGGCGAACCCAAGTGGCTTGATTTAGGTGATGCGGCAGAAATAGATAAGTTAGCCATTGATTTTCGTTCAGCATTAGCCACTGGGAGAACATTCAAAAAACTCGCCCGCACTTTAGACGAAAAACTAATTGCACCCATCCGCCCTTTATTGGGTGATGCCAGTCATATTTTAATTTCTCCCGATGGGCAATTAACATTAATTCCCTTTGAAGCTCTGAGAGATGAGCAAGATAAATTTCTGATTCAAAATTACGCTTTTTCTTATCTCACAACTGGGCGGGATTTGTTACGCTTTCAGTCAAATGTTAACAATGCTTCTGCGCCTGTGGTGTTGGCAGATATTGATTACAATAACCAAGGACAAACAATAGCTTCTAAAAAAACAACTGGTTTACGAGGCTCTCAAAATCTTCGTTCTGGTGATTTGGCAAACTTGGAATTTGATGCTTTAGCTAATACTAAAGATGAAGCCGCAGCGATTAAACAGGTTTTACCCAATGCTAAATTGCTGTTAGGTAAAGAGGCGACAGAAACTGCGGTTAAACAATTACAAAGTCCGAGTATTTTACATTTAGCTACTCATGGTTTTTTCAGCGCTGATATTGCACAAAATCTCAACGCATCACCAGATATTGAAGAAACACCACGCCCAAAAAATATGATCCAAGTAGAAAATCCTTTGTTACGTTCTGGGTTGGCATTGGCTGGGTTTAACAAACGCAAGCAAGCGACAAATAATAATGATAATGGTGTGTTGACGGCGTTGGAGGTGGCTGGTTTAGATTTGCGTTCCAATCAATTAGTTGTGCTGTCGGCTTGTGATACTGGTAAGGGTGATATCAAAGTTGGTGATGGTGTGTATGGATTGCGCCGTGCTTTGGTTATTGCTGGTTCGCAATCTCAAGTTTTAAGTTTGTGGCTGGTGGATGATGCAGCGACGAAGGAATTAATGGTGAAGTATTATCAGAATTTACAGGCGGGTAAGGGTAGACATGAGGCTTTACGGGCTGCACAGTTGGATTTGCTAAATAGTCAAGAGTATAGCGAACCACAATATTGGGCGGCGTTTGTTCCTTCTGGTAATTGGACTCCGTTGAGTGGGAAGTAGGAGATTTAGATCACCGACTTTTTTGAAAAGTCGGTGATCTGGTTTTTTGAACGATCGCCTAAAATTAGTAAGTCTTAACCAACAAAAAGCGATCGCATTCATTCAACCATCAAACTAGATTTGATATGTCAATCAAATATCCAGAATATTGGACACACCGTCAATGGATGAGTCGGGCGTTAGAAATCGCCCAAGCCGCAGGAGATGCGGGGGAAATTCCAGTCGGTGCTGTCATAGTAGATAGTCAGGGAAATTTGATTGCTGAAGGGGAAAACCGCAAAGAACGGGACAAAGACCCCACAGCCCACGCGGAAATTGTCGCAATTAAAGCAGCGTCTCAAAGCTTAAATAGCTGGCGATTGCATGAATGCACCTTATATGTAACTTTAGAACCTTGCCCGATGTGTGCAGGTGCGATCGTTCAATCGCGTTTAAGAACACTTGTCTATGGAGTGGACGATACTAAAACTGGCGCAATTCGGACTGTTCTTAACATTCCCGATAGTGCTGCGTCTAATCATCGTCTACAAGTCTTGGCAGGCATACTAGAATCAGCTTGCCGTCAACATTTACAAGCTTGGTTTGCAACTCGCAGACTTCAACAAAAAACCACAGACAGCAAAAAAACTGTCCAATAACAACTACACAATTGATAGAAGAGAATTTACGGTTTAACTAATCACTCTTTCAGAACCCTGTACTGGGCAATTCGCAGCTACCGACATGATAAAATTCGACTTTTCCAAAGATACGTACAAGCCAAAGCCAATAGCACCGAATTCAGAAAATCATCAGGTGGCTGATGCAGCCTCACAAGTTTCTCCTTTGTTAGGGCCGATGGCGTATACTTTGGGACGGCATCTAGTTTTACCTTTGTTCTTTGGCAGAATTACAATCACAGGACAACATAATATTCCTACAACAGGGCCGATTATCCTGGCACCTACTCACCGGGCGCGTTGGGATGCTTTACTTGTCCCTTATGCGACTTCTCTGATAACTGGTGCCGATTTACGATTCATGGTGACAATCACCGAATGCCAAGGGCTACAAGGCTGGTTTGTGCGTCATTTAGGCGGGTTTCCTGTAGATCCACAACATCCAACAATCTCTACTTTAAGGCATGGAGTTTCTTTACTTCAGCAAAGAAAAACTTTAGTAATTTTTCCTGAAGGTGGTATTTTCCGTGATGGCAAGGTTCATGCTTTAAAAACAGGAATTGCCCGTTTATCTTTGAGTGCTGAAACCAATCACCCAGGACTAGGAGTCAAAATTGTGCCTATGAGTATCAATTACAGCGAACCCTATCCTAACTGGGGTACAGATGTGAACATTAACATTGGCAACCCCATCAATGTTGCAGAATACACCAATGGCTCAATTAAACAAAATGCTAAACGTCTGACAGAAGACTTAGCCAAGGAACTGCAACACTTAAATCATCAAGAATCAGAAGTCACTAGTAGTCAGTGGTCAATGGTTAATGGTCAATAATGAACAGGGAACAGGGAACAGGGAACAGGGAACAGGGAACAGGGAACAGGCAATAGTTTAGAGGGTTTTATTTCTATTTCCATATTTTCTTTGTCCTTTATTTAATTGCCAATGACTAATTCCCAACTATTTAATCTGCCGATATCTTGCGGGGCATAATCTATTAACCACAATTGCCAGCGCCCTTGACCAGATAAGGATAGTAACTGCTTGAGGGCTGGATGCGATCGCACACTATAACTCATCTGCAAGTTAGTCTTTCTACCCAAAGTCCGATTCTGTAACAATACTTGCTGATTATTCGGAGCTATTAAATAAATTTCTAAATCACCTAAAAAATCGTGAGAGATATTGACACTCACTTGAATATCTCTCACGACAATAGATTCATTAATAGCGATCGCACTTTTAACTCCCTGGCGATCGTTATCAGGAATTCCGACTTGGTTGGTATTACTTAACCGCAATTGTTGGCTAACAGGTGATGCAGTTTCTCGCATTTGCTTGGCGGCTTGGACGGCTTTAGCCGCGTTGACTTTGCCATAGCCAAACCACTGGGAATGACCATTCCCATTGTACGTACCGCCCTTTAAACTTAATTGGGGGTCAACATTAGGGTCAACGATTTTATCAGCAGTTTCTTGTAAGATGCGTTTAACTTGTTGAGCAGTTAAATCAGGATTTGCTGATAAAACTAAAGCCGCCACCCCAGCCACTACAGGCGTAGCACTAGACGTTCCGCCAAAATTACTAATAAAATCGCCTTTTTCGTAACCTGCTGCGCCTATTTGGTCTGTAGTGAACACACCCAACCCGCTAAGATAAGAAGCGATCGCAGGTTGTGTATATACATAACCCTTCGCGGGAAATGACATTCCTGGTGGAGCATTATTACTAGGCGCACACACAGCAATACTATCTCCCCAATTACTGTAAGCAGCTTTTTTATTCAAACTAGTCGAAGCAGCAACAGCCATCACATCAGGATGTACCGCAAAGCCACTGAGCCAATTTGTTTTTCCTTGTAAAATTTTATCTGGCCAATTCTGCTCCACCACAGTACCGTTAATTGGACGGTTAGCATTGCCAGCCGCAAATAAAATCACACAGCCCTTGCCATTCCTTCCTTTAGTAGCGGCACGGGTAATAGCTGCCCCTTGGCGCAAAGACAATGGGAAGTAAACAGCCGAAGCTCCCCAACTGCAAGAAATTACACTCGCCCCCTTCTCAATTGCCCAGCCAAAAATTTGCTCAACAGATTCATCATCTAAATAACCAGTAGTACGAATGGGCATGAATGCACAACCAGGGGCAACCCCAACAATTCCTGCACCATTCTCTTCTGCTACCGCTACCCCAGCACAGGCTGTGCCGTGGCTAGTTTCCTTCGCATCAGGTAACGGTAAAAAATCATTTTGTTTTAAATCTCTAGGGGCAACAACTTTACCTGAACCTTGAAAATCAGGGTGATTTAAATCAAAGGAATCATCTACCACCGCCAAAACTACAGAACGCACACCGCGCGTGATATCCCAAGCCTTTTCCACCGAGATATGCGAACCTAAGACTAATTCTTCACCGCCACTATGATTTAAGTACCACTGTTGTGTATAAAGTGGATCACGAGGTTTGTAATGGGTCTCGCTGTTAATGATAATGTTAGGTTCAGCTGCTAAAACTTCTTTTAGTCCTTGCAGTTGGTTAGTAATTTTAATTGGGTTTTCTGTGGCTTGTTTGCTAACTAAAAATACAAAAGTGTTAGATATACCAAGAACAGGTTTATCTTGAATTAAACTGTATGTGCTGGCTATAGTATTAATTCTGGCAGCTTCTACACCATCGGCAAATTGAATAGTGATTTGGTCGCCTAAGTAAACAAAAGTACCAGGATTACTTTTACTTATGTAAACATGGCTGGCAAAGGCTACATTTACAGCCCCACGGGCTTGAGCCATTGCTGTGTCTAATTGGTTAGGTGCTATCGTAAACAATTCTAGTTGCGCTTGAGGAATACTTCGCTGCCAAATGCCCCAACTTACCTGAGATAATTGTTGAGGTGTAAAATCGGTAGCTGGGCGGATGGTGAAGCGGTCTGTAGCTTTTTCTAACACTAATTCTTCACCACCGCGTTGCAAAACAACTCCCACATTGCTTGCTGGTACACCTGTGGTTGGAAGATCAGAGGAATTGATGCGATCGCTCATAGGGGACGATGGTAATTCGTATACAGAGGCACTGGGAACTCGATTAAACCGATTTTCAGTCTAAAACAAAGAAACCAAGTATATAGCTGTGTTTTATTTAAAACGAAAACAAAGTTAAGATACCCAAAGTTTCCCGTAGTATTTGTATATATTTGTCACACCAGTTTAATCCATGAAAATAGCTGCAACTGCGCCTTTAATCGGCCTCAGTTCCTTCTCAGTCATCGTCATCTTGAGTTTGCTATCACCTGCAAACGCTCAGGTACAGCTTTATAGCCAACAAGCACAGCCCATCGACCCCAATGCGCCCAATAATCTCCGTCCTGCTGCCCAAAATAATAGCCTTTTAAGCATTGAGGGAGGGGAGCGACTGATGAAAGAGGCAGAAGCAGCTGTTTCCGCCCAAAACTATGCCTTAGCCGCCAAAAAACTCCAAGAAGCAAGGCAAGTTTATAATCAGCTATCTAATTTTTATCAAGAACTAAACTCCAGCTTTTCTGGTATTGACCTGAGAGTTTCTGATTCTCAACGTCAAAAAGCTTTATTAACTGCCCAAAAGCGAGATGAAGCTACCTATCAATTAGCACTAGTACATCGCGCCCAAAATCAGCCAGAATTAGCTGTGCCATTATTAATTCAAATTGTTAAAAGTCAAAACCCTACAAGAGATTTAGGTAAAAAAGCATATCAACAGCTATTTGAATTGGGTTTTGTTGATACTCCCTACCCTAGACAAGGTAGCGGCGGTTCAACTTCTCAAAAATAAATCTTGGTCATTGGTCATTCTCCCCTGCCCCTCTGCTCCCCTGCCTCTTCTTCCTCCCTAATCTGCTAATAATAGAGAAGTAAGTTTTTTTCAGGAATTGCGATGATTAGTCCGCAGCAGATTGAAGATATGATCAAGGCGGAACTGCCAGATGCTCAGATACAAGTGCAAGACTTGACAGGTGGCGGAGACCACTATCAAGTCACTGTCGTATCATCGCAGTTTGCAGGTAAAGGACTGGTGCAGCAACATCAGTTAGTTTATGGTGCGTTGCGGCAAGCTATGTCAACTGAAGCAATTCACGCCTTGGCAGTTAAAACATTTACGCCGGAAACTTAAAAGACAACAGCCACTTCGTCAAATCAATAGTGACTAGCTATGTTGAGCATTAACTATTGATTTTTTCATATCAGTAACATAGGAAACAAAAATACCATGACACCAGAACTTCAAGAGAAAATTGATAACTTAGTCAAAGAAAACAAAATTTTGGTTTTCATGAAGGGAACTAAGTTAATGCCTCAATGTGGTTTTTCTAACAACGTTGTCCAAATTCTCAATACTTTAGGTGTTCCCTTCGAGACTATTGATGTTCTTGCTGATAGTGAAATTCGCCAAGGAATTAAAGAATATTCCGAATGGCCGACTATTCCTCAAGTTTATATTGACGGTAAATTTATCGGTGGTTCCGATATCCTCATTGAACTTTATCAAAAGGGTCAATTGCAGGAATTAGTAGAAGTTGCTCTAGCTTCATAAGTTCTACTAAAAGCCAGGAGGCAACAGGCAAAACAGCACTGTTCCTGACCTCACTTCCTCAAAAGGCAAAACTAATCTGAAATCTTACAAAAAAGCCCCTAGTAATGGGGCTTTTTTGATGGACTACGCTTCCCAAAGCAGAAAAATTACTCAGCGGTTATCAGTAAGTAGCGAATAAAAATTTTCTGCTTTTTTTTAATTCAAATCACGATATTAAACACCCCTCAGTAGAATTAACAAAATTACCACGAGTCTGAGGGGATGTTTTTCCCAGAAAAATCTCTCCCAAAATGAATACCACTATTCACTTGATCAAGACAGATAATATGTTATAATCATCTGCGTCGATCTACGGTTACTTTTAATGTTTAGAGTAAAGACATTAGTAGTAATCGTGTTGTGGTTGCGGTTCCGGTACTGCAAAATTTGAGGCATCGTACAAGTAGCGGCTGGCTTCCTCTTCTAGACGATGAATCAAATATGGCTCGATAGCGTTGCTATGTCGCAGTGCGGCTAGATATCCATCCAAATACATCCGCATATCGTCCATACGATAACCGCGATTCCATAGCTCGACGAAGGCGTCTGTGAGTCTTTGGTAATAGCGGATGGTTTGTGTGTCTTGAAGCATAACTGCTGTTTAGATCTCTTTGGAATGAGAATTGTAAATGATTAACGCTGAAATGTGAAGTGCCACTTTCGCTTTTTTTGCGTTTTTGGCATATAACTTATGCCAACGAATCTGCTTTGATCTGCCCCCTCAAGCAGCTACAGCGTATTTAGATCCTATTCCAGAAAACTGGGAAATTAATTGCTTAGTAATTGATTCTTATGATTTCTTCTCTCAACAACTTGGTGTTGGTAGCTCAGGTTAAGCTTGATCAAGCTGAATCTGCACTCTAAAGCCAAGGCTGAACGATAATTGCAGTAATGGGTGTTTGGTTGAGTAGAAGTTCTTGATCAAGTTACATTTTGCTAAAAGCAAGATGATTGTTAAGAAGAACTTTTGATAAGTCTAACAAAAATTTAAGAATATTACTAATTAACCTTGGAAATAGGCTTAGGTTGAAGATAGTGCCAACATTTCTGGGCGTAAATCTCAAACGAATTCCCATTAGAAGTAGCAAAGGCTACAAAACCTTGAGCATGAGCTTGTTACTTTGAAAGTCATCAACGCTAAGGGGTCTTACCGCCGTGGGTTCGGTTTGTATTGAAATCGTTGAGGGGAATCCCCATCTAAGGTCGTTGCTGGGTTGGCACTTGCAACAATTGGAATATAGGGTAAATCAAGCTGCCAGCATTTATCAAGCAAGGGAAGTGTTTTTAACCCATCAACCTACTCTAGTTATTCTAGATGCGGATCTGCCTGATGGAGATGGTATCGAGTTTTGCCGTTGGTTGCATCGTCAACAACAGCCTTTAATCTTAATGCTGTCTGCACGTAGCAATGAAGCGGATGTTGTCGCAGGTCTGAAGGCGGGGGCCGATGATTATCTCAGCAAACCTTTTGGAATGCAAGAATTTTTGGCTAGGGTTGAGGCGTTAATTCGCCGTAAGCGTACACCCACTGCACCAGCATACCTGGACTATGGCACTTTGCAAATTGATTTAGTGCAGCGTCGCGTCCGGTTCCAAGGGGAGTTTATTGATTTAACGCCCCAGGAATTTAGTTTGCTGTATGTATTGGCGCAAGCTGGCGGAGTTCCTTTGTCTCGGTCAGAATTGCTGCGTCGTGCTTGGCCAGATGCAATTGATAACCCGCGCACAATTGACACTCATGTTTTATCGCTACGCAAAAAAGTAGAACTTGATCCCCGCCAACCTAGTTTGATTCAAACTATTCGGAATGTGGGATACAGATTTAACATGGAAATTTTGAATGCTAATCTTCCCCAATCACAAACAAAGTTAGCAAAAGAAAGGTTTAGTAATCAACGTCCAACACTTACTACTCAACGGTGATGATATTAAGTGTTGCGTTTAGGGTGATTTATCAAATCAGAAGTTTTTAAATCCATTCTTCTGCGGCTTGGGTTTCTGCTTGGATTAAACTTGCTTGTAAACTTGCTAAGTTGACCTCTGAGGCGGGTTGGTCTGCTAACAACTGTCCTTGGTGCAGGTGTAGCAGCCTTGTACAAAACATCTGGGCTAAGTCTAACTGGTGATTGACCATCAAAATTGTAGTTTGTTGGGTTTTGGCTAGTTGAATGAAGATTTGCATCAGATGAGAGGCTTTACCCGCATCCAAGGCGGATGTTGGCTCGTCTAATAGTAGGATTTTAGGTTGGATAATTAAAGCACGAGCGATCGCAATTAATTGCTTTTGTCCAGCCGAAAGTTGTACCTCCGTCCTTCCCAACCAATCATCAGGAATTTGCAGTTGTTCCAGCCAATGACTAATTCGTTGCTGAATTGTCTGTTTGGGCATTCCACGCAAAACTAAAGGATATTCTAGGGTCTGCTGGACTGTCATCCCTAGTAGCTTTGACTCTTGCAACACCAGTGTCACCATTTGGCGCAGTTGGACAGCAGGAATTTGGTGATACTCTTGATTTTCCAGATAGATTTTGCCGCCGGTAGGTTCATTTAAGCGGTTTATCAAGCGTAGTAATGAGGTTTTGCCAGCACCAGTTACGCCAACAATAGCAATTCTTTCACCAGGGACTACCCGAAAGGAAATATTCTGTAAGATTGGGTATCCTTGGTGATTGCTTTTTAGTTTGCTAAATAGATTAACTTGCTCAAGCCTGAGTTGGGCTTGTCCAGTAAAATTATCCACAGTCTAGAAATATATAGTTTTTTTAATGCTCACGCAGAGGCGCAGAGGCAAGGCAGCGCGTTGGGCGGGTTCCCCGACTTGTAGCGACTGCCGCGCAAAGTCGCAAAGGATTTTTTCGTCTTTGCGTGAGTTTTTGAATTTAAGATAGTGTCAAAGCTGTATTAATAGTCCAAGCATCGACTAACAGCAGTAGTAATGTAAATCCAAATAGAATCGCATACATCCACGGCTGTGCTAAGGGACGGACATCTGTGGTGTCTATGCCAGTTTTGGCTTGGACGATGTTTACTAACCGCGCAAAACCTGCCACACGCATCGGTAATAAATATGCTTTACCATCTTTGCTAAGGAAATAATAAACTAACCCGCCTTGACCTGTAGAACGGGGTTTTAATTCTTTAACTTCTGACCAAAGTAAAGTCCAACCTTTACGAAAGAAACGCGGAACCCAAACAGGGTAAGTTACTTGAATTTCTTGATCGTTAACAATTACTCTTTCAGTCAACACCGCATATAGTCCGACAAAGCCGAGACAAATTCCTACCCAAAGTAGTGACGGTGGTGTAGGTGCTGCGGTTGCTGCGGCTAAAAATGGCAATGGTACTGTGAGTGCTACATATAAACTCAACAGGGTAATCCGAATCAACGGAGATAGGCGAAATATAGTTGTAGAGGTATTAGCTGAGTTGGCTGTCACGGTTCCATGAAGATAGGTGCTTTCAGTTTTATCCTAACGGGACTTAGACAAAAAGTTTTAGCTGATGGGTTATTAAATCCCATCAGCCTGATTATCTATTGTTTCATCAACAAAGGAACGTAATGAGTCTACATCTGTGTTTGCACGTTCTTGCTGATACCAGAATGCAGGCACATTATCAGAAGCACGAGCAAAGATAACCAAGCGTTTACAATTAAAACACTCGTAAGCTTCCTGAAACTTTGGCTTTGGTTTTATGGAAAGTAAAAGTTCGTAGACTTGTTGTTCAAAATCTTCATCTGATTGAGCTTGCTGATGTGCAGTAACTAAATTATCAGCAAGCTTTTCAATTAATGGCTCCCAAATCAGATGAAAACTCTGCCGATTTGGAATTGGAGATAAATTAATTAGTTCACCACACAAACATTTTATTTTAGGCATATCAATTTCTAATCCAAACGGCTCTATGGTAAATACTTCTGTACTACAGTCCAGCCAGTCCAGGATACCCAAGCAAAGGCGGCGAAAAGAATAATATTTATAGTGATGTGTAAAGTTCTTATCCAAGGTTGTCTGGGGCTAATTTGAGTTGCACTGACAGCAGAGAGCAAAACTAAAAATACTACTATTAGCCCAGCGCTTAGGTGTGATGAATGCCCTAAAGAACCAAAGTGGCCTAATGTGCCGATAATACCGATCGCCAATAACAATAACACTAGACTCACCATACTAATGCCCATTGCATAGTGGAGCGATCGCACTCCCCCACGACTCACAGGGAATCCTGGAAAGCTAGGCAAAGTCTGGGAAGTTCGAGATTGCCACATCCATATACCAGTACAAGCTAACATGACATACGCTAACAGCGATAATCCCATCGACCAAGCGGCGATTTTCCATAGCCAGATAAAAGAGGGTAGGTGCATAAAGTATGAAGTGTGAAATTTGAAATTAAATCCTTTTGACAAAGGACAAATGACTGATGACAACCCTCCATAACAATAGAAAAGGTTGCTGATATCAGCAACCTTAAATTTTTTTTGATCAAATTTTTTATTTTAATCAAGCAATGATTAACCAGCAATTGTTAAAGGTTTTGTGGTATCTCCCCTTTTGGTATTAATTGATTGGACTATGGGTTTTTTACTGATAGGGTCGAGAGTAACTGAGTCGGTATTAAAGTCACTACTGCTTGGTTCATGAATCGCCAGGCGATCGCACGGAATTGTATCCGATAAAATTGCACTGGCCATCATCCCCGTATGAATCTCCATATGAGCTTCTGGTGGGGCTTCAAAAACGAGGCGCTGCCCAGGAAACACAACCCTTTCAAAGTACCAGTTAGAGATGTTAGAAATGCGAGCTACCTGGATTTTGCTTGTGGCATTAATGTAGCAGCAGAGAATTTTCCCCGATTGCTCAGGTGGTAGAGAATCTAGTATTTGAGCCATAACTGCCGAGGAGCTTTACGCCAAACATTGTATATTACACCAGCCCAGACTAACACCGGCTGATCCCCAGTTGCTGTAACTCCGACTACCAACTGAAAATTTCTACGTTATTTCTATCTAAAGATATGTTCAAGTTATGAAAAATTTATAATATAAATCCATTTTTAAAAAATTATACACTATTAAGTAAAATTTTTAATTGTTTTCTTTGGTAACAAATTTGTCTTAGATATTAATTAACTATCAATGGAGGATGTGACATCTTCTTCTAGCTTGTATCTTTATTGTCATGAGTTTATGTTTGCTTCTATGCCCCATGAGATAGCAAGGGATCATCGCTTAATGATTAAACTCAATGTTATGGTAAAGATATATGAACAATTTATTCATAAAACAATCTCTCCTGCTTGATGTCTAGCAAATTTAGCTATTTCCGTCATTCCCAACCGGAAAAAGTTTAAATCACAAAATGGCTTGAATGTCAAACTGGATTTTCATAAATGATAAGACTAGCCAAAACCACATTTCTCTGTTAACAGTATCTCTCGCTTTCTTTAAAGAATGGCAAGATGGAGGTTAAAACACCGATGATCGAAAATCGCATTCTCTACGTTCGCCTTCCTTGTAACCCCATCTTTCCCATTGGGGTAGTTTATCTTTGTGATCATGTCCACAAGCTATTCCCGACTATCGAACAGCGGATTTTCGATTTGGGGACAGTCCCACCTTTAGACTATGCTACGGCTTTAGATAGCTGTATCGATGAATTTAAACCAACACTACTAGTATTCTCTTGGCGGGATATTCAGATTTATGCGCCAGTTGGAGGACGTGGCGGAAACCCACTGCAAAACGCCTTTGAATTTTATTACGCCAAAAATCCGCTGATTAAACTACGTGGTGCATTGGGTGGTTTACGCATCTTCATTGCCTACTATGTAGAATTGTGGCGTAATTTGGGATTAATCAAACGCGGTTTAAAACGCGCCCAAAGATACTACACTGATGCGCGTGCAGTTGTTGGGGGTGGTGCAGTTAGCGTATTTTACGAACAGTTGGGTAAAAGCTTACCTTCCGGAACAGTTATTTCTGTAGGTGAAGGCGAAACTCTACTAGAAAAATTGCTAAGTGGAAGAGAAATTAGTGATGAACGCTGCTATGTAGTGGGAGAAAGTAAACCACGCCAACGTCTGATTCACGAACAACCTACCCCACTACAAAAAACCGCTTGTAACTACGACTATATTGAGAGTGTCTGGCCAGAGTTTAACTATTATCTGCAAGACCAAGACTTTTATATAGGTGTCCAAACCAAGCGCGGTTGTCCTCATAATTGCTGCTACTGTGTCTACACTGTTGTTGAGGGTAAACAAGTACGGATAAATCCCGCAGAGGAAGTTGTAGCGGAAATTCGGCAATTATATAATCGCGGTGTACGGAACTTTTGGTTTACCGATGCTCAATTTATCCCAGCGCGGAGATATATCAATGATGCCATCGAACTATTACAGGCGATCATTGATTCTGGAATGACAGATATTCATTGGGCAGCATACATCAGAGCCGACAACTTAACACCCGAATTATGCGACTTGATGGCAAAAACCGGGATGAACTATTTTGAAATCGGCATTACCAGTGGTTCTCAAGAACTTGTACGCAAAATGCGGATGGGGTATAACTTGCGGACAGTTTTGCAAAACTGTCGTGATTTGAAAGCAGCCGGGTTTAATGATTTAGTTTCTGTTAATTACTCCTTTAATGTCATTGACGAACGTCCAGAAACTATTCGCCAAACCATCGCCTATCACCGCGAACTAGAAAAAATATTTGGTGCGGATAAAGTCGAACCCGCTATCTTCTTTATTGGACTGCAACCCCATACCCATTTAGAAGAATATGCCTTTCAAGAAGGTATTCTCAAACCAGGGTACAATCCTATGAGCTTGATGCCGTGGACAGCTAAAAAACTGCTGTGGAACCCCGAACCTCTGGGTTCTTTCTTTGGCGAAGTCTGCTTACAAGCTTGGCGACAAAATCCCAATGACTTCGGACGAGAAGTTATGAAGATTTTAGAAGAAAGGTTAGGTTGTGCTGATTTAGAAGCTGCACTCTCCGCACCAATCGATATCAAGGAAAAACAATTAACAGGCGTATCATAGAAGACACCGTAATAGAAGAGGTTAGGAACTGAGAAATTAACATTGCTGAATAATTCTTTACTCTTAAGTTCTAGTCCCTAGCCTCTAGCCTCTAGCCTCTTATAAAACTCCAAGCCCATGTTAGAAGGTTCAATTTTACAACAGCTGGAAACAGCCCATCGTCATAGCACCAGACCAATTCGGTTTGGGGTGTATTATAAAAACACTTTAGTTGCTTTGTGTCATGCTCTAGAAGACCACATTTTGTCCGATCAAGGCCAGCCTCTTGTAATTACAGCTTTCCAGCGGGGGAAATGGTATTTACAAGAAGCCGAAAGATATGCAGACATAGCTAAATGCAGCCGGGAAATTGCCATAATGGCATCACCAGATGGGGGCTTTGCGGAACATCCTACCAGCCAATTACCTAATGTAGATTTAGTAGCATTAGATTCATCTGACCCAGTGGCGCAGGAATGGCATTTAATTATTCTGTCGCCAGAATACACAGCAATGGTACTTTGTCAAGAACTATCAGAAGCTGATTATGGTGTAGGTGGGCTACCAGATTCCGATTTAGAACGGAAATTCTATGGTTTGTGGACATTTGAACCGGAGTTAGTTAAAGAAACATCCCAATTAGCGATCGCTCATATTCAACAATACAACCCAGAACTAGCGGCAAAACTCACAGATCATCAACAATCAATTCAGTCTCGTCTGGTTGCACCAGAAGACTTAAGTACAGTTGTCTCTCGTGTAGTCGATTACCTGCAAACAGGTCAAGAAAACTTATCTATTCCTACAGCACTGCGTCAACAAGCTTTAGACCGTAACTTGGTTTCTAACGAAATCCAAGCATTTTTGCGGATGGCGCAGTTGATAGATTTTGCCGATATCAAAAACCCAATGGCAGCTGCGGAAGTCGTCGCCCTTTCCGAAGCAATGGCACAGTTGGTAGAACTACCAGCTTGGCAAATAAAAAGATTGCGGCTGGCAGCTTTATTACACCGCATAGATCCGCTACAAAAAGCTGAAAGCGTTCTTACTCCGGGGACATCCGCGCGTTACACAGAACAAGCCCCTAGTTGTCCTTTAACTTGTCCTTTAGTACCAGGCGCACAGGTATTGCGAACTATGCCCAGGCTACGGGCAGTTGCTCAACTTATCACTCACCAAACCGAGTGGTGGGATGGGACAGGAGAACCAGCAGGTTTAGCTGGAGATGAAATTCCATTAGAATCGAGAATTTTAGCCTTGATTGCGGAATTTCAATGGCGAGTCAATCAAATTAAATCATCTAATCAAAGTCGAGAAGAAATATTTGCTCAAGCTTTAGAACAATGCCGACAGCAACAATCAACCCGCTTTGACCCTAAACTAATAGATGCCTTAACTTTGTTAGTTATGGGTTTGCAACAAGGACTTGATTTGCCTGTGATGACAAGCAAAGCCAGCAACGGTATATGGTTATTAGATACTCGCTGGGATAGCCATAGCAAGAGTAATGAGGAGATTGGTAGTTACCCCAAATGAATATAGAAGCCATTAAATCAGGAACCCTTAAACAACTCCCAGGGGTTAACTTAGAAGATGAAGAACTTGGTCAACTTGATTTAAGCCGGATTAATCTTGCTGGTGCTACCCTTATTGGCACTAATTTTAAGGGTTCCAAACTTGAAGGTGGGCATTTAGAAGGAGCCAATTTAATGGGGGCGAACTTGCAAGAAACTGACTTGCGGGCGAACCTGATGGGAGCCAATTTGATGCAAGCCGACTTAACCAGTGCTGACTTGCGTGGTAGCAATTTACGCGGCGCTAACTTAATGGGCGCAACCCTGAGTGATGTATCTTTAGCGGGTGCTTTTTTGAGTGGCGCGAATCTAATGAATGTCAATTTACAAGGCGTTGACTTACGCAGTGCTGACTTACGTGGTGCTAACTTGAGTGGCGCGAATCTCAAAGGCGCAGACTTAAGCCGTGCTGATTTGCAAGGAACGCTGTTGAGTGAGGCGAATCTTGAAGAAACTGACTTACGGGGGGCGAATTTGGCGGGGTCAAATTTGACAGGCGCTAACTTACTGTGTGCCGAGTTAGAAGGAGCAAATTTAAGCGGAGTTAAATTAGATAAAGCTTGTTTGGTGGGTACGGTGTTAGAAATGGGTGATTGAAGATGGTTATTCCAAACTTCAACAAGTCCCTAAAACAACTCGACCATTTTCATGATCTAATTTGACTATTATTGCCTTTATATGGTCATTAATTTTGAAAAGCTGGTTTGGATGATCAACTGATGGATAGAATATTTTTGAGGTTGGCAACAAAGCATATAGATCTCCAATATCAACATACACACCATAGTCTCTGATACGTCGTATAGTGCCGCTAACAATTTGACCAACCTCCAATTGTCTTATTCTAATTGAAACAGCACAATGGAGCAGTGTTAAACTATCATACTCCTCTCTAACTTCTATAATCTTGAGTGGAAGTTCCTCCCCTACTACTAATTCCTCCCTATGTTTATCAACATAAGTACGAATGAATCCGCGTAAACCCTCAATTTTCACTAATGCGCCGCGCAAAGTTTTTCCAAGAATTTTTCCATATACTGTTACGTCTTCAGTTTGCAATTGCCGTACTCTTTCCCATGCTGTTTGCATGTCTAGTTTGCGAATTGAAAAAGAAACTTTTGGAGGATGTTCTTGAGCCTACATTCCGCAGGTCTATCAGGTCAAAAGATAATATTTTCGGCAAGGTGCACCGAGAAACTGGAGAATCCAACGTCGTTCATCAGTAAGATTAGCAATCTGTCTAAAGCCAGCGATCGTTATCAAATGAATCGACATAAAACACTGAAAGACCCAACGGAGAGTGGGAGTGCTAGTCGGCTTACCCAACTGATTACTGATAGTTTGTTTTGCTGTTTCCAGGGCTTGACGCAGTGCCTTTTGCCCTAAACTGTAAACCAATAAACACAGACCCATCACCATTGCCAATGCTGCTACCCGTTCGGGAGAGTTGAGGAAGACGCTGCTGGTAAAAAACAGAGGGTCTTTGAGGAAACGAAAACCGCGTTCTGTAGATTGTTGAGCCTTGTACTGCAAGAGCAAGTCATCGCCAGTCAACTCGTTAGTATCTGTAACATTAGTCGCTAAAATGAAGCGACCTGCACGTAATTGTTCGATAGCAATGGCTTGAGGTTTTGGAACCACAGAAGCACGAATTTGATAACAGTAGTGAGTGTGTTGGGTATTTTTGCCTGGTCTACCGGGTTTGCGGTGACGATGGTGTTCAATAATCTCCACGTCTTGGAGTTGATGAAAGCGTAGCTGACTACTCAATAAATTTGCGGCTTTCAATGCATCTGCTGCACAAGCGAACTCTTGCTGTGATAACTGCCGTAGTTGAGACTGGGCTTTGTCCAGTTGCTTGGCTAGACGTTTTTCTAATTGCTTTAAATCCGCGCTTTTACGAGCTTCACTCTCGACGACTAACCAACGCTGCTTCACTGCGGCATAATCACTACAACACTCAGCAATCTGGTATCCTGCGATTGCACTGTTGACAAATGCTTCCTGACTCATGTTGTCTAAGAGAAATTGTGCTGCCGCTAAGGTGGCTGGCACTCTTGATAGCCAGCGTAAAGAATCCATCTGTTTGATGTTCTGTTCACAGTAAAGAGCGGCATCTGCCACAAACAAGGCATCTATCTCCCACTGTTGCCTAAACTCTTTGAGAATTCGGGCAAATGCCGCCGAGTCAGCTTCATTTCCATCTGCAACTCTCAGATATAAAGGGATATCTCCATCCCCACTGCACATTAAGTCCAATATAAATTGTTTGAGATCCGGTCGATGGTCTCGTGAATAACCATAGGTAATTTCAATTGCTCTTTCCTCTGTTGCGTCTTCATCTGTGGTGCTGACGTATTCTCCATGCACATGAAATGAACTGGAGTCTAGGTGCAAACTGTCTTTTTTTACCCCAAACTTTTGGGCTGCTGCCAACGCTACTGTGACGAATACTTGTGTTAATCCTGCCTCATATAGCTTATCCAATACTCTCCCTAAACGGTCATCGTTGAGATGTTCTGGACTTATCCCCTCACCCAATAGGTGCTCTGTGGCTTTGCCTACAAAAAACTTTTCAAACAAATACAGTGGCGCACTGACCAAGCCCAAGCCATTGAGAATCATCGCCTTTACTGCTTGACCTGGACTGACTATTTCTTGATGATGTATGCCTAGTATTTGGTTGATTTGTTCTACCAAACACATTTGGTCAATTATGCCTGCCACTATCCCGCAGTGGTCAATATCTTGTACTCTTATTTCTGATGCTGATGATGTCATTTATCAAAAATACCATCAATCTCTTCACTTACCTGCGGAATGTCGGCTCTATTAGTGGCACATAAGCTAGTTGATCCGCATCAAAATCAACTAAAACACCTGTAGGTTCCAGCTTAATGATTTTTCCAGTAATATTATCACCGATTTGAAAGCTATCTAAACCAAAGCTCATAGGATAGTGGGCTTAAGATAACTAATTATAGAAACAATTTAGTGAATTTATCTTATCAAAGGTGCGATCGCCTGACTTGCCTACTCATCCATAGCGCCAAAATACTCATCAAAAATAACCCCATCAAACCCATCAAAGGATTTTGATATACTCCAGTCACCCAATTAGGCACTACACCAGTATATTGAACCAATCCACCAACATTAATAATGTAGTAGCCGCCAACTAAACCACCATGTAAACCAATTGGTAAACCTAAACGTCCCCTACGCCAACGCTTTGCCCATACCTGCGTTAACCCTAAAACTACCAAAGCCGGGAACTGCGGTAGAGTTTGAATAATTGCTTCTAATGGCTTAATAAAATGCAAAGTCGCAAATACAACAGCATCCGTCCATAGTGCAACATGCTTGTTATAGTCGCGTTCTAGTTCATCAAGCAACCAACCGCGAAATAATAACTCCTCGGCAAATCCAACAGCCAAGCCAACAACTAAACCTTCTATAACTATTTTTAATAAGAAAACTTTCGGCTGTTGCCATACCAACCAACCTAAAATACTTTCTATGCCAAAAAGTATCCAAATATTAGTGAAACCTATAGCCAAGCCCCGCAGCAAATCTATCCTGTTGTGTCGCGTGGTGTCTAAGCCATAATGCTGCAATATCTTTGGTTGCTGGTAGACATACTTACCCCACAACTTCAAAAGTAAAATAAATTCTGCATACAGCAAAACCATTGTCAAAATACTTACTAAGTTAGCATCACGTACTAGTAAGTAAATTGGGGCAGCAAAAGGCAACCATAGCAGCAACAGCATTAAAATAAAACAACCTAACCGAATAGGGGCAGGGCGTTGAGCTAAACGAACAAGGTTGTTTTTCATACTAATTAGTTAAAATACCAAGCTGGGCGATTAGAAATCGCGGCTATACAAACAAAGTCCGCCTGCGCGGACTCATTTTAAATCTAATCTTTTTAACCTGCGGAGACGGGCTTTATTTTTGTAGCCAGTTTTAGTGTTAGGCACAATACAAATGACCAATGACCAATGACAAATGACCAATGACTATTCATCAGGTTCAATACTGCTGGATAAACCGTGAGTTTTCAATGTTTCACAGTAAAATTCAGCGTGTTCTAGAGCGCAGGTAATGACTAAAGCTAACCCGTTAGTATGGGCTTCCATCATGATGCTCACAGCTTGGGGCTGAGTAAGACTCGGCACGGTGGTTAATAGCGTCTGCACCACGTACTCCATCGAGTTGTAGTCGTCGTTGTGGAGCAAAACGCGATATCGAGGGGCGAGCTTGCGGGATGTGGAACTCTTCTCAATGGTTTCGACTGACACGGTTCTTTGCTCTTGTTTCGATAATTTACTACAACGGAATGCCTATTGGCGATCGCTTAACAGCTTAACAGTTATTCACTTATTTTATAACATTAAATTCTAAACTCTCTCTTCGCTAAAGGTTTGTTCTCAAGACAGCCCCCATAGCGTCTATGTGAATGATAGAGTATTCTCGCAATTAAAATGAGAAAAGGTACACAATTATCTTCGCCACGGCTTTAGCTACATAATTATGGATACACGCCCAGAATTTCAACCAGGACAAATTGTGTCTTTAGAGTATGGGGACAAAAATTTGTACGCGGAAGTGATTGAAGTTGTCGTGTCTCGTCAGTTGTGTTGGGTACGTCCTTTACTGCTGGCAAACCATACTCAAGAACCACCATTAATTACAGACTTGCGAGACGCATCTGATTTGCTTTGGCCTATCCAATTATTTCGCCCTGCTTTAGACACAGAAGTAATTACTCTGTTGAGTCAGGTTTTAGTCAAAGAACCAAAAGGCGAACCAGACTTAATCGCTAAACAGCAACTCCATCAGTTTATTCAGCAGATGTGGCAAGGTAGAAAGTCTGAAGTCTGAAATTTGATAGTTCCGTGTTGAATAATTTTGAGATGATTTTACCTCACAGAGAAGGACACTTGCGTGGGCGGCTCTGCCGAGTTGAGCAAAGTGTCCGTCGCGCGAAGGCGCAGAGAGGTTAATGAGTTAGTTTGAGATTTAAATTCATTTAGTCTTATCCTGGTTATTCAGCAACACTGATATTTCATAATTCACACTTTTTTAGTAGTGAATACCAGCATCCTTCATTCGTCCAATGGCTTCTTGCATTCGCTCCTCAGAGATAGTTAAAGCTATGCGGAAGAAGCCTTCACCAGATGCACCATAACCGCTACCGGGAGCGACCATAATGCCGCATTTGTCAAGCAGCAAATTTACAAATTCCGCAGAAGTATAACCGGAAGGAACAGGAACCCAAACGTAAAGGGTAGCTTTTGGCGGCTGAATCGGCCATCCTAAAGATTGTAAACCTTGAACAATGGTATCGCGGCGATGTTGATAAACAGACATCAAAGTTTGCAGTTCGGCTTCTGTGGTATTGTAAGCTGCGATCGCAGCTTTTTGAATTGCCTTAAACACACCCGAATCAACGTTAGTTTTAACCTGTCTCAAACCTTGAATCCCCAATGCATTCCCAGCTACAAAACCAACTCGCCAGCCTGTCATATTGTAAGATTTTGACAAACTGTGAAACTCAATGGCGATATCTTTTGCGCCAGGAACTTGTAACACACTCGGCGGTTTGTAGCCGTTGTATGCCATTTCTGAGTAAGCATTGTCATGACATAGCAAGATATTGTACTGCTTACAGAAATCTACCAATTCTGTAAAAAACTCTAGCGTTGCAACTCCCCCAGTCGGATTATTTGGGTAGTTAATCCACAAAAGCTTGGCTTTTTGGGCAATTTCTTCGGGAATCGCGTTTAAATCTGGCAAAAACTGGTTTTCTGGCTTCAGTGGCATTGTAAAAGGCACACCATCAGCAAAAATTGTAGAAGTGCGATACACCGGATAACCTGGATCAGGAATAAGTGTATAGTCTCCCGCCTCTACAAAAGCTAAAAAAGTATTATGTATTGCCTCTTTAGAACCAATAGACGCTACAACCTCTGTATCTGGGTTTAAATCCGTTACCCCAAACCGACGTTCCATCCACTTAGCAGCCGCCTGCCGAAATTCTTGCATACCTTCGTAGGGCGGGTAGTTATGGGTAGCAGCGTCATCAATTGCCTCGTGCATTACCTGGAGAATGTGTGCAGGAGTCGGTTTATCAGGGTCGCCTACTGCCATATTAATGATGTCAACTCCCTCAGCGACGAGTTTTTCTCGTTTACGGTTAATTTCAGCAAAGAGGTAGGGAGGAATTTTTTCTAGGCGTTTAGCAAGGTGCATGGCGACTTAAATATTAATGCAAACATTAATGCTGACTAGCACAGTTTACGCCACACCAAGTAACTAAACAGTAAATCTCACAGAAAAATATAGGTCATTATCAATTAACCATTGACCATTGACTAATGACAAAAATTAATATCCCCAGCTAGGAACCAACTTGACCCTACCAGCATCCATTTCTGCCATTAATAATTCCAAAGCTTCATAGTCCACATCCGAGATATAACCCATTTGAGTTA
The DNA here is from genome assembly GCF_002897135.1 of Nostoc cycadae WK-1. NCBI lineage: Bacteria > Bacillati > Cyanobacteriota > Cyanophyceae > Nostocales > Nostocaceae > Nostoc > Nostoc cycadae. The sequence goes on along the minus strand of NZ_DF978426.1, from coordinate 51,939 downwards.
ATTCAGAATTGATTTCATTTTCTATCTCTGGAGTTAATTTTTTAATATCAAGAGCTTTTTCTACAAGTTGGCGAATAGCGTACTTCCTCGTTTTCATATCTATTAACCCATTTTAGGTAATACTAAATTATCTGGGATAGAGCTAAGTATAAATTGTGATCTAAAAACTTAAATTTAGTGATTTAGATCACATATATTTTGCCAAATAATTTACCTTGAACTCTATCTTATTCTCTGCAAATGAGCATCTTTAATCTCATACTTAGCTATAACTGATGAGGCTTAAGTATATATAAATTAAGCATTCCCAGCAAAGTTACGGATGAGCAATTTATCCTGTGGCTGTCTATGTTGATTGTTTTAGAACCGATATTAAAAAAAAGTATATATAAACACATTTTACCCTGTATTTATGACAATCTTTAAAGATATACCCTTTACCCATAAAGATTCAGCAAAGAGATGTAAGACGTATGGTCGATGTTTAAAAAAAGAGATTATGTTCAAATAAATCTCAGGTTAAAGATTTAATAACTCTAATTTAGGATGTCAATATGCAAGCAGTGCTGGAATGCCCAAAAATTACAGTTATTCGGCCACAGGGCAAACTCAATGCCGTTAACGCATTGGAATTTGAACGAGATTTGACAGCAGCATTAACACCAAATGATGTCTCAATCTTGCTTGTGGATTTGGCAGCAGTAGAATCATTAGACAGTGCAGGCTTAATGGCATTGGTGTCTGCACTAAAGCTGGCTCAAAACTTGGGGCAAAGTTTAAAGCTATGTTCTGTTTCTCCCGCCTTGAAAATTATCTTTGAATTAACCCAACTTGATGGGGTGTTTGAGTTTGAAGATACAATTGATTTAGCTTTTGTCAACCCTTAAATATAACATAGAATTTATCTTTGTAGTAAAAATATTAAAGGATGTTTTCAGTTGCAAAGATAAACCTATGGTTATACTCAATCAATGCTAAGGTTGGAGGTGATTATCTGTAAATAATAAAAGTAGCTAGAAGATAGCGCAGTGGCTGTTGCAGTTGAAAAATTAATTACACCGGATATTTTAAAACCCGCGCGTTACCTTGGTAACGAACGCCTAGCAGTACATAAGCCTTGGGATAAGGCAGTAATCAGGTGGGTGTTGACCTACCCAGAAGTATATGAAGTTGGCTCGTCTAATTTGGGGCATATCATTCTCTATAACATTTTGAATGCCCAACCGCGCCAATTATGCGATCGCGCTTACCTCCCAGGTACAGACTTGGCAGCTAAACTTAGGGAAACAAACACGCCCTTGTTTGCTGTAGAGTCAAAGCGATCGCTAAAAGAATTTGATATCTTAGGTTTTAGTCTCAGTTACGAATTAGGTGCGACCAATATCTTAGAAATGTTGGATTTAGCAGGAATTCCCCTGACATGGCAAGAAAGAGCAACAGGGAATTATCCGCTAATTTTCGCTGGGGGACAAACAGCAACCTCAAACCCTGAACCCTATGCTGACTTTTTCGACTTCTTCGCTTTAGGTGATGGCGAGGAACTCTTACCAGAAATCGGCTTGGTATTAGAAGAAGGAAAAAACGCTGGATTAAGTCGCCGAGATATACTCCTCGACTTGGCACAGGTACCAGGGGTATACGTCCCACAGTTTTATGAAATGGCCGCAGATGGTTCAGTCCATCCTAACCATCCAGATGTACCAAAACGTATTCTCAGGCGAGTCGCAACTCCCATACCCGCTTATTCCATTGGGCTGGTTCCCTACGTAGAAACAGTACACGATCGCCTAATAATTGAAATTCGCCGTGGTTGCACGCGTGGGTGTCGCTTTTGTCAACCAGGTATGCTCACTCGACCGGCAAGGGATGTAGAACCAGAAAAAGTTGTAGAAGCCATCGAACAAGGAATGCGGGCAACTGGTTACAATGAATTTTCCCTACTATCCTTGAGTTGTTCCGATTATTTAGCCCTACCAGCGGTAGGGATGGAAATCAAAAATCGGTTAAAAAATGAAAACATTTCCCTGACTTTACCCAGTCAGCGCGTAGATAGATTTGATGAGAACATTGCCAACATCCTCGGTGGTACACGGCAAGGTGGATTAACATTTGCACCAGAAGCCGGCACCCAGCGGATGCGGGACATTGTTAACAAAGGTTTGACGAATGAAGAATTGCTGAGAGGTGTAAAAACAGCTTGGGAACAAGGCTGGGATAAAATCAAACTCTATTTTATGATTGGCTTACCGGGTGAGACAGATGCAGATGTTGTCGGCATTGCTGAAACGGTACGTTGGTTACAGCGAGAATGTCGGGGTCAGGGCAGAAGACCGCTAAACTTTAACCTGACAATTTCTAACTTTACGCCCAAACCGCATACACCATTTCAATGGCATTCAGTCGCTACCGCTGAATTTAAACGCAAGCAAAGCCTACTACGGCAAGAATTCCGCCCGATTCGGGGAATCAAGGTGAATTTCACCGATGTCCGCATTTCGGCAATGGAAGACTTTGTGGGTAGAGGCGATCACACTTTGGGCAAAGTTCTGCGTCGCGCCTGGGAACTAGGTGCAGGCATGGATTCTTGGTATGATAATTTAGATAAAGCCTTCACGGCTTGGGGTCAGGCGATCGCCGAAGCCGGACTAGACTGGAAATACCGCCAAGTCGAAAACGGCGAATGGAATTTGTTTCATCCAGAAGAAAAAGATTCCTGTAATCACCACTCCCTGGATCTCCCCCTCCCTTGGGATCATATTGATACTGGAATTGACAAAAAGTGGCTGCAAGAAGACTTACAACGCGCCTTAGAAGCAGCAATTGTCCCCGATTGCTCTTTTGAAGGTTGTTCGCATTGTGGTGTCTGCGGCACAGATTTTGGCCATAATATTGTGATTGAGCCACCTACTATCCCAGAATTTGCAGGTGAGTTTGTTCCCAACACCACCAAAGCCCAAAGATTGCGTGTCTGGTTTGGGAAACAAGGTGATATGGCTTTATTAGGTCATCTGGATTTATTGCGCTTGTTTGACAGAGTTATCCGCCGAGCAAGTTTGCCAATTGCCTTTACAGGTGGATTTCACCCCAACCCACGCATTATGATTGCCAGTGCTTTACCTTTAGGTGCTACTAGCAATGGTGAAATCGTGGATTTTGAGTTAACGACCCCTGTAGATATCCAGGCTTTCCAAGCTAAGTTAGCCCAGGAACTGCCGACTGATATACCTATATATGGCGTAGCAGAGATAGATTTAAAATCTCCCGCCGCTACCCAAATCTTAGCCGCAGCCGAGTACCAGATTACAGTAGCCATGCTGGATACAGCCACACCTGCACAATGGCAAGATTGGATTGATGTCATCTTAGCGAAGGACGAAATTAACGTAGAGCAAACAACCAAATCAGGCAAAACTCAAATAGTAAATCTGCGCGATCGCCTGTTTGAATTAGCATTAGTAACCGTTAAAAATAGCACCGCTGAACCTACCTCGATTCTGCGTTATCTAGGTAGTTGTCGCAACGACGGTGTTTCCTTACGTCCTGAGCAAATCCTATCTATGCTGGCAGTAGTGGCAAACCGAGAATTTCAACTTCTGCAAATTCACCGCAATCAGTTAGTTTTAGGAGTATAATCCCTAAAGGGCAACTTGCTAGTAGTTGCCCTGATGTAGCACATCGTGGGAATTGATTTTTAGCAAGGTTGCGTTAGAATGAGGTGAAGAGAAATTTTCTGACGCTGCATTGAATTCACTAGTTCACTACCCTTATACTCAGGGAGCGAAAGCAAAGATACTAGAGAGAAAATTCTAGGGTTTTATCCCAGATAAGCTGAAGCGGATTAAAAAGCAACCTCTCTTTATAGCTACCTTGCGAACTAGTAACTTAACAGCAGGCTCCGTCGGCAACTCTTACTCTATATTTTTTTAAACAACTGCTAAATGCCTAAACCCTAGGTGGTGCGGGTATCGCATCAAAAATCAACCACGACGGTTGATTTATTTACTTAAAAAATATGCAGCCGTTCTGGAATAAACAGGCGTGTCAACGCAATTACTCAGACATTTGCTCTTTAACTTTGAAGCTCGGCTTCACAAATTTTATTATCAGCAGTACCCTTAGTAGCTGGTAGGGGCGAGGGACATAACAAACCTCCAGAACTACACTCGTGCTGCCAATTTTTGAGGAAATTGAATGCCAAAACAAATTATCATCGCAGAGCAGCATCAAATTGCTGCCGTATTTTCGGAAGATCAAATACAAGAACTCGTTGTAGCCACAGGCCATCACCAAATTGGTGATATCTACTTAGGTGTAGTAGAAAACGTATTACCCGGAATTGACGCAGCTTTTGTAAATATTGGTGATCCAGAACGTAACGGCTTTATTCATGTCACAGACTTAGGCCCTTTGAAGCTAAAGCGGACAGCCGCCGCCATTACAGAACTATTAGCACCCCAGCAAAAAGTTCTGGTGCAAGTTATGAAAGAGCCAACCGGCACAAAAGGGCCGAGGCTAACAGGTAACATTACTTTACCTGGACGCTATGTAGTACTGATGCCTTATGGTCGGGGTGTAAATTTATCCCGCCGGATTAAAAGTGAAAATGAGCGCAATCGCCTGCGGGCGTTAGCAATTTTAATCAAACCGGCAGGGATGGGTTTGTTGGTACGAACAGAAGCCGAAGGCAAACCCGAAGAAGCCATTATGGAAGACTTGGAATTGCTGCAAAAACAATGGGAGGCAATTCAACAAGAAGCACAATCGACCCGTGCGCCAGCACTACTGAACCGGGATGATGACTTTATCCAGCGGGTATTGCGAGATATGTACGGTGCAGATGTCAACCGAATTGTGGTCGATTCCAGCACTGGGCTAAAGCGGGTGAAACAGTACTTGCAGAACTGGAGTGGCGGACAGACACCACAAGGATTGTTAATTGATCATCACCGCGATCGCTCACCCATATTAGAATACTTCCGCATCAATGCCGCTATTCGGGAAGCACTCAAACCAAGAGTAGATTTACCTTCTGGCGGCTACATCATTATTGAGCCAACAGAAGCCCTGACAGTAATTGATGTTAACTCTGGTTCCTTCACGCGATCGGCAACAGCCAGAGAAACAGTGTTGTGGACAAACTGCGAAGCCGCCACAGAAATTGCCCGCCAATTGCGACTGCGAAATATCGCCGGAGTCATTGTTGTAGACTTCATCGATATGGAATCACGGCGCGATCAACTGCACGTTCTAGAGCATTTCAACAAAGCACTCAAAGCAGACAAAGCGCGTCCTCAAATCGCCCAACTTACAGAACTTGGCTTAGTAGAATTGACTCGGAAGCGTCAAGGGCAAAATATATACGAATTGTTTGGTGGAACTTGTCAAACCTGTGGTGGCTTAGGACATATAGTCCATTTACCAGGAGAAAACGAAAACCGCTTACCAACACCAGCAGAAGTGCCTGAGCGTTTCGTATCCTTGCCCCAAAGAGAACCTCGTTTGCCAGTAGCGCGGATCACAGAACCAAGAGAAAGCTTTGATAGCTTTGGTGACAATTTTGATGCTGACACCGATTTAAGCTCCTTGAATTTAGTCAATCATCCCAGCTATCACGAATTGGGTGATAACAATAAGCGTGGTGGTCGCACTAACCGTCGTAGACGCATTGGCATCAATGGCGCAAATGGTAAAGATGAAACAAGACTCGCTCCTAATTCGTTAGGTTTTGAGAATGATACCGAGCTAGATCTGGATAATGACGTTGACTTAAGCCCAACACCAGAAATTCCAGCACCTAGCTTAGGTAAATCAGGTTGGACAGAAAGAGTCGAACGCAATAAAGTCATCAAAACAGAACCAGTCAAACCAGTGGTTGAACCACCGGAGATTAGAACCGTAGAAATGACTTTAGAAGAACAAGATGTTTTTGCTTTGATGGGAATATCTCCCTTAGTGAAATTGGATAGGGAAGTCAAAAATCCCAAGTCGGTGATTATTAACGTTGTTCAGCCTGGACAAGGAGCAAGTACAGCCCCAGAAACGCCCTCCGCTACAATTATTACCGAAACTCCCAATAAAGAAGTAAACATCTCACAGCCTGTAGAGTTAGAGCAACAATCTCCACTACCAGAAAAAGTTGAGTTAGATGGATTTGCTACTAATGCTGAAGAATCTGAAGCAAATCTAACTGCCACAGGTAGCCGTCGCCGCCGTCGTCGTTCCTCTGCCGTAGATTCTAATTCTGAGGACAGTTAATATCTCCGATGGAGATAGAAATTAAACAAACTGCTGTTGTACCAGCAGGCTTGGCTGAACTCCCTTGGTTGGAGTTCACACCTAATTTATTCGGTATCCCAGGATTAATTGCGGGTGTCGATGAAGTCGGGCGTGGTGCTTTATTTGGGCCTGTTGTTGCAGCAGCAGTCATCTTACCTGACAGCGCTTTTCCAGAACTCATCGCCTCTGGCATTAACGATAGTAAAAAGCTGTCTAGTTCTCGCAGAACTAAGTTAGCAGCACAGATTTGTCAGCTGGCAACAGACTGGAGAATCGGTTTTGCTGCAACTGCTGAAATTGATCAAATAAATATTTTGCAGGCGACACTGTTAGCCATGAAACGGGCTGTACTTAAATTGAAAGTACAGCCTGTAATATGCTTGGTTGACGGTAATCAAGCAATTAAAGATTTGCAAATACCACAACAAACAATAGTCAAAGGAGATGAGCGATCGCTCTGCATCGCAGCTGCTAGTATTGTGGCTAAAGTCTGGCGTGACGACTTGATACTGCGTTTAGCCGCAAAATATCCACAGTACGACTTAGCAAAAAATAAAGGATATGGTAGCCCCAAACATTTACAGGCGCTACGAGATTACGGCGCTTCATCTCTACATCGTAAATCTTTCAGCCCTTGCCAAATTCAGCAGTAATTTGGGGTATTGTTTGGTCGGTGCGCTCAGGTTTTGGTGTGCTAATTTTTCTTTCACATAGATGTAGTGATAGCTAATTTTCCCAAACTTTAACCAATTAATGGCTATTTTAAAGTAGCCATTAATTCTTCATTTAATACTTAGATAAAACTAATCTAAATTCAAAATTGGTAAGTCACCACTATTATCTTCTATTGCTTGCTCTGTCATTTGAGATGTCACCCAATGACGATAATCTACTAGTAGCTGATGTAACAATCTTTGCTTAACAGTTAATAGCACACTTTTCAGCAAACCATTGCCAGTAGCTTCTAAAATTGGCTTTGGTGTAAAAGAAAGTGGTGGCGGGAGTTCTACTTGTACTTCTAAGTCGGCTTTTCCTTCCAGGCGAGTACCACTACTAGATTGATAGGGTGACAAATGACCTTGTAAATTGAGTGTAAAACGTTGGTTAATATATTCAAATCCGAGGATTTCACAACTTAGCGATCGCAAATAAATTATGCCATTTGATTCTGCCCACACCCTCATGTCTACCGTCGGCTGAATGCTTAATGTCATAAATGATAGAGGACGCATTTTTAACCGAAATACTTCTTCGGAAAGTTGTTGAAAACGACTATTATCAACTAAAGCATTCACCAATCTTTGAGGCTGCCGCAAATAATGTTGAATAGGAATAGGCTGTTGCGGTACAGCAATTTTTACCGATTGAGAAGCAGTAAATCTGGTAGGCATGATTTGCAGACAGCAATTATTTAATACTTTTATATATTAATAAATTTAGTGTAGTTATTATTTTAATTAAATAAAAAAGTGAGGATAAGTCATACTTATGTTAAACCTCAAATCTGAATAATAGATTTACCCAATAATACGAATTTTTTAAAATTATTACTATTTATATAATTATAAATCAAATCACAGCTATTTTATGAAAATACTTTTTTAAGTATAAATATCAAAAAAAGCAAAAATTATACCAGTGTTAAAACAGAAGATGATCATGAAGAGAAAAACGTCAATCTCTTGGCTCCGTTGTATCCATTCCCGCTATCGTTTACATTGGTTCTCTAGCCTTTCGTTCTAAGTTAGTAAGACAAAAGCTGCAATGATGGCACTTTCTCCCTAAGTTGTTTTCCTAGCTGGTAGAGATTCAGATAATCAAAGGTACACCCAATTTATGCAAGTATTACAAGATAAAATCGCTACTATACTGATGTCTCTAGATTTATGGTTAATTGGATTCCATACAGTAGTAAATTAGGCATCCTAACATTGTTTTCGTACTACACAACCCAGTAAATGTGCTGGTGAATATAATTAAAAGCTGTATCATTATTCAATAGAAAACAAGAGTATGAAGTCAAATAAAGCAATTTAAATCAATATTTTGTTTCTTTAAGAGTGGATTTGCCTGCGGTATAGTCTATGAATCTCACAGTAATTCCCATTTAAATTCTATGTCTTTATCTATTGCTCATCTAGGGCCACCAGGCACTTATGCAGAACAAGCAGCAGTTTTATATGTCAATTGGTTGAACAAAACTACAGGAATTGCAGCTACTTTATGCCCATATCCCAGCATAGCTCAATCACTCCAAGCGGTGGCTACTAGAGAAACTGAGTTAGCGGTTGTACCAGTAGAAAATTCCATTGAAGGTAGTGTCACGATGACAATGGATGCACTGTGGCAATTGGACAGTTTGCGAATTCAATTGGCATTAGTGATGCCTATTGTCCATACTTTAATTTCTTGCGCTCCCAGTTTAGATCACATTCAGAAGGTGTATTCTCACCCCCAGGCTTTAGCACAATGTCAAAATTGGTTAGGTAAAATCCTGCCAACTGTACAAATCATACCGAACAATTCCACAACAGAAGCCCTACAATTACTCCAACAAGATGTAACAGCAGCGGCGATCGCTTCTTCTAGAGCTGCCCAACTCTATAATTTGCCGATTCTTGCTCAAGGAATTAATGACTATCCAGAAAACTGTACTCGCTTTTGGGTAGTGAGTCAAAATCAGCCAACATCTGAATATCAGATAAATACATTAAATCCTACTCATAGCTCTCTAGCTTTTAGCGTCCCTGCAAACATTCCTGGTGCGTTAATCAAGCCTTTGCAAGTATTTGCTGAACTAGGCATTAATCTTAGCAGAATTGAATCTCGCCCTACCAAGCGATCGCTAGGAGAATATGTATTTTTTATCGACCTAGAGACAGATATTACAAAACCCAAAATGCAATCTGCTATAGCCGATTTAATGGGTTACATAGAAATTTTAAAAATTTTTGGTAGCTATGGGGTTTTATCTGTCAACGTTGTGGAAGCATAATCCCAGAACGAAAAACTTCATATCAAGTAAGTTTGTTTTTGCAGAGTTAGCGACTACTCATGCAAGAACACATAATAGTGAACTCACAGGGTAGAACGCCAAGAAACTTTAGACTCTGCATAATTTTTCATCGATCTTCGCTTAAGATTTCTGATTAAAAGTATCTTTTAGTACAGAACGAGCTGCTAAATGATTACGAGTAGAAGTTAAAATTTCTGCTTCTCGTTCTAAGCGAGCAGCTGTATCTTGCATTTCTAGCAATGACTGTTGTTCAGCAGCCACACCATAAAGATTACTCGCTACCCAATAAGATAGCTCTATTGGCAAATCTGGTAATTCTTCTGGCAGTTCAATGTTTTGTTCTGTTAATTTGGCAGAGAGACGCACTACATCTTTAAGCAGTTGTTCAACTTCTGCACCTAAAGGGCGTAAGTCTTTGGCTGGTGGTTCATCTTCTATCCACTGTACCAAACCGACGCGATAAGGCTTTTCCCGTACATACTCTAAGACCCGAAACCTTTGTTGTCCCAAAGTCAGCATTTTCATCCGGTCGTCTGGTAGGCGCTGGTAATGGATGATTTCTGCACAACAGCCAACATTTGCAATCGTGCCTTTTACTGGATCGACCATTAGTACTCCAAACCTGCGATCGCTTTCCAAAATCGTATTCATCATGATTCGGTAGCGGAATTCAAAGATATGTAATGGTAATGGTCTAGTAGGAAAAAGAACTACTTCGGGTAACGGGAACAGAGGTAGTTCACGAACAGCAATTCTAGAAGAAGATGTCATTGTTACCTTATAATAAATTTAATTTTAAAAATTTATTGTTCTCTGCTTTCCCGTACTTTATTTACATTCTATCACTAAATAAAAAGCCCTGAGATCAATTTTCTCAGGGCTAGTTCCGTATTCGTACTATAGTCAATGGTCAATAATAATTTTTTTATAACTATTGACTCTTGACTGATTACAACTTGACTTCAATATCCACACCGGATGGCAAATCTAACTTCATTAACGCATCAATAGTTTTAGAGGAAGGCTGGTAGATATCAATAATGCGACGATGAGTACGGGTTTCAAAATGTTCGCGCGAATCTTTGTCTACGTGAGGAGATCGCAACACGCAATAGATTTTCCGTTTTGTAGGTAAGGGAATTGGGCCTATGGCTGTAGCGTTAGTCCGGTTAGCTGTATCTACAATCTTCTCGCAAGATGTATCTAATAATCGACGGTCAAAAGCTTTTAAACGAATTCTAATCTTCTGCTGTTGTAGAGTTGCCATCTTTAATTTTCCAGGTTCTGATTTATTAGGAGAGTCGAGAGTGAGGAATTGAGAGTAGTTAATTTTGTGTTTTTTTACTCTCTATTTTTGATTCCTCATTTTTGCCAGTAATTTCAGATAAAAGAGCAGAGAGGCATCTTAGCATCTCTGCTCTTAGTTATTCGGGTAAAAATGTACTACTTGACGATTTTAGCGACGACACCAGCACCGATAGTGCGGCCACCTTCACGAATCGCAAAGCGCATACCTGTTTCAATTGCGATCGCATTAATCAATTCCACAGTAACTTTGATGCGATCGCCTGGCATTACCATTTCTACGTCTGCCCCATCATCAGAGGTGAAGGCTTTAATGGTGCCGGTTACATCGGTTGTCCGGACATAGAACTGGGGGCGGTAGCCAGAGAAGAAGGGGGTTTTCCGACCACCTTCTTTTTCTGTTAAGACGTATACTTCACCTTCAAATTGAGTATGAGGTGTAATAGAACCGGGTTTGGCGATTACCATACCGCGCTCAACATCTTCTTTTTTCAGACCACGTAGGAGTACACCTGCGTTATCCCCAGCCAAGCCTTCATCAAGGCTCTTTTTAAACATTTCGATCCCGGTAACGGCGGTACTACGAGTTTCTCTCAGACCCACTAGTTCTACGGTATCGCCCACTTTAACTTTGCCACGTTCAATCCGGCCGGTAGCAACTGTACCACGACCTGTGATTGTAAACACATCTTCTACAGCCATCAGGAAGGCTTTATCAATGTCACGCTCAGGATCGGGGATGTAGGAATCTACAGCGTCCATCAATTCGTAGATTTTGTCTACCCAAGGATTTTCTCCACGCTGAGTTTTGGGGTTTTTGGTCATTGCTTCTAGAGCTTGCAGACCAGAACCTCGAATAACGGGAATATTGTCCCCATCGAACTCATAGCTAGAAAGTAGTTCCCGAACTTCTAGTTCTACCAACTCTAACAATTCTTCGTCGTCTACCATATCTTCTTTGTTTAAGAAGACCACCAGTTTAGGAACCCCTACCTGACGAGCTAACAGAATGTGTTCGCGGGTTTGAGGCATAGGGCCGTCAGTCGCAGCTACTACGAGAATAGCTCCGTCCATTTGTGCTGCACCAGTGATCATGTTCTTCACGTAGTCAGCGTGTCCAGGACAGTCTACGTGAGCATAGTGGCGGTTTTTAGTTTCATACTCAACGTGAGCAGTGTTAATCGTAATACCCCGTGCTTTCTCTTCGGGTGCGTTATCGATTTGGTCATAGCCTTTAGCTTCCGCTTGACCGAGAGCAGCCAAAGTCATGGTGATAGCTGCTGTTAAAGTGGTCTTACCGTGGTCAACGTGGCCAACAGTACCGATGTTAACGTGGGGTTTATTTCTTTCAAACTTTGCGCGTGCCATGAATGCTCGTTTCCTTTTTTAATTAAGCGTTCCCTTTACTTTTTGCAATGATAGTTTCCGCTACGCTGCGAGGCACCTCTTCGTAGTGGCTGAACTCCATCGTAAAGATACCTCGACCTTGGGTCTTCGACCGGATATCGGTGGCGTAGCCGAACATGGTAGCCAGTGGAACTTTAGATGCCACTTTAGCCAGTCCCTGTTCAGTACTTTGGCTTTCAATCTGTCCTCGGCGGGAGATGAGGTCTCCAATGACGTTCCCAATATAATCTTCAGGAACTTCCACCTCAACTTTCATCATAGGCTCTAATAGTACTGGTGAAGCTTTTAGCACAGCTTCTTTCAGTGCCATTGATCCAGCGATTTTAAAAGCCATTTCCGAAGAGTCTACATCGTGGTAAGAGCCATGAACTAGCGTCGCTTTCACGTCAATCAATGGATATCCGGCTAAAATACCAGATTCACAACTTTCTTTCATCCCTTGCTCTGCGGGGCCAATGTACTCTTTTGGTACTACACCACCAACAATTTTAGAGACGAATTCAAAGCCAGTACCGGGTTCCCCTGGTTCCAAATTGATGACAACGTGACCGTATTGACCTTTACCACCACTTTGCCGGATGAATTTACCTTCTACGTTGGTAACTGTTTTACGAATTGTCTCGCGGTAAGCTACCTGTGGCGCACCCACGTTCGCTTCCACTTTAAATTCGCGCAACATCCGATCCACCAGAATTTCCAGGTGGAGTTCTCCCATCCCTGCAATGACAGTTTGGTTTGTTTCTGGGTCAACATTAACGCGGAAGGTTGGGTCTTCCTCAGACAGAGATTGCAGAGCTTTGGATAGCTTATCCATGTCATTCTTGGTTTTGGGTTCAACCGCCACCGAGATCACTGGCTCTGGAATAAATAGGGATTCCAGAATTACTGGTGCGCCTTCATCAGTGATAGTATCACCAGTTAAAGTGTCTTTTAACCCTAGTGCAGCACCCAAATCACCAGCCCGTAGTTCTTCTACGTCTTGGCGATCGTCTGCCTTCATCAGAACTAAACGGGAAATCCGTTCTTTTTTGTTCTTCGTAGCATTTAATACATAGCTACCTTTTTTCAGCACACCAGAATAAACTCTAACAAAGGTGAGGCGACCGTAAGGGTCAGCCATAATCTTAAATGCCAAAGCTGCTAGAGGTTCATTGTCATCAGCTCGGCGCTCGACTGTATCACCATTGGGGAGTGTGCCTTGAATGGGAGGAACTTCTGTTGGTGCGGGTAGGTAATCTACAACTGCATCCAACATTAACTGCACGCCTTTGTTTTTAAAGGCTGAACCACAAAGTACAGGCACGATTGTGCCAGCAATTGTCCCTTTCCGCAGGGCAGCGCGAATTTCTTCTTCTGTCAGTGCTTCCCCGTCAAAGTATTTGGTCATCAAAGCATCATCGGTTTCAGCAACTGCTTCTACCAGCTTTGTGTAATACTCTTCGGTTTGCTCCTGCATATCTGACGGAATATCCGTTTCTTGAATATCCGTACCTTGGTCGTTATTGTAGATGTATGCACGTTTCCGTACTAAGTCTACGATGCCTTTAAAGTCATTTTCGCTACCAATGGGCAGTTGAATGGCAATGGCATTCGCCCGTAAGCGATCGCGCATTTGTTCATGAACTCTATAGAAGTTCGCGCCTGTGCGATCCATTTTGTTAATAAAGGCGATCCGAGGTACCGCGTAGCGATCTGCTTGCCGCCATACTGTTTCAGATTGTGGTTGTACTCCACCTACTGAACAAAATACAGCAATTACACCATCCAACACGCGCATGGAGCGTTCTACTTCGATTGTGAAGTCTACGTGACCAGGAGTATCGATAATGTTAATTTGATAATCTTTCCAACTGGTGCTAATGGCCGCAGCAGTGATTGTGATTCCCCGCTCCCGCTCTTGCTCCATCCAGTCAGTTACAGCAGTTCCTTCGTGAACTTCACCAATTTTATGAATTATCCCAGAGTAAAATAATATTCTCTCTGTTGTCGTTGTTTTTCCCGCATCTATATGCGCCGCAATCCCGATATTGCGTACTTTCTCCAGCGGGTTTGTACGTGCCACAGTAGCCTCCTATAGTTTTTGCCTCATGATATCTTGTATATTACTCTTTGTTAAGATTCTATACTTTTACGGATAACCGTCTGGATTTTTATCTGTTGGCGATATACCGCTTATTGAGGCTGGATATATCGCTGTTTTGTTTAGTAACGATAGTGGGCAAAGGCTTTGTTAGCTTCTGCCATCCGGTGCGTTTCTTCCCGCTTACGGATCGCATTACCACTTTCGTTGGCTGCATCCATTAATTCATTGGCTAATTTGCCAGCCATTGTGCGCCCTGGCCTTGACCGAGAAAATTGCACTAGCCAACGTAGTGCTAGGGTGGTACCGCGTTCTGAGCGTACTTCCATTGGGACTTGGTAAGTTGCACCACCAACACGACGAGCTTTCACTTCTACCAATGGTGTGGCATTACGCACTGCTCTTTCAAAGGTTTCTAACGCAGCATTACCAGTGCGTTCTTCAATAGTTTTTAAAGCTTCATAAACTATACGTGCAGCTAGTGATTTTTTTCCATGACGCATGATCCGGCGAATCATCATGCTCACCAGACGACTATTATAAACTGAGTCAGGCGGAACTGGCCGCCTTTGAACTACACCACGACGAGACATACTGTACCCTTAATTCGGAATTTGGCAACGAAATTATATGCTATCAGACAGCGCAGTATCGGAGTGGTGGAAGCTGCCACTCAGACTGCGGCAATTTTTTTACACTACAGTTGCAGCGACCCTGAATTGCTGATTTGCTATCCTGAATCGGACACACAAAGCGACAACATCGCAGGTATGAATTTCCCAGATGAAAATGCTGCTGTCGCTTACAGCAATTTCCATAAAACCTACACTTGCTCGCTGAGTGCAGGCTGACAGTGGTAACTTAACTAATTTAACTTTTGAAAACAGATACTTTTATCTATCTTCACAACTGTTTGAGAGCGATCGCTAACTTTTTATATTTTTTTAGCGCTTCCAGACAAAGCGACTAATCGCCATGAGACACGACTAATCGCCTCTGCCTTATTTTTTGGCTGCTTTCGGGCGCTTGGTTCCATACTTGGAACGTCCTTGTTTGCGGTCTTTAACGCCCGCTGTATCTAAGGTGCCACGGATAATATGGTATCTTACCCCTGGCAAATCCTTAACCCGACCGCCACGAATCATGACTACGGAGTGTTCTTGTAAGTTATGACCAATCCCTGGAATGTAGGCTGTCACCTCAAACCCGGATGTCAGCCTTACCCTTGCTACCTTGCGTAGGGCTGAGTTAGGCTTTTTAGGTGTTGTTGTGTAGACTCTGGTACAAACGCCGCGGCGTTGCGGGCATTGCTTGAGAGCTGGAGACTTGGTTTTCTGACGCGCTTTTTCGCGTTCGCTACGTATTAGTTGCTGTATGGTTGGCATGAGTCACAGCGCGTTAAGCTGCTTAGGGGTCTAAGTTTTTACAAATCCTGATTATATCTTTTTTCGTGCTTTTATGTCAAACTACTTTGACTAAGCCCTTCGGTTAGGCAATTGACCTACGCCCAGAGTAATTAATGTTTAACTATGGACGATGAAATCTTGTGTAATCGAGAATGAATTACCACAACTACAGGTGGTAACTGCTTGAGGGTTGTGGAAACGAAAGCCTCCACCCATTAAATCTTCAGAATAATCTAATACTAACCCATTAACATATTGTAGGCTTTGGTTATCTATAAGAATTTGCAGACCACTCACTTCAAAAGTGAGATCGCCTTCTTGGAGAATCTCATCAAACGACATATCGTAAAATAAATCAGAGCATCCCCCTGGTTTAACAGCTAACCTGACCAAGACATTGGGCTGTTGCTTTGACTTTAATCGTTCAATTTCAATTTTTGCTGCTTGACTCAGTTGAATCATTGAATTTGTTTTGGCAATTGCAAGCCCACCTTAAAGACAGATGGCGTGACGAGAAACCTAAAAAACTGGTTTTTGCTTTTTTATTGTAAATGAAGAGGTTGATTTGCAAAACCCAGCGTGAGATTTATTTAGTTGCCTAATAATGTCAAAGAAACTGAGTACAGAGGTATTTAAATCTCAATATTTAGCTTTTTGCTTTAAAAATACGAGTTAAGCATCTAGCCTAACTAAA
Organism: Nostoc cycadae WK-1; assembly: GCF_002897135.1. NCBI lineage: Bacteria > Bacillati > Cyanobacteriota > Cyanophyceae > Nostocales > Nostocaceae > Nostoc > Nostoc cycadae. The sequence goes on along the minus strand of NZ_DF978426.1, from coordinate 35,755 downwards.
TTAGCGATCGCGGCTCCGCAAATTTCTGTATGCTTCAGTCAGAAATTTACGGAGTGCAATTTCTTGTGCTAGTTTCCTAGATCCCAGTTCAACTAGTTTTCTGTCCGCGCATAATCATCTTGGTAGCGAATAATATCATCTTCACCTAAATATTCGCCATTTTGTACCTCAATTAGTACTAAAGGAATCACTCCAGGATTTTCGAGACGATGGGATGTACATTGAGGTACATAAGTTGACTGATTATTACCCAATAATATTTCTTGATCGCCACAAGTTACTCTGGCTGTACCAGAGACAACAATCCAATGTTCACTGCGATGATGGTGCATTTGCAGGCTGAGGCGGTGTCCAGGCTTCACTTCAATGCGTTTAATTTTATATCCACGCCCTTCTTCCAAAATAGTAAAAGAACCCCAAGGGCGCAATTCAGTTGCTGCAACACCGCGATTCGCGATCGCCGCAGGTAGGGGTAAAGTCTTAGTTGGTGCGGTTTCTTGATATTGAGCCATAGTTACCTCGTTTGGAGACATAACAAGCTGTCCTTACTCTTAACCATTGATGGAAAAATCTGGCGCAATCTTGCAACCGTGAAAATGAGCAATTCAATTACACCTTGCTAACCATAACAAAATCAAACTTTAGGGTGTAAAGAGTCACGACTAAACTATGGTGAATACACAAACTCTTTATCTAGTGCCATTCCAGCTTATTCCAATCTTTAAAGTTTGTTGCGAACTTGAAGGATAAAGGTTGAAATGAATATTTTATAATTCATTTATCTTTGTTGCCAAAAAATCCCAATACCGTTATGCACACGAGCCGCAGTATTAGGAGAACGGTCAAGTAATTGTCCGCCTAAATAAAGACTAGTTGAACTGCCACCATCTAAATTGAGAGCATTCACACAACCAAGCTGTTTCATCAATTGAGCGTGTTCTGCTAGTGTCGGCCCTGCACCACCAGCACGGTTATGCACAGCAGCAATCATCAGCGTACCTGTGGCTGTAGTGCAAATGCCACTACGAATGGCCTTTTCTGCAATAAAAGCATTACTGAATTTTTCAGCTTTCGCATCAATAACAATTTGACCATTTTGAATTAATAATGGCCCGGCTCCCACAATGTTGGGGTAACGGCTAAAATCAGCGGGGGTAGTGGCACTAGTAAGGGTAACTTTTGTGCCTGTAGGGAGTTGCATAGCAGTAGTTGCAGCAGTTCCGCGCAAAGTTAACAAGTAGCCATCTTGGGGGATCGGGACAGGGGTTTGTCCAGCTTTCCCACCCGCTAACTGACTACTAACTTCGTCTTTTTGAACTAGGAGGATAGTTTCGTTATCTGTAAGGGGAGTGTAAGTTGTTCCCCAGCTGGGGGTGTAACGAGCAATGCCACTCTGCACGTAACCACTATTGAGAAATAAAATTGGTAAGCGGAGATTGTTAGGCGCAACTAAAGTTTCTTGTAATGTCAGACGACCTACGTAAAATTGCCCAGAGTTATTCCAAGCGATCGCACCCCGATTAAGAATTGGCCCGGATATCCACTGATTATCTCGACGAATCGCCCCTAAAGGTAATCGATTGTTGCGGTTAAAATAACCACCATTAATTGCCGCTAAAGCTAAGTATTTTTGCGCTGTTTGAATTAAGGGAGCAGTACCAATTAAAGTCTCAGGAGTTGCCCAAATTGGTTTTAAGGTGACAGCGCGGGGGTTAGCTTCTAACCACACCACAGGAAAACGTTCTTTCCCTAAACTGATAAATTGCTGTCGCCAACGCAACCCATTTGCCCAGGCTATATTCCTTTCTACCATTGCATCGGGGCGAATCTCGACCATTAGACGATGCGGATTATCTATTGTATTGACACGAGGAGACCAACCAAAAGGAACGCTGAGACTCACAATAGTTTGGTTATTCACAACCTCAACTTTTTGAATCAATTTATCAGGCGTTGGTCGTGTTTCTGGTAATATTTGTTTGATTAAGCTTGGTAGTAATGGCGGCTGTAGAGCAGAAGTATAACGTTGGATTAATGCAGGATCAGCTATAGCATCCAGTGTAATTGTCCATTCCCGATTAGGCAGGGTAGCTGGTTTAGGTGCGATCGCATCTGGATCATCTGCTGGCGGCGTTTGCACTTGCTTAATAGGTAATCCTTGCCTAACTATCCAAGGTGTGGGACGGTCTAAATCGACTGCAATGCGGTTTTCCCGGATAGTATTAATACCAGGAGGATTGAGCGGTTGCTGACCAGTAATAATATTTTTAATTTGAGCTTGGGGCGTGACAATTACCAAGGTGTTACCATTAGTTTGTAACTGCCAATTTGCTTGTTGAACAAATTTAGTAATATCTAAATAACGGTATCCACTTTGTAGCTGAGTGACTAAAACCAGTGGACTGGTAGCAGAGGAGAACCACTGGATTGGTTGTCTATCTGGATTATTGCTGTTTAAGAAATCAACTCCAATGGCCTGGCGAAATACTCCATCACTGAGAAAAATTATTTGCTGATCATACGTGCCTGATTTTACTAACCAAGCGCCAGGTATTGTCCGACCATTAAGGGAAATTTGATTACCAGAAGATGGGGCTTTTCGCATAGGCGATGCTGGCGATCGCGGCGTTATCTCTGGTACAGGTTGAGCTATGGCAACCCAAATAGGAGATAAACTTAGTATTGTGGCAATGATGGGTGATGCAGTTGCCCGAAAGACTTGATATTCGACAGGCTTGGTCACAACAGGATAAGATTTTTTGCGATACCAATTTGGCATTTTTAACATATTTTATGCAGTACTTTTGTCAGTTCTCACCTCAGAGACAGGTTGAACTAATTGTCGCCAACTCTTGAAATAAGGTGATTTAACTTTTCAAGAAACGTGATAACCTATAAATTGGCTAGTTATCTCTTATGAGAACCACAAGCCCTTTTTACGCTAAAACCACTGTAACTGACTGTTTTAACTGGCACTAGTTCCAGCCAAACTATAAATATATAGTTTTGGTCATCAAATGTATATTTAAAATACTCTTTCCTCACTCATAGTTGCTATTTTGTTACTTAGAGGCGAGGCATAGTTGTTAGTAACAAGAGTTGCAACGGGTGAGCAGCCAATATACACAACAATAAAAATATTTGGGAATTGTCAAATGGGTATATAGTGTAATACGCTGATTTTGTTGCTGAATCAGGAATCTTACAGCTTTTATAATAGTAAGTTTTTCAGTTGAAATTTTGTATTAGGTAAGCTGAGGCTGTCTACCTGACAGACATCTGTCATCTGAAGAAAACTGAGAAAATACTTGGTTTAGAACCAAAATAGATAAAATTAGGACAAGATGGAATTTGTCTAACCCAGCATAAACACATAAGAATGAACGCAATAATTTTAACACGGTTAAATTCATAAATAACCGAAGTTAAAATTTTTTTTCCCTAAATTTCAGTGATTTATGTATTGCTGCGATGCGAAATTGCGAAACTTCCCTCCTAAGCAGTGGCAAAATTTGTGACTTAACTCTCAGGAATAGGCTATGAACGATCAAAGGGTGAATCAATTGCAAACAAGAAAATTTTCGGATAAAGACTCTAGAGATACCTACCAAGGACAAAGGTGGTTAGTAGAGGAGCGAGATGCCTGTGGTGTAGGTTTTATTGCACATCGCCAGAATATTGCCAGCCATGAAATAGTCACCAAAGCCTTAGCTGCCTTGACCTGCTTGGAACATCGTGGTGGTTGTAGCGCTGACCATGATTCTGGCGATGGTGCAGGTATATTAACGGCTATTCCTTGGGAGTTGTTACAAAAAGAATATTTCTCAGGCAGGATGGAAATCTCTTCTACCAGCAATATTGCTGTGGGGATGATATTTTTACCGCAAGAACCAGAAGTCGCACAAAAAGCGAAAGCGCAAGTTGAGAAAGTTGCCACTGAGGAAAAATTTACAGTATTGGGCTGGCGAGAAGTACCAGTACATCCCCATTTATTGGGAATACAAGCCAAAGAAAATCAACCTCACATAGAACAAGTTTTTCTCGCAGCCGATCAAACTGGTGATGAATTAGAAAGACAATTGTACATTGCCCGCAAGCGAATTTTTAAAGCTGCAAAAACTGTCTCGGAAGATTTTTATATTTGCTCCTTGTCTAGCCGCACAATTGTCTACAAAGGTATGGTGCGTTCTGCTGTACTAGGAGACTTTTATGCGGATTTAAAAAATCCCGCATACAAGAGTGCCTTTGCCGTTTATCATCGGCGCTTTAGCACCAACACTATGCCTAAATGGCCTTTAGCGCAACCAATGCGCCTGTTGGGACATAACGGAGAAATTAATACTCTGTTGGGTAATATCAACTGGATGATGGCCAGAGAAGCCAGCATTAGCCATCCAGTATGGGGCGATCGCAATCATGAACTCAAGCCTTTAGTGATTTTAGATAGCAGCGACTCTGCCACCTTAGATAATGTCCTAGAATTACTAGTGCGTTCGGGACGTAGCCCCTTAGAAGCCTTGATGATTATGGTGCCAGAGGCTTACCAAAATCAACCATCATTGCAGAATTATCCCGAAATTACTGATTTCTATGAATATTACAGTGGTTTGCAAGAAGCTTGGGATGGCCCAGCACTGTTAGTCTTTGGTGATGGTAAGAAAGTTGGCGCAACCCTCGACCGCAACGGCTTAAGACCAGCACGCTATGTCATTACTAAAGATGATTACATTGTTGTGGCATCAGAAGCAGGTGTGGTTGACTTCCCTGAAGACAATATTGTGGAGAAAGGTAGACTGGGTCCAGGGCAAATGATCGCCGTGGACTTAGAAACCCAGGAAATTTTGAAAAACTGGGAAATTAAACAAAGAATTGCCCAGCAGCATCCTTATGGAGAATGGTTGCAAAACTATCGCCAAGACTTAAAGTCATTAGTCAATAGTCATGGGACAAACGGTAATGGCAACGGTAACGGTAATGGCAATGGTAACGGTAAAGGACAATTCACTGTTGATAAACAAACCTTACTCCGCCAGCAAACAGCCTTTGGTTACACCAGCGAAGATGTGGAAATGGTGATTGAACAAATGGCGGGGAATGGTGCAGAACCAACGTTCTGTATGGGTGATGATATTCCTCTAGCTGTGCTGTCAGGCAAACCCCACCTGTTGTATGACTATTTCAAACAGCGTTTTGCTCAAGTAACTAACCCACCAATTGACCCCCTGCGGGAAAAACTGGTGATGTCTTTAAAGGTGGAATTGGGTGAACGGGGTAATTTATTAGAACCGAAACCAGAATATGCCAAGAGGCTGAAGTTGGATTCGCCTGTGTTGACAGAAACAGAATTGGATGCAATTAAAACATCTGGTTTTGCAACAGCAGAGTTGTCAACTGTATTTCCTATTGCCAACGGCCCAGAAGGGTTAAAAACCGCAGTCAAAGCTTTACAAGCACAAGCAGCTGAATCAGTGCGGGCTGGTGCGAAGATATTAATCTTGAGCGATCGCGCTGGTGGTGGTATTAGCTCAGAATCCAGCTATATTCCGCCTTTATTGGCTGTGGGTGCAGTCCATCACCACCTGATCCGCGAAGGCTTACGGATGAAAACATCCCTAATTGTAGATACAGCACAGTGTTGGAGTACCCATCACTTTGCTTGTTTGATTGGCTATGGTGCGGGTGCTGTTTGCTCTTACATGGCTTTAGACACAGTTCGGGATTGGTGGTTTGACCCAAAAACACAGCAGTTCATGGAACGGGGGAAATTGACCAGGATTAGCTTAGAACAAGCTATTGGCAATTACCGTAAAGCTGTCGAGTCAGGATTGCTGAAAATCCTCTCCAAGATGGGGATATCCTTACTATCTAGCTATCAAGCCGCCCAAATCTTTGAAGCCATCGGCATTGGTGGGGATCTACTAGAACTGGGCTTCCAAGGTACTGCTTCTCGCATCGGTGGTTTAAGCGTGAGTGAACTGGCACAAGAAGTGCTTTCCATCCACAGCAAAGCCTTCCCAGAACTAAACGCCAAGAAGTTGGAGAACTTAGGGTTTGTCAACTACCGTCCTGGTGGTGAGTACCACATGAACAGCCCAGAAATGTCCAAAGCATTGCATGAGGCGGTTAAAACCAAGCAATACGACCATTACGAAGTTTATAAACAATATCTCCAAGGCAGACCAATTACAGCCTTGAGGGACTTGCTAGACTTCCAAAGCGATCGCCCATCAATTCCCCTAGAAGAAGTGGAAGCAGCAGAATCAATTCTCAAACGCTTCTGTACTGGGGGGATGTCGTTAGGTGCATTGTCACGAGAAGCCCATGAAGTTTTGGCGATCGCTATGAACCGGATTGGAGGTAAATCCAACTCTGGGGAAGGTGGCGAAGATCCAGTACGTTACAACGTTTTAGATGATGTAGACTCATCCGGTTACTCACCAACCCTACCCCACCTGAAGGGCTTGCAAAATGGTGATACTGCTTCTAGTGCCATCAAGCAAGTTGCATCCGGACGTTTTGGTGTCACACCAGGATATTTAGCTAGTGCTAAACAAATAGAAATCAAAATTGCCCAAGGTGCAAAACCAGGGGAAGGCGGACAATTACCAGGAGCAAAAGTCAGTCCTTACATTGCCATGTTGCGGCGGTCTAAGCCTGGTGTAACCTTGATTTCGCCACCACCGCACCACGATATCTACTCCATTGAAGACTTAGCCCAGCTAATTTTTGACCTGCACCAAATCAACCCGAAAGCTCAGGTATCAGTCAAGTTAGTAGCAGAAATCGGTATCGGCACAATTGCGGCAGGTGTAGCAAAAGCCAACGCTGATATCATTCAGATTTCTGGGCATGATGGCGGTACAGGTGCATCACCTCTGAGTTCGATTAAACACGCTGGTTCTCCGTGGGAACTTGGTTTAAGTGAAGTGCATCGCGTCTTGATGCAGAATAGTTTGCGCGATCGCGTCATCTTGCGAGTAGACGGTGGACTGAAGACGGGCTGGGATGTCTTGATGGCTGCGTTGATGGGTGGTGAAGAATTCGGCTTTGGTTCCATTGCCATGATTGCCGAAGGTTGCCAAATGGCGAGAGTATGCCACAAAAACACCTGTCCTGTCGGTGTAGCGACTCAAGATGAAAAATTGCGCCTGCGGTTCAAGGGTATACCCGAACACGTCGTTAACTTCTTCTACTTCGTCGCCGAAGAAGTGCGGAGTTTGTTAGCCAAACTAGGATATCGTTCCTTGACAGAAATTATTGGTCGTGCAGACTTGTTAACAGCACGTCCCGAAGCCACATTGGCCAAAACCCAAGCATTGAATCTCAATTGCTTATTGCAACTACCAGATACTAAAACAAACCGTAGCTGGTTAGTGCATGAAGAAGTTCATAGCAATGGTGCTGTCTTAGATGACCAATTGCTGGCTGATGGAGAAATTCAAGCCGCCATTCGCAACCAATCTACGGTGACGAAGACTTTAAAGATAGTCAACACCGATAGAACAGTAGGTGCAAGATTAGCAGGTGCGATCGCATCTCAATACGGTGACGGTGGCTTTGAAGGACAAATTAACCTCAACTTCCACGGTAGTGTAGGGCAAAGCTTTGGTGCATTTAACCTCCCTGGTATCACTTTGAATCTAGTCGGAGAAGCCAACGACTACGTAGGCAAAGGGATGCACGGTGGTGAAATCATCATTAAACCTCCAGCAGCAGCTACCTACGACCCATCCCAGAACGTGATCGTCGGTAATACCTGCCTCTACGGTGCGACTGGTGGATACTTATTTGCCAACGGTTTAGCAGGTGAACGCTTTGCAGTCCGCAACTCCAAAGCCACAGCTGTAGTCGAAGGTGCAGGTGATCACTGCTGCGAATACATGACTGGTGGTGTAATAGTTGTTCTCGGCAAAGTGGGACGTAACGTAGCTGCGGGGATGACGGGCGGTTTGGCATACTTCTTAGATGAAGACGACTCATTCCCTGAGTTAGTCAATCGAGAAAATGTCAAAATTCAGCGAGTCCTCACAGAAGCAGGACAAAAGCAACTGCAAGATTTAATTAGAACTCATGCAGAACGCACTGGTTCACCAAAAGCGAAAGCAATTCTGCAAAATTGGCAAGAATTTGTGTCTAAGTTCTGGCAATTAGTCCCACCGTCAGAAGCTGATAGTCCAGAGGCTAATCCTCAAGCGGTGGTAGAAAAACATCTGAGTTCAGTGTAGTTAAAAGCTGAATTATTAATCAATAAAAAGGGGACGTTACTAATGTCCCCTTTTTTTATAGCTATAGCAGTCAAAGTATAGATTAATGTCAATTCGTAATTCGTAATTAAGAAAGTCAGATATGGCATGGCTTTCGGGGTTTGAATGTATTGCCTCATTTTAGAGAATTGGTATAAGACTATTGTGATTGCTGAAACTCCTGAAAAGAAAAAAATGGTTTGTACTCAGAACTTAGAAATTTTTTCTTTGTGTTTGTGGTGATAAAGACGAGACAGAATAATATAAATAAAACATAAAAACTAACTGATAAACTTCGAGAATTATAATTAAAAACAAATTTTATCTAGAGAATAAAATTTTATCGACCTAGTATTATCAGGAAACATCAACTAAATTTATTTAGTCTAGATATTCAATATTTGGGAACCACAATTAAGTTCTTCAAATAGTTGTATATCTATTAATTGATATGGGGAAAGTTTTACTGAGACGCGAAAACTCGCGTCTCAAAAACTTTTTTACAAGAATTTACCTAAAACAAAAGCAAATGAGCTTCTTAGAAGGGTTGTATGACCGATTAAAGGTTAAGCAAAAATTACCAATTCGTAATTCAAAGGGTACAAGCCCCTGCTAAATTTTAAATTTAGCAATTTAACATTAGTAGTGGTTTAAGCCGCAACTAATTGTAATTACGAATTATGAATTATCAATTACTACTTCTGTTGAGCAATATGCTTTTCCAAAGTACTAGCTAATGTAGTCTTGGGTACGGCTCCAACAACCATATCAACTTTTTGCCCATCTTTAAAAATCATTAATGTGGGAATGCTGCGAATGCCATACTGACTTGCCACTTGAGGATTCTCATCAGTATTAACTTTTACAACTTTGAGTTGACCTTCGTACTGAACGGCAATTTCTTCGACAACAGGAGCTACCATGCGGCAAGGGCCACACCAGGGAGCCCAAAAATCAACTAAAACAGGTACACTGCTGTCGAGAACTTCTTGCTTAAAAGTAGAATCTGTAACTTGTGCGGCTGCTGACATGCCTAAAAACCTTTGCCAATTACATTTCTGAGTTTCGTGAAAATTCTACCATAGCAAAAACGTCTGCTCTGAAGAGTAAGGATGTACATTTGCAACAAAACTAGATTATAAACATAAGGAACCGCCCGAACAGTAGTCCGGGCGGAGTGTGGTGTGAGGAGTGAACGGAAACATGCGTCTCCGCTTTCTCTATTGTAGGCGACATACGGGATTTTTCCAGTTGAATGTTTGAGAGTCTGGAAAAATTTCCTGAAGAATTTCAACTGGATATATCTAAAGGATTAGGAAAAATGAAAGTATGAAGTCTGAAGTGTGTAGACGCTTTTAGCAGCTTACCGCAGACTAGGATGAAATATGTTTCTTCAGCTTTTAAGCTTCATAATTTCTTTATTTACCCATACCTAATTGTTGAGCTTTTTGGTAAACTTTCCCCTCAGTTAACAAGGAAGGCGCAATGACAACTTCAACTTGCTGCATTTCTTTGATATCTTTGGCTCCCAATGTCCCCATACTAGTTTTTAACGCTCCCAACAAATTATGGGTACCATCATCTAAGCCTGCGGGGCCAATGAGGATTTGCTCTAGAGTGCCAGTTGTCCCAACTTTGATCCGAGTTCCGCGAGGTAGCACTGGGCTAGGGGTGGCCATTCCCCAATGAAAACCGCGTCCGGGGGCTTCGGCGGCTCTAGCAAAGGGTGAACCAATCATCACACCATCAGCACCACAAGCAATACATTTACAAATGTCTCCACCCGTGATTAAACCACCATCAGCGATGACAGGGACATATTTACCAGTTTCCTGATAGTAATCATCGCGGGCGGCGGCACAATCTGCGATCGCAGTTGCTTGGGGTACACCCACGCCCAACACACCACGGGAAGTACAAGCTGCACCAGGCCCAATACCCACTAATACCGCCGCTGCACCAGCCTTAATTAAGTCCAAAGTGACTTCGTAGGTGACACAGTTACCCAACACTACCGGGATGGGCATAGAACGGCAAAATTCTGCCAAATCGAGCGTAACTATCGACTCTGGTGATAAATGTGCTGTGGAGACGACTGTAGCTTGGATAAAAAATAAATCAGCCCCAGCTTTCGCCACTACCTGACCATATTTGCTGGCTCCTGCTGGTGTAGCACTCACAGCCGCAATCCCGCCTTGTTGCTTAATTTCCTGAATACGTTTTTCAATTAACTCCGGCTTGATGGGTTCGGCATAAAGTTCTTGCATTAAGGAGACAAATTCATCCTTGCCAACAGAAGCAATCCGATCAAGGATGGGGTTTGGGTCAGCATAGCGGGTTTGGATACCCTCTAAGTTGAGAACACCTAATGCACCTAACTGTGATAAACGCACAGCCATCTCTACATCAACTACACCATCCATTGCACTAGCAATTATGGGGATATTTCGCTCTATATTGCCAATCCGCCAGCTAGTATCCGCCAAACTAGGATCTAAAGTTCTTTTACCGGGGACTAGTGCTATTTCATCAATTCCGTAAGCCCTACGAGCTATTTTTCCCCGCCCAAGTTGAATGTCCACGCTGTTAACTTTTCTCAAAACTGTTCTAGCTAGGGTATCAAATTGTGAGGTGATTTGCAGCGGTTTTTTGGCAAGTAACTACAAAGATGTTTCAGTTTATCGTTAGAGAAAAATAGGATATGGAAAAGAGGGAACAGGGAAAGAAAGATTTTCTTGTGAATAACTGACTAGTTAAGGCTGAGATAATCCAGCAGAAAGATAATTTTGAGGTGATATTCTGTAGGCGATCGCTATTTCTACTTTCACAATCTCTACTAGCAGAAATTTCCGAAAAAATAGCAAGAATATCCAAATTTCCTGATACTTTTTGATAGCTTTAGCCAAGCATTTAAGATTGTCAAAGTTGATATAAGTTAGCGATCGCCCAATTGCTTTTACACAATTTTTAGCTAATCTTCATCGAGCTAAATGTGAGCAATAGTCACACCACTACCGCCATCAGCTTGTTCGGCTGGTTCATAACTGCTGACTCTGGGATGCTGTTGCAAAAAGGCGTGAACACCTTGACGCAGTTTCCCTGTACCGTGTCCGTGAATAATCCAGATGGGGCCATTCGCTTCGGAAATGGCTTTGTCTAATTCAATTTCGGCATCGGCTACCCGCTTACCTCGTAAATCTACTGTATTTTTAGAAGTACGAATGGCTGGTGCGGCTTGGGGTGGCGGAGGGGTTGGTGCTGGTGTTTGTTTTTGTTTGACAATGGGTTCAGCTTTTTGCCCATCGAGAGATTCGATATCTTGCAATTTCACTGTCATTTTCATGATGCCGAAGCGCACATTTAACTCTCCATCCTCATCGGGGGCGGTTAAGACTTCGGCAGTTTGCCCAAATTGGGAAATGCGGATGCGATCGCCTACTTTCGGCATAAAGCCAACTTTCGGTTTAGGTGCGGCGGCTGGCTGGTATTTCTGGGTAATTTGATTTAAAGCATTGGTGGCTTGTTGAGCATCTTGGGCGGTGGGTGTACCTTGTTGCAAGCGGCGAATAACTTGAGCAATTTCGCCTTTGGCTTGGGCTATTGCCTGTTGGACTGCAACTTCTTGGGAAACCCGCAATGATTTTTCCCGTTCCTCTAAGGATGCGGCTTTGTCAGAAACTTCTTTATATAAACGTTCCGCTTGTTGCAAGAGTTTTTGGGCTTCTGCGGCTTTGGTTTCTTGACTGCGGCGTTGGGCTTCTAACCCAGCAATTACTTGGTTAACTTCGTCAGAGGCTTCGCCTACTTGAGTTTTGGCATTTTCTACTACTTCTGGTTTTAAACCTAAACGTAAAGCGATCGCCAAAGCATTAGAACGTCCAGGAATCCCCCACAATAAACGATATGTGGGTGACAAAGTAGCTTCATCAAATTCTACCGAGGCATTTTCAAACCGCGCATCTTCGTATTTTAGGGCTTTAAGTTCCCCAAAGTGAGTTGTCGCAATTGTTAACTGGGCGTGTTCCGCTAAGTGCTGCAAAAGAGCGATCGCTAAGGCACTACCTTCAGCTGGATCTGTACCTGCGCCTACTTCGTCGAGTAGAACTAGGGAGTTGAGTTGATTTTCTACTTCATTACCTAAAGCATTCAAAATCCGGCTGATGCGGCGGATATGTCCAGAAAATGTCGATAAACTTTGCTGGAGAGATTGTTCATCACCGATATCTGCCAAAACTTGGTCAAACCAAGGCATTTCCACGGGTTCGCGGGCGGGGATGAATAAACCCACTTTCGCCATTAATGCTGCTAAACCAAGGGTTTTCAATGTGACAGTTTTACCCCCAGTGTTCGGACCGGTAATTGTTACTACCTTGATATGGGGACTAATCAATAAATCTACGGGAATGACCGAGTGTCCTTGCTCGTGCTGTTGTTGCCAAATTAACAACGGGTGACGCAACTGACGTAATGTCACAATTTCTTGTTCTTCACGGTTAATAAATCTAGGTGGATTCGCTTTTAGCCAGTAACTATAACGCGATCGCGCTGCCGCTAAATCGAGGGTAGTCACAATTACTAATAGCCTTTCTAAATCTGGCGTAACCGCTGCAACTTGCTCAGTCAAAATGCGACGAACCGCTTCTTCTTCTGCTTGTTCTCGTTTTAGCATTTGCCGCAATTGATTACCCATCGGCACAATGGAATTAGGTTCCACGTACAAAGTCACGCCACTAGTAGAAGTATCGTGAACAATACCGGGGATAACGTCTTTGTGGCTGGCTTTGACTGGGATAACAAAGCGATCGCCCCGTTGAGTAATTAGCTGCTCCTGAACAGCATTCGATTTTGCCTGTAAAATATTATGCAGTTTTTGGTTAATCTGACTGCGTAATCTTCGCAAATCATCACGGATTTCGCCTAATTTTTGGCTGGCACGATCAGCTACAATCCCGCGTTCATCAATACAACGGTGAATTTCCTGCTCTAATTCTGGGTAAGTGCGTAAATCTGCAACTAAATCAGTTAATACTGGTGTATCTTCCTGGTTATCGATTATACGCCGTAAATTCCTCGCCCCGGCTAGAGTGGTGGCGATCGCCAGTAATTCATCCCCAGCTAAAATCCCGCGGAGTTCAGCGCGTTCTATGGAATCACCAATATCTTGAATACCATCAAAAGATAAACTTGTAGTCAGCCGACTTTCTAGTTGGTAAACTTCTTTAGTTTGGGCTAATAACTGCTCACTGACTGACTGCGATGTAGGAATTTGTAAATTAGTTGATGCGATCGCCCCTAGCTTTGTTGCCGCAAATGTCGCCAAATGCTGGCAGAGACGATGCCATTCTAGTAGTTCTAAAGTTTCCGCTTGGATCAAGGCTGCAATATCTAAGAAATCTTATATGAAATTATCGTAACAACAGAGTTGCGTTTACAGCCAATATCAATCGGTTCAGTAGCACAATAGTTTCTAGCACTTACACACAAAGGTTAATTGTTGAGATTATGTGTTATAATAATTGATTAGGTGTAAAATGCTACAGTTTACACGGCTATAATAGCTGACTATATTATCTAGATGTTTTTTCAGGTTTGTTTTAAAAAATCCTTGTTTTCCACCAAGGAGTATTTTTAATTTCATTTTCTAAAAGCCTGATTTCTTGTTGAAGTTTTTTAACTTCATTGAGCATCGATTTTTTAGCAAAAATATTGACTGCTTGCTTGAAATCTTCTATTGCCTCTTTACTTTTGCCTTGTTTCTTGCGAATACAACCGCGTCGTACATAAGCAGAAGAATAATTTGGATCAAGTTGTATAACGTGATTATAGTCTTTAATGGCTCCTTGTAAGTCTCCTTTTAGCTTACGAATATTAGCTCTTTTGAAATAGGTATCAACGCATTCAAATTTATTTTTAATGGCTAAAGTATAATCCGCAATAGCTCCATTATAATCTTTAGACATCGTACGAGCGCCAGCACGACTCAATAAAGCAGAAAAATCATTTGGACGAAGGTTGATAATCTGAGTAAAATCTAAGATACTTTTTTCATAATTCTCATTTGCTAAATAAGCATTAGCTCGATGTAAATATGCTTCGGCTATACTGTAGTTATTTTCTATGAGGTAAGTAAAATCTTGTATTGATTTTTCATAATTTTGTAAATCAAAATATATGCCACCTCTGATAAAATAAGCATTAAATTTGCGCTTATCCAGCTTAATTATTTGAGTATAATCAGACAAAGCAGACTCATAATATTTAATTTCAATATATATTCTTCCTCGTCTTTCATAAATATCCTTGTTATTTGGATCTAAGTTAATACTCTGTGTGTAATCAAAAATAGCACCATCGTAATTTTTCTGTGTAGCTAATAAATGTCCTCTATTATAATAAGCCTCAAAATGCTGAGGATTAATTTTAATTGTCTGGCTATAATCATTGATAGCTCCTTGATAATCACGACTATCAGAGCGATTACAACCCCTTAGAAAATATGCTTCCTCAAATTGAGGATCAATTTTAATTACTTCAGACAAATCTTCAATAGCTGCTTGATATTTACAAGTATCAGAATAAATACAAGCCCTTAAGTAATATGCTTCGGTGTAGTGAGGATTTATTTCTATTGCTTTAGAAAAATCTTCAACTGCTTCTGCATACTGCTTATTTTTTAACTTTTCAACTCCTCGTTTAAAAAAGTCTGCATTGCTTTTGAAGATGTCGATAAAACCTAAAAATCCCGCTGTTATTCCCTTTGTTGTACTGCCAACTACAGAACCTACTCCAGATGCTACACTTTCAACTATAGAACCTATGCTTTTTGCTGTACTTTTAACTGAAGACTCTCCTGTTGCACCAGCTAAAACTCCACCAGCTATAGCTAGAGGTACTACAATTGGCCCTGCCAAACCTAATGCACCTACTACACATAACGCGCCTACACCACCTGCTACAGATCCTACTTTGTTTTCCGCAGTAAAATCATTCAATACCAATTCTCCAGCAACATCAAATACAAATTCTTCTACGCTCATTGCTCCCCCAATTAATTAATTAATAAATACAACCTAGAATCTCTATTGAGAATATATGCTGACTTTATAATTATGCTTGCCAATATATTTTTATACATTTGTAAAAACTCGGAATTAATAAAATATATATTTATAAAATCAGTAAGAAAAGACTGAATGTAAGTAAAAACTCTGCTGTAAATAATTAAAATATAAAAAATGATTTTATTTTTTCTGTATAGATACAGAAAATGAACAGGCGATCGCACCCTTAACCCATTTCCCAAACGCCTATCGTGCTACCATTACCAATAAATTCTTTTGGGAGGTCAAGCAATGGCTACCCTTCATACGCTAAATGTATCCGATGAGTTATACGCACAATTGCAAGAGTTAGCTAAAGCGGAAAATAGCTCAGTTGAGGCTCAAGTTATTAAAATTTTGCAGAAGGCTTTGGAGGTAAACACACAGCCAGCGGAGGACGAAAGGTACAAAAATGTCCCTAAACTTTTAGAAGAGATTCGCCTTCGTCGTGAACAGCTACCAACGGATGTTGAATGGCCTGACAGCACTGCCATGATTAGAGAAGATCGTGACAGATGACAAGTCCTCTTAGGTGTGTAGTAGATACCAGTGTGTCAGTTAAGCAATTTATTCCTGATCCGCTAACGACTAAAGTTAATCAATTGTTTGCTCATCTTGCCAATCCTCAAACAGAAATTTTTGTGCCTGATTTGTTTTACATTGAAGGTGCAAATGTTTTATGGAAGTATGCTCGTGCTGGTCGTTACAATACTTCTTTGATTCAAGGAAATTTAGCTAGTCTCAAGGCTTTTCCCTTGCGTGTTGTCTCAACGGCTGACTTGATGGCGGAGGCTGTGAATATTGCCCTCAATTACAATATTTCCGCCTATGATGCTTGTTATGTTGCACTGTCGCAGCAAGTTAATGCTGTTTTACTGACTCTCGATGCAAAATTGGTGAGAGCGTTAAATAATTCATCTCATAATGTTTGCTCGTTTCATGACTTTGAGGTTCCACCGTTGTCATCAACATAACAGTGTTTCTCCAACAATTAAATATATCTGTTGCGGTAAAACATCACGAGCGATCGCAAAACTCTCATCGCCCTATTTATAATTAGGCTAATGTTACCTGAGTAAATAAATCTTATGGTTGTGCAGACTCCCCCCCGTCAATACTCCGCTGAGGAATACTTGGCACACGAAGAGGCTGCTGAGTCCCGCAGTGAATACCGTGATGGAGAAATTATCCCTATGACAGGAGGATCACTTAATCACAACCAAATTATTATCAACCTAGTATTAGCTCTTTCACCTAGACTAAGACAACAAAATTATAATGTTTATGCCAATGACCTGCGGCTCTGGATTCCGCGTTACCAAGCATACACATATCCTGATGTTCTCATCATCAAAGATGAACCAGTCTTTCAATCAGGAAGGAAAGACACAGTAATAAATCCCAGCATTATTTTTGAAGTGCTTTCTAAATCTACTAGTAGTAGAGATAGAGGTGATAAATTTACTTATTATCGCTCCATTCCCGAATTTCAAGAATATATTTTAATTGACCAATATCAACTGCACATTGAGCAGTTGAGCAAAACTCCTGATGGCAATTGGCTATTTAAAGAAACTGACGATGAAGATGGCGTTTTAAATTTAGTTGCGGCTAACTGCCAAATTCTCCATCGCCAGATTTACGAACGAGTTAACTTTGAAACTCAACCAGAGTAGTTATTTTGTCTTTTGCCTTTTTTACGGTGTGCCTACTGCGCCAGAGTAAATTAGACCTCGTTGCACATCAAGAGTTAAAATTGCCCCATCACGAATGACTTGGGTAGCTTTTTTCACACCAACAATTACAGGTACGCCGAGACGTAAGCCAATAACAGCGGCGTGACAGGTCAAGCTTTCTTCTTCAGTGATAATACCAGATGCTTTGCGAATAGCATCGACAAAATCAGCACCAGTGCGAGGCGCTACTAAAATATCGCCTGGGTTAAAGTTGCTGACATCTATACCAGTATGAGCAACTCTGGCGCGACCACTCACGGAACCTTGTCCTAATCCAATACCTTGACCCAAGACGGCTGTAACTACTTCAACTTTAATTAAATCTGTTGAGCCAGAAACGCCTTGCAATGTACCCGCAGTCATTACCACCAAATCGCCTTCAAAAAGTAATTTATGCTCTTGAGCAACATTGATTGCGGCTTGGAATGTCTGACCAGTTGAGGGTAAACCTAAGACTAATAAAGGTTTTACCCCCCATACCAGTTGTAGTTGTCGCGCTACGTTGACATGGGGTGTGACTGCCAAAATAGGTGTGTGGGGACGGAATTTGGATACGTTACGCGCAGTCGCCCCAGTTTGAGTTAAGGTCATGATTGCGGCTGCTCCCAGGTTTTCGGCAATTTGACCTACAGCTTGGCTGATGGCGTTGGGAATGGAACGTCTACTATCTCGTAGTTGGCGTGTGACTGAGTTGCGTTCTTCTTGTTCTATACGTTCAGCGATTCTGGCCATTGTTGCAACTGCTTCAACTGGGTAGTTACCCACAGCAGTTTCGTTAGATAGCATGACTGCATCAGTACCATCTAAAATCGCATTGGCTACGTCTGATACTTCCGCACGGGTGGGGCGGGGATTACTCACCATACTATCTAACATTTGGGTGGCGGTGATAATGGGAATCCCTAAGCGGTTAGCGGTGGAAATTAGCCGCTTTTGCAATATGGGAACATCTTCCGCTGGTAGTTCTACCCCTAAGTCACCTCTCGCCACCATTACACCATCACACAAAGCCAGAACGGCTTCCATTTGTTCAATGGCTTCGTGCTTTTCAATTTTGGCAATGACTGGGACTTGCTTCCCGGTGCTGGAAATCAGTTCTTTGATTTCGATCACATCTTGGGGGTTGCGAACAAAGGAAAGTGCTACCCAGTCTACGCCTTGGTCTAGACCGAACATTAAATCTTCACGGTCTTTGTCGGTCATGGCTTTAATAGACAGGTAAACCCCAGGAAAGTTTACGCCTTTGTTGTTGGATAACTTACCACCAACTGTCACACGACAACATAAATCACCTTTTTCCCGATTAATTTCTTCCACCACCATTTCAACTCGCCCATCATCGAGGAGAATTTTGGCTCCGGTGGGGACTTCTTCGGACAAATATTCGTAAGTAACGCAGCTAATATCTTGTGTGCCTACAACTTGGCGATTAGTTAAGATAAAGCGATCGCCCTTTGCTAAAACTATAGACCCATTTTCAAACCGCCCTAAGCGAATTTTTGGCCCTTGCAAGTCTTGCAAAATTGCCACTGGCTGATTAAGTTCAAAAGCAGTTTGCCTAATTAAGCGAATATTACGCTGATGGTCAGCATGAGTACCGTGAGAGAAGTTAAGGCGCAGCGTTGTTGCTCCTGCTTCGATAATCGCTTTGAGCATTTCTGGGCTGCTGGTAGCGGGGCCAATTGTAGCGACAATTTTTGTCCGACGTAGAGAATCTCGTAATTGCATAAGGGCTGATTTTAGGGAGCTTGTTAAGCAGTCATAGTAAATCAATGGACATGCGGTTTCAGTTACTGCCACATCAATAAATTTAAGCAGTTAGCGAGGGGCAGATAAAGAGTAAATTTGAGGAAAGGTTTTTGAATGATTGCTGAGTTTTCCCTTGAGATTATTCCTAGGGATTCAAGAACAGAATAGCTATCGTACACTAAACTTGATGCCCTCTTTCCCTAGGATGATTTTTTTCTCTCTACTCTTAAATAACTGAGGTGACACACCCTAGCGATCAGCAAATACTTGGGTTTCGTCTGGAATCATAGCGCTATTCATCTGCTGCGAAGCAGATGTTTACATAAAAAATTGCTATACAAAACTTCATCAAACTTTATTTTTTACTAATATTTATCGTATATTCGTAATGTTTGATAAAGAAGGAGTCAGAAATGCTCGCGTTGGAGGCACAACAAAAAGTATTGAAAATCCCGCCCAAGGAATTCTTAGAGCCTCCTGGTAATTTCAGCCCAACAATGCTGATTTTTTTGTCTGCTATCACCATGCTAGTGTTATCAAATTTTGGTTACTGGCTGTGGCAATGGCCACACTGGTTATGCTTTTGTATTAACACCTTAGCCTTGCATGGTTCTGGCTCAGTCATTCACGATGCTTGTCATCAGTCTGCACACCGTAACCGGATCATCAACGCAATGCTAGGTCATGGTAGTGCGTTGATATTGGCTTTTGCTTTTCCGGTATTTACCCGCGTACATTTACAACATCACGCTCATGTGAATCATCCCAAAGATGACCCAGATCATTATGTCTCTACAGGCGGGCCTTTGTGGTTGATAGCAGTGCGGTTTTTATACCATGAAGTGTTTTTCTTTCAGCGGCAACTTTGGCGTAAATATGAGCTATTGGAGTGGTTTATTAGCCGCTTGATTGTTGTCAGTATTGTGTATATTTCAGTGCAGTATCACTTTTTAGGCTATATTCTCAATTTTTGGTTTATTCCCGCCTTTATAGTTGGGATAGCACTGGGGCTATTTTTTGATTATCTGCCACATAGACCTTTTGTTGAGCGCGATCGCTGGAAAAATGCTCGTGTTTACCCTAATCCAATTTTGAATCTCCTAATTATGGGGCAGAATTATCACCTAATTCATCATCTTTGGCCTTCGATTCCTTGGTACAATTATCAACCAGCATATTATGTGATGAAACCTCTTTTAGATGAAAAAGGCTGTTATCAAACTTCAGGATTATTACAAAAGAAAGATTTTTTTGAATTTGTTTACGACATTTTTTTAGGAATTCGGTTTCATCATCACAAGCCAACTGATAACTAATAATTCGGAGGCTGAAATGAAAATTTGGGTATGGAGCGCCATTGGCATTTTAGCGATTAATTTAACTGTACTGGCTATTGTGGCATTTTTAATTCATCGAGACAGTACTCAGCCAAACTATAACCAATCACAAATAATGCAAAACTCTGGCTCTTAAAGTACTTGAATTATTGTGTGTTTAATCCAATCAACTTAATGATTGATGCCTTTTGGTGTGGGTAATGAATTTTGAGTGTTAGGTTCGGGTGAAATTATCTGCAAAGACCAATAACTCACAACCATCAAAATTAACCCAGAAACCACACCAATTACTAATCCAACTAATAAAGGAGACTTCTTAGGAATAATAGAAGTTTCAGGAATACTTGTTGGTTTTTCTAAAAGCGGTGCTGATATCGCACTGTGAAATGCCGCGTTAGAGTGATATGCAGACAATATATTTTGAGACGAAAAAGTTGATAGTAGCGTAACATCTTGATGATTGATATGAGGTAACAGCGCTGCTAGTACTTCCTGTGCGGATTTATATCTGTCTTGAAAGTGATAACACACCATTTTATTAATCACCGCAGCTAACTCAACATTCACATTAGCTAAATGTTGCCAAACAATTTCACCTGTTTTACGGTTTTCTGGTAATTGTGTCGGATGTACCCCTGTAAGTGCTTGAATGGCAATCATCCCTAAAGCATAAATATCACTATTAGGTCGTGGTCTGCCACGTTGTTGTTCACTAGGCATATATCCTGGTGTACCGATCGCAATTGTAGATTGTTCAATCGGCACTATATTTTTTTTATATTTGACTAATTGCGTCAAAATTGGTTTAACCGCACCAAAATCAATCAAAACTAAGCGATTGTCTGATATTCGGCGCATAATATTGCTGGGTTTGACATCTCGATGTATCAACCCATGACTGTGAACAAAATGGAGAATTTCTAAAACTTCTTGTAGAAGTTGAATAACTTTGCTCTGTGACCAACAGTAACCAGGCTGAAGTTCGGTACTTAAAGTATGCCCTTCAATAAATTGTTGCACCAAGTAGAATTCTTGGTCATCTTCAAAATAAGTCAATAAATGGGGAACTAAATCATAGTCGCCGAGTTTTTGCAGCGCTTGTGTTTCTCTATTAAATAGCCGTCGGCGAATTTCTCCAGGGATAGGAACTTCGCTACTTGGTAAAAAATGCTTGACGACGCAGGTGGGACGGTTCGGAAGATGCGTATCTTCAGCCATGTAGGTTTTACAAAACATTCCTTGACTTAAAACTTGCACAACCTGGTAACGTTCACTTAGTAACTTAATTAACATGTTACGATGTGCCTGACGGTTGTTCCCCGTAATATTACGCAAAGGTATTTACTTATAGTTTTAATATATATTCTTTATTAAAGACACTTAATAAAATTACATCTAATGAGCAACAGTAATAGAAAAGCTGTCTCACTCAGCACAGACGCAATCCAGATGATCAGGGGGCTGATCATTGGCGAAGTAATTACAATTGTACTCATTGGCGGGCTGTGGTTATGGCTGAGACCACGCTTATTTGTCAATAATCGTCAGGATTCTGTCTCTAGTCAGAATTCTGAAGCTGTAAGTAATCTTACTGGTTCAACCTTTGCCCAGGTTAATGATATGCCAATTGGTGCATTCAATTACGGTGGTAGTACAGCTTGGGCATCGATTAGGCAATTAGTAGATTCACAGATTCAAAATACTCGTCCAGAATTTCAATTGCTCTATGTCAATCCTACAGATAGCAGTCCTGGTTCGGGCGCAGGAATTAGAATGTTGCTGGCGGGTAAATTAGACTTTACTCAGTCATCTCGTCCGCTGACAGATGCAGAACAAGCTCAGGCAAAAAAACAAGGTTTAACAATTGAACAACGTCAAGTAGGGATGGATGGAGTTGCAATAGTAGTTAACCCAGAACTTGAAGTTCCCGGCTTAACCGTTGAACAATTACAAAAAATTTATCTGGGACAGATTACTAACTGGAAGCAAGTAGGCGGAAAAGACTTAGCAATCGTTCCTTTGTCCCAATCTCCCGAAAATGCAGACACGTTGTTATTCCCAAACCAGCCAGCAGATAAGCAAAATTTGAGTTCTCAAGTTGAGTATGTTTACTCAACAACAGAAGCATTACGCCGAATCAAAACCACTCCTGGCAGTGTATATTATGCTTCTGCTAGAGGGGTGATAAATCAATGTGGTGTAAAGCTATTACCTTTAGGGGTAACATCAGAACAGTTAGTTTCTCTTTACCGAGAACCAGTTGTGCAGTCAAATCAGTGTCCGCGACAACGCAATCAACTGAATACGGCAGTGATCAAAAATGGTACTTACCCACTAACTGCCAAATTATTTGTCATGATTCCACAAAACCAAGGGCAAGAACAACAAGTTGGGGAAGCATACGCTAAACTGTTGCTTACTGAACAAGGACAAAGAGCGATCGCTCAAGCTGGGTTTGTACCTGTGAATAGCCAGGAAATAGCGGCTAATTAATGTATAAAGACAGATTTTACACGCAATAATTACAATTTTGTAGGTGTGTTCCCTAGGTTATTTCCGGCATCAATTTTTGATGAAAACTGCATATTTACCAGAATTGTGTTTCCTAAGCCTACATACTTGAAATGGATTTAAACTTTTGACTCAATTGCTGGCTGTGATGTGTGTAAAGACTGAGGTAAACTCCAGTCGGGACGTAAATTAGAAGCGTGACGCAAATATATATGATGAATTGGGGTAGAAACTGGCAGATAAACGTGAATTAAGAAGCGGACGCAACGTTGTAAACTACCCTCGACGTGCATTTGCTGCACATCCAACATAGGTACATTATCCCAACCAGAACGTGTACGAGCGATCGCCGCCGGAAAAATCGCATCTAAATCGCGGGTGACGGAGAAAGTCACGCTAATCATATCCTGCGGTTGAATTTTATTGCGTTGTTCTAGTTCATCTAGCAGTTCTATAACTGCTTCTCGCATTGCTTCAATTGTATTTTCTGCAACCGTTGTTGCTCCACGAATAGCTCGCATTTGCCACTCCACGCCCAAAATCCTCCTTAATTAATTTGGTCAAAAGTCAAAAGTCAAAAGTCATTAGCAAATAACAAATAACCAATGACTAATGACCAATGAAATTTATGGTCGATATAACCACAATGGCAGACCACTGGTAGACATTTCAAATTCTAACCAGTCAACACCTGCACCTAATCTTGATGAAACTTGACGACTCCCAGGTAGAATGCGACTTAACAAAGGTTTTGGTTCTTCAAGGGTAAAACATTGTGTTTTTTCGGGGTCAAGACCCACCAGTTCGGCTGTCCAGCGACGAGCATCTTCTTCTGTTCCCAGGCGGTCTACAACTCCCAATTCTAGAGCCTGTTGCCCAGTAAAAATCCGTCCATCGGCGAAACTTTTCACAGTTTCTACGGCTAAAGAACGACCATCGGCTACGGTTTGCACAAACTGCTGGTAACTGATGTCAATCAATTCTTGCAGAATGTGTTGTTCCGGTTCTGTTAGTTCTCGATCAAATGCCAATATGTCTTTGTATGGGCCGGACTTAATGACTTTGAAGGAAACACCAATTTTTTCCAGCAAGCGTTCTAAGTTATTTCCCCGCAGAATCACACCGATGCTTCCGGTGATGGTTCCGGGGTTAGCCATGATGTGTTCGGCTCCCATACCGATGTAAACACCACCGGAGGCAGAAATATTACCGAAACTAGCGACAATTTTGATTTTTTCGCGCAAACGCTTGAGAGCGCTGTAAATTTCTTGGGAATCTCCAACTGTTCCTCCAGGACTATCGATGCGTAAAAGTAAAGCTGGAAATTTCTTTTCTTCTACGGTCTTGAGGGCTTCTAATACACGTTTGCGAGTAGCACTTGCGATCGCACCAGTAATTTCAATTCGCGCAATTTGTTTAAGAAACTTGGATCTAAACGGCCAAACCATGAGCAGTCAAAAAACCTCGTATATAATCTCACTATAAAATGCCCAGAGATGAAAATGAATGGGCATTCTGCTATTCAAGCATTTTATAGCAGACACTGATTAGACTGCTGGCAATTACCTGGCGCTGCATTTAGGCTATCTTAAATTTTTGAGCTAAATTCTTCTGTCAAAGTTACTAAACTTTGGCTATCTGTGGTTGTGGTTATTAATAATTAGGTATTTAATTTAACAATACTAATCTAGAATCTCAACTCCGAATGAGATTTGATTTAAATTCTATAATGCTTACTAAAGTTGTGTTTTAAATTTTTTATTAGCCGACGCTAACCTGACGAACACATAATTTACTCAAGAATCTATGCGTAAAATTTGACATCTATAATACGCATAAGTATCAAACAATGCGCCGACAAAACTCCAAGTCAGACCAATAATTAGCATTCCGCGCAAGGGCGTACCACTGCCAAAAATTGCAAGAAAATGTAATATACCTGTAGCGCTGGTCTCTGTTACTGTTTGCAATCCGGGCATATAACCGAGTACAGATAACAGCAGCAATATCCCACCAACTAAAAATATAGGCGCAACAAAGCTGAAAACAACCGTGACTAATAGGGAACGGAGAAAGTTCAGCAGAAAAGTCATGAAAGATAACCTCCAGGAAGACAACGCACAATAGCCAACTAACTATCTTTCATCTTCTACAATACGTGCGATCGCCACCTAGAGGCCAATATGTCAAAAATCTTAAGTTTTCATTAAAAAAACAGACAATAACTACACAACATGTATCACGGAACAATTAGCTTGTGGAGAGACAGAACCTTTACTGATTCAGGCTTTGAGCTTATATCTATTAAATAGCACACATCACAAGATATGTAGGTAAAGGTTTATTTTATGAGAGTAACTTTAAACTAAGTTAACGTGAACCTGATTTCATGAAGAGGCGAAGGGGCAGGGTGCAGGGTGCAGAAGAGAAGAATAACTATTGACTATTGACCATGAACTTTCGCTATTCTTAAGGCAATTACCGAGTTAGCTACAGAACATTGAGCCAGATTACATCTAATTCCAGTTTAGCAGCATGGGGTCAGCGCTTGCTGGCAGCGATTTTTCTGGGGGGACAAGTGATAGTTCACCTGCTGCGGGGCAAAATTCATTGGCGGAATACTTTAGAACAAATGGCCGCTGTAGGGCCAGACTCTTTGTTTATTGCGCTGTTAACGGCAATTTTTGTTGGTGCTGTGTTTACCATCCAGGTAGCGCGAGAGTTTATTAACTTTGGTGCGGGTAATCTCGTCGGCGGCGTGCTGGCGGTGGCTTTAACAAGAGAACTTTCACCCGTACTCACAGCAGTTATTTTAGCAGGGCGCGTGGGGTCTGCCTTCGCCGCAGAAATCGGAACTATGCGAGTTACAGAACAAATTGATGCGCTGTTAATTTTAAAAACAGACCCA
This sequence comes from Nostoc cycadae WK-1, assembly GCF_002897135.1. Taxonomy (NCBI): domain Bacteria; kingdom Bacillati; phylum Cyanobacteriota; class Cyanophyceae; order Nostocales; family Nostocaceae; genus Nostoc; species Nostoc cycadae. Next base: position 10,171 of record NZ_DF978426.1, on the reverse strand, counting down.
ATTGATTATCTCGTTATTCCCCGAATGATTGCTTGCTGCTTAATGCTGCCCATTTTAACTCTCCTGTCGTTAGTAACAGGTATGTTTGGTGGATTATTAATTGCTACTCATGTATACGGACTAGCCGATACGGTATTTCTCGACTCCGCCCGCAACCTGCTGGACACTTGGGATATTTGTAGTGCTTTGTTTAAAGCCGTGTGTTTTGGTTTGTTAATTGCTGTCGTTGGTTGCAGTTGGGGCTTGACAACCACTGGTGGTGCTAAAGGTGTAGGACAATCAACCACAACAGCCGTAGTGACTGCTTTGCTGCTGATATTTATTAGCAATTTCTTTTTGTCGTGGTTGATGTTTCAAGGTGCGGGTAGTGCATTCGTCAAAGGGTTTTAAGAGTGCTGAGTGTTGGGTGATTGGTCATGAATAACCTTGCATTCTACCTGCTGTCTGCTCAGAGAAAACTGTTAACCCCTAAAATAGGAAAGATGTCTACTCATGAAACAGGATTTGAAACAGTGACTAGTTCATTTGCGCCTAATTCCGTAGCAACAGTGGAACTCAAACCTAGTTACAATATCCCTGTTGTGTTAGTGATTGCAGCGATTCCCATTGTGATTGTGCAACCTTTAATAGGAGGAGCGATCGCATTTTTTGGTTTGTTTCTTTTGTTTCAAACTGTAACATTACGCTTGCAATTTACTGCCACCGACTTAGATATTTACAGAGGTGAAAAGTTAATTCGGCGTTTTCCCTACCGAGAATGGCAAAACTGGCGAATATTCTGGAATAAGTTTCCAGTTCTGTTTTATTTTAAAGAAATTAACAGTATTCACTTTTTACCAATTTTGTTCGACCCCAACACCCTCAAAGCTTGTTTGGCAGAACGTTGTCCACGTATTTAGTGCTTAGTCAATGGTCAATAGTCAATGGTCAATAGTTGAGAGCAATAATACAAAAATGACAAATGACAAATGACAAATGACAAGTAAGCAAAAATTTATTCGCCTTTAGAAATTACACTATCGTTTATGAACCCTGAGTCATCTCAAACTCCAGAACCAATAGATGAGTGGTTGGAGCAAATACAACCAGAAAACCCAGAAATAGAAAACCCAGAAAACTCATCTGTAGAGTCAGTTCTGGAACCAGAAGCATCTGCTTCAGCAGTTGACACAGAAACGAGCGATGTAAATACAGAATTGCTTAGTTTAATAGATGAACCAGCCGCTGAGGTTCCATTAGCCGCTGACACAACTGCATTAGGGTTAAAAACAGAATCAGCATCACAAAATAATTCCTTATACGCCGAAGCCGAGCAAAGGTTAACTCAGTTACAAGAAACTGAAGCCGCACTCAAAGCCGAAATTGCTACGTTGCAAGTAACTTACAACACGCTGCAAACACAACTGAGCGACACGCAAACAGCAATGGGGCGAATTGTGCAAGAATCACTCGGACAATTAGAACAACGCAAACAAGCACTACAAATTTCTATAGAACAGTTAGAACGTCGTCAAGAACGTATCCGCAATGAAATGCGAACGACTTTTGCAGGCGCATCGCAAGATTTAGCAATTCGTGTCCAAGGTTTTAAAGATTATCTCACTGGGAGCTTACAAGATTTAGCCGCCGCCGCCGAGCAGTTACAACTAGTCCCAGAAGTTAGAGAACGAGAAAGGCCAAGTGTTAAAGAAGCTAAACCCGCAGAACCAGAAGCAATTACACCACAATTTGCCCAACAGCAGTTTCAAGAGACTACTAAGCAAGTTCGCCGCCTAATTGATCAATATCGTAACAAACCAGATTATTATGGCCCGGCTTGGCAACTACGCCGCACCTTTGAACCAGTTCATGCAGAGCGAGTCTCGAATTGGTTTTTTGGACAAGGGGGACGGGGTGCGTTGCGGACAATGGGTAGTCGTTTGCAAAATACTTTGATTGCTTCGGCGATTATTTCGATACTACATAAATTGTATGGCGATCGCGTCCGTACTCTGGTTTTAGCCAATACACCAGAACGCTTGGGTGAATGGCGGCGAGGTTTGCAAGATTGTTTAGGTATTGGTCGCCCAGATTTTGGCCCTGACCGGGGAGTAGTTTTATTTGAAGCGCCAGACGCTTTAGCGCAAAAAGCCGAGCGTTTGGTCAAAGCTAATCAACTACCTTTAATCATCATTGACGATTCCGAAGAGCAAATCAGTTTAGGAATATTGCAATTTCCTTTGTGGTTAGCCTTTGCGCCTGACCCCAAAGCCATGAAAAATTATGATGATGATTTTTAAGTACTTTTGAGCTTGAATCTAGTCAGGTGCGTTATGGAAATTAGTCCTAACGCACCAAAAACCCTTTATGGTTACAGACAAAAGTTTGCGGAAGTGATGCTAAAAGTCTTCATGAGATGACCATTCAAAATCTTCATCTCTCAAACAGTTGATATCTTTTCCAGAGGACTCGATAGAGTCTATCAAATTTTTGATTGAATTTTCTAGTGCTTCATCAACCGAGTCTCCTGTTCCGCCAACCCATTCAGGCGAATCATCTCTAAAGTTTTTAATAGCAAGATTCACGCGTCCGGAATATTTGCCATAAATATCCTCAGTGATTTTGACTCTAAAGTAGATGTTGGGAATGTACTTCACACATGATACATAAAATTCAGCAACTACTTTTTCAATACTTTGAATCTCAGCAAATCTAATATTTTGCCAACTCATAAACCTGAGATGCTTACGCTGGTAAACCTTGAACTTGGAGTAAATCTAACTCGCGCTCAAATATTTCATCAATGGGTAACATTTGACCATCGGTTGTCATAAATTTATGGTCTTTGGTGGCACGAATGACTGAACCGTCTTCTAAACCATACTCGAATACTTCTTGTTGTCCTCGATTATGCCATTGGGCGATCGCTTGTGTATAGACATGACCATGACTATCAAAGCTGAAGACGTTGCATTCAATTTCTTTTTCGACAATTTCGCCAATTGGTATCAAGCCATATTCTACCGTCAACACTTTTGTCTCATAGCTGAGGCAATATTCAGCGAACTTCAACATATCATCAAATAGCTTTTCTGCTACTTGCTTTCTCACGCCGTTCTTTGTGGAACCATCAATGAATTTTTCCTGCTGCTTCTGCATTTCGGAAACTTTCTTTTTCCCCATTGCGCGGCGCAGTAAGTCAGCTTGTCCTAACGAATAACCAGCCATATCTTGAGCAATTTTCATGATTTGCTCTTGATAGACCATGATGCCGTATGTTTCATTTAATATTGGTTCGAGAACCTGGCTTTCATAGTCTATATTTTCCCTTCCATGTTTGCGGTTAATAAATTTAGGAATTAAGCCTGCATCTAAAGGGCCTGGTCTGTATAATGCCAGAATTGAAGAGATATCCTCTATATTAGAAGGTTTCAAATCTCGGACTATCTGCTTCATCCCCGATGATTCTAATTGAAATATGCCTTCTAATTCTCCAGATTCTAACAATTCATAAGTTTTCTGCACATCTTTAGGGAGAGTTTTATGTTCACCCTTAGCTAAAATCTTTTGCGCTTTTCTTTCTTGACTAGTTATTTCGTAAGGGTCAACTCGATAACCTTTACTTTTTTCAATTAAATCAATGGTTTTTTGAATCATCGTCAGGTTTCTTAAACCCAAGAAGTCCATTTTTAACAGCCCCATTGATTCCAAATCTTCCATGAAATATTGGGTAATAACTGAACCGTCATTATTTCTTTGTAGAGGGACGATTTCATCAAGAGGATCGGCAGAAATTACCACTCCAGCAGCATGAACACCAAAGGTTTTGTTAGTTCCTTCAATCCGCATTGCCATATCAAGCCAACGGCGGACTGTCGGATCATTATCATATTTTTCTTTAAATTCTGGTTCAGGGGTGTCATCAGAAATCATCACTTTGAGTTTTGTTGGTTTCCCCCGCACCACAGGAATTAATTTCGCCATTTTGTCTGATTCCCCATAAGGAATATTCAACACTCTGGCGACATCTTTTAACACAGCTTTAGATGTTAAACGGTTAAAAGTAATAATTTGGGCAACTCTATCTGTGCCGTATTTTTGAGTAACATAATCAATAACTTTATCCCGCTGTTCAATACAAAAATCTGTATCAATATCAGGCATGGATTTACGTTCTGGATTCAAGAAACGCTCAAATAGTAATCCATGATGTACGGGGTCGATGTTGGTAATACCCATTGTGTAAGCTACTAAGGAACCAGCTGCCGAACCGCGCCCTGGCCCCACAGGAATATTATTATCTCTAGCAAATTTGATGTAGTCCCACACAACTAAAAAGTAGGTAGAAAACCCCATTTGCTGGAGCATTTTTAATTCATATTCCAATCTTTCTTTATAGACTTGTTCAACTTCGGCGCGAGATTTTCTGTTTAATTTTTCTAAAAGTCCGTTCCATGCAACTTCTTCGACGTAAGTATCAGCAGTATGACCCGAAGGGATAGGATAATTAGGAATGCGAGGCTCACCCATAATTTGGTAAGACTCGACTTTATCGGCGACTTCTTCTGTAGTGGCTATAGCTTCTTCAATCACATCATCGGGTAAATGGTCACGAAATAGCATTCTCATCTCATCAGCAGATTTGAGATATTCTGTGCCGCTATAACGCATCCGATTTTCTTCCACAATTAGCTTGCCGGTTTGAATACACAGCAAAGCATCGTGGGCTTCAACATCAAAACAAGAAACAAAATGAGAGTCGTTAGTAGCAACAAATTTAATGCCTAATTCTCGCGCAATTTTGATAATTTCAACATTAACAATCCGGTCTTCTTGGGAGCCGTGGTCTTGAATTTCTAAATAAAAATCATCACCAAATACATCTTTATACCACTGAGCAACTTTCCGCGCTGCATCAGGTCTATTACTAAGAATTGCTTGGGGAATTTCGCCACCTAAACATGCACTGGTGACAATTAAACCTTCATGATATTGTTTGAGTAATTCTTTATTAATACAGGGACGGGAAAAAATACCTTTACCTTGTACACCTTTGAGGTGAGAAAGTGTAGTTAATTTAACTAAATGTTTATATCCTTGATTATTTTTAGCTAAAACAACTTGATGATATTTGGGACGACGTTCTTGTTTTTCAATATCGCCGTTAATAATATACATTTCATTGCCAATAATTGGCTTAACATTTTTGCTACGGCAAATTTTCAGCAATTCCACAGCACCATACATGACACCATGATCGGTAACTGCGATCGCCTTTATCCCCAATTCTATAGCACTATCAATCAAATCTGGTAGCTGACTCGCCCCATCCAGCAAACTGTAATCACTGTGAATGTGTAAAGGTACGAAAGACATAATATTTAGTCAATAGTCAATGGTCAATAGTCAATAGTCATTTGTTATTTTCACCCCTGCTCCCCTGCTCCCCTGCTCCTCTGCCCCCCTGCCTCTTTTCTACTCCCTAGATTGATTAGATTATCCTGTTTAAGTAAATTCCACTTCCGCAATTGTTGTTGTAATAGTTACCTTAGTCCTGTTACCTAGCATTACCAATGAGTCAAACAGAGAGTCAAAATTCGCCCGATACCTCGTCCCGTCCTTGGTGGCGGCGTATTCCTCTGACGTTACAAATTGTTATCGCCCTAGTGCTGGCAGTAATTTTGGGAATTGCGCTGGGTGCGGGGAATCCTAGCCCTAGCAATGCTGCTTTAATCAACAATTTAGCAATTCCGGCGGAACTGGTACTTAAGGCGCTCCGCGCTTTGGCTACACCGTTGATTTTGGTAGCAGTGCTGCATACTTTTATGACTGCGACTATCCCCGGTACAGCCGGACGGCGGTTAGCGTTACTACTGGTGACTAATACCACTGTAGCGATTTTGATTGGGCTTTTCGTGGCTAATGTTCTCCGTCCGGGAACTTGGGGAAGTTTACCCAAGCCACAGACAACAATTGCTAACGCCAATATTGATCCTTGGGGATTACTTAAAGACGCTGTACCTGAAGCTATCCTTGCGCCGTTGGTGAGTAATAATGTAATTCAACTGATTGTAGTTGCCCTTTGTTTTGGTATTGTTTTACGGGGCTTAAAATCAGAACAAATTGCCCAAAACAAAATTGGATTTCAACCCATTGAAGATGTGATTGGCATTTTGTTTGAGGCGGTAATTCGTATCCTCAACTGGGTAATTGCCTTAGTTCCCTTTGCTGTGTTTGGCATTGTAGCTAAAACCGTGGCGGAAAAAGGTTTTGCCCCTTTTGTCTCTTTGGCAGCTTTTATTGTGGCGGTGCTGGTAGCCTTAATATTACAAGCTTGCTACTATCTCACCAGAGTCAAATTTAATTCTTGGGTAAACCCGTGGAAGTTTTTGGCTGGCGGTTCTGATGCTTTTATCACGGCGTTCTCGACTTCTTCTTCGACTGTGACAATGCCTATTACCTGGGAGGTTTTGCAAACCAAAGTCGGTTTAAGGGAATCTTCGGCATCTTTGGGGGCGCTAGTTGGGGCAAACTTTAACAATGATGGGACTGCCTTGTATGAGGCGATGTCTGCGTTATATATTTCTCAAGTTATTGGACAGCACTTAAATTTGGGACAGCAGTTAGTTGTAGTGCTGACATCAATTTTTGCATCGGTGGGGGCGGCTGGTATCCCGAATGCTGGGCTAGTGACAATGACTTTGGTGTTTACTTCCGTGCGCTTGCCGACGGAGTATATTGCTTTGTTGGTGACTGTTGATTGGTTTTTAGACCGTTGTCGCACTGCGATTAATGTCATGGGAGATATGACGGTGAGTGCGGTGCTGGATGGGAAAAAGCAACGTTCTGTAGATGAGGGTTAAAGTGATGGATGCTCAACTGACTAGTAATGAAATTAATGTAGCACGGGAGTTATTAAGCAGTTACGCCCCTGCAAAGCACGCATTGGATGTTTTAGAGAAACACAACGGTAATTGTGATACTTCTTTTGATGAACTGTGGGGAGAGCAAAATGGCGTGCTAATAATGCCAGAGGGTAAATCGCTTTGGCAGACAACGCTGAAAGTATTGCGTCAGGAACTCTGCGGTGATGAAGGCTTTCGCGGTCAACTCAAAGAATACACGAAAAATCCGGGCAGTACACCTTTGCTGACAGGGGTGATTGTTTCTCTAGTGGGTGTAGCAGCAGCACATGGCTTACCTCTTGATCCGGCGATCGCTACTGTTGTTGTTTTGTATATTCTTAAAATCGGACTCAATATATTTTGTGACTACACCGAACCACCTACTGGTAATTCTGGGACTCTTCCGCCAGGAAATTAATGTGCTTGACATAGGCATTGCCAAATCTCTTTGATACTTTGATTGCGAGTTTTTATCGCCAGAGGTTTCTTAGGAGACATCGCCTGAGATAGTTTCCTCAGCAATGTCTCTTGAGTATCAAAAAGATATATGAATTCACCGATTTGTGAGTTGAGCCTAAAATATAAAAAAGTAAGTTATCTGTAATTTCTATGGAAAAACTCAATACTCAAACGAGAACTGCCATACACATTTATATTAAATTATGAGTATCTATGAAATATTGGCAGCCAAACGGGAAGAAATTTTGCAAATTGCGGCAAAATACGGTGCATATAATATTAGAATTTTTGGCTCAGTAGCCCGTCTTGAAGCAGATGTTAACAGCGATGTTGATTTTTTAGTTGAAATGGAGCCAGGACGTAGCCTTTTTGATTTGGGTGGATTATTGATGGAGTTACAAGAAATACTTGGTTGTCAAGTTGATGTTGTCACAGAAAAAGGATTGCGATCGCGTATTCGAGAGCGAGTATTAAGTGAGGCAGTTCCTTTGTGAGAGATAATAGTGAAAAATTGCGCGATATTTTAGAAGCAATAGAACGTATCGAAAAATATGCAGTTCAAGGTCGGGAAGCTTTTGAAGAAAACGAACTAATTCAAACTTGGTTTATTCAACACCTACAAATTATTGGAGAAGCATCGCGTGTATTATCTGCCGATATTCGTGAGCAAAATCCAGGTGTTCCTTGGTCACAAATGATTGGGATGCGAAATATTTTAACTCATAATTACTTTGAAATCGATTTAGATGTTGTTTGGTTGGTTGTTGAACGGGAATTACCTAACCTTAAGCCTCAAATTGAAGCGATTTTACAAACATTATCTTGAATATTAAATAGACGAAGGATAACGGGAAAGCGATCGCTACTGTGATTGTTTTGTATATTCTGAAAATTGGACTCAATATATTTTGCGACTACACCGAACCACCTGCGGGGAATTCTGGGACTCTTCCGCCAGGAAATTAATGTGCAAACCCCTCCCCAACCCTGCCCTTGGCAAGCTACCGTGTACACACAAGTGGTAGCTGCAAGGGTTTCAGGCGTTATAGACCCCTTAAATTGTCATTACGAGCGCAGTGATAACGGAGCGAAGTAATCGCATAATCCCGTAATTAAAGCGATTGCTTCGTCGTTCCTCCTCGCAATGACAAGCTTCCAGAGCGATCACAAAACCGAAAGCTAGACGACGAAACCAAACGTTAGGTAGGATTTCAAGACTTGTGTGTACACCGTAGCCTTGGCAAGGGGAGGGTGTGCGAAAGCGCGGGTGGGGTATATTTTATGCGCTAGGTAATTGCTAGAATTGTTGTCCCTGAAATAGCTTTTGCGTTGGCGTAGCCCGCCGCAGGCATCGCCAAAATAACAAATGCGTATACAAAATCTATAATTGTTGTTGCTTGGGCGACCTAAATTTCCACCAAAGAGCGAACGCTGAAAATTTCATGATTTCGCAGCGGTTTAATATCAGATATGGGAACAATGACAACAGCTATTGATTCACCAGTTGCATTAAATACTTCTAGAACACATCCTTGTTCGCCATTGCTGGGATGAGGAACAAAATCAATTAAAGTTGCTACATCACCTTTTTTTAATTGATATTCATCCAAATCACAATTTAAAGCAACACGCTGGTATAGTTCAAAGTTCATTTGCAGACTCCTTGTTAGGTTTGAGGGTGATAAATTGAAACTTGCCGTCAACAGTCCTTTGTAGCCAAACTGTAATCACTGCTAAGTTTCGCCCCTTTAAGCCAATTAATTCACCAGTGACGCGATAGAACACTCCATATTCATTATCTCTATCTTGTATTGCTTCTGTTGAATGTGCCAGTTGCCTAATTGCTGCTTTCAATAGTTCTGGGTTGTCTTGTGTAAATCCAGCTTGGGCGAGGAACTTTGATTTATCGTCTTGTTCTCTTGGTAATAATAAGTAGCCTGTAATTTTTGCATCTGCAATAATCGCATCAGAGGGAATTTTCATTTCTCAAAAAGCTGCCTCACTTCCTCCACCGACACGCCAAAAATCTCGGATACGGCTGCTAATAAACTCTCATCCTTAGTAACTTGGTAGAAACGGGCAAGATTACGAAGCGAAATTCCTAAACCATGCTCATCATTAAACTCAGCCGTAATCTGTAAAGCTTGCAGATAATTCGCTTTCGCTGACTCCAGTTCCCCTAATTCTTCTGCAAGTTTACCAAGGTGAAAATAGGTGCTGGCACAAGCATAGCGATCGCCAAATTCGATAAAAATATCTAAAGCCTGTTGATAATTGCGCCTTGCCTCTTCAAATTCCCGCAATTCTTGGGCAACTATTCCTAACTGGTGGTAGGTGCTGGCACAACTATAGCGATCGCCATATTCGATATAAATATCCAAAGCCTGTTGATAATTGCGCCTGGCTTGTTCATATTCTTGCAATTCTTCGGCAACTTTTCCTAACTGGTGGTAGGTGCTGGCATAAGAGTGGCGATCGCCATATTCTATTTTTATATCCAAAGCCTGTTGATAATTGCGCCTTGC